>JACMLL010000026.1 GCA_014379635.1 Candidatus Saccharimonadota bacterium
AAGGTTGGTATCCGTGACTTTTTGAGTTTGTATGTCGAACAAAAATCCGGCAAGATTATTGATAAAAAAACCGGTGCAACCTTGGGCTATCACGATGGTGCAATTTTCTATACACTCGGGCAGCGTCATGGCCTCGAGCTTGGCGGCGGGCTACCTTATTATGTCGTTGGTAAAGATATGGATAAAAACGAAGTCTACGTGACTACTGATCTCAATGACAGGTCACTGTGGAAAAATATCGTCACATTAGTGAATGTTCATTGGATTAACGAAACGCCTATTGAGGCTGAATATAGTATTCGCGTTCGCCACCGCGCCCCACTCGTCAAAGCGCATTTACGTCACGAAGAGGGTGGTGTAATAGTAGAGTTTACAAATCCAGAGCGCGCAGTGGCCGCTGGCCAATCGGTTGTCGTTTACGATGGTGATGTCTGTCTGGGCGGTGGTATTGTCGTATAAATTGTAATTCTGATGGCTGACTGGTAAAATTAACGGATATGAATGCACAACAAATACGCAACGAATACCTCCGCTTTTTCCAGGAACGTAACCACACTATTGTTTCGCGTGCCAAGTTAATCCCGCTTAACGACCCCACAACGTTGTTTACCGGTAGTGGTATGCAACCGCTTTTACCGTATCTTTTAGGTGAGCCTCACAGCGACGGTGTCCGCCTGGTTAATAGTCAGACGTGCTTGCGCGCGCAAGACATTGAAGATGTGGGTGATAATCGTCATACGACATTTTTTGAAATGCTTGGCAACTGGAGTTTGGGAGATTATTTCAAAGAACAACAAATTCGATGGTTCTTTGAGTTCTTGACTGACAAGGTTGGACTTGATCCAAATAAAATCTATGTCACCGTGTTCATCGGCGACAAGGCGCACAGTATTCCACGTGATGATGAAGCGGCTGACATTTGGCAAAAAGTTTTTGAAGAAAAGGGAATTGAGGCTAAAATTGTCGAAGTCGGCAGCCAAAAAGACGGTAACGCGCGCGGGATTAATCCTGGTGAACGAATTTTCTTTTACGACGATGGTGAAAACTGGTGGAGTCGTGGTGGTGGTCTCGACAAAACGCCAATCGGCGACCCATGCGGACCTGACAGCGAAGTATTTTATGACTTTGGACCGCAAAATCATGCCGACGGCTTCGGTTTGGCGCATCCTGCCAGCGATAGCGGTCAGTTTATGGAAATTGGCAACCAGGTCTTTATGCAATATAAGCGCTTGGAAGACGGTAGCTTTGAGCCGCTGGCCAAGAAAAATGTTGACTTTGGTGGTGGCTTGGAGCGCATTGCCGCCGCGCGTATTGACAGCCCCGACGTGTTCAGGATTAGTCTGCTATGGCCGATTATCGAAAAACTACAAAGTCTTAGTGGTAAAAAATACGAATCGCATACCGAAAGTATGCGCGTGATTGCTGATCACCTGCGAGCCGCAACCTTTTTGGCCGTTGATGGTGTTAAACCGGCCAACAAAGAACAAGGCTACGTCATGCGCCGCTTGCTTCGCCGGGCTATTCGCTTTGCGTTTGACTTAGGTATCGAGCAGAACTTTTTGGAAGAAATTGTTCCAGTAATTGCCGATTTGTATCACGACGATTATCCAGAGGTTGCCACGCAGCGCGATGAAGTAATTTCAATATTAGTCAAAGAAGAGAAAATATTCCGTCAAACACTGCGAAAAGGGCTGAATGAACTGAAAAAGTTTAGCAGAAATGGATTAACGGGCGAAGAACTTTTTAAGTTGTATGATACTTACGGTTTTCCGGTTGAACTTTCTACCGAAGAAGCCTACAAACAAGACGTTCAGCTGAGCGAGAACTGGCGCGCGGAGTTTGACGTCAAGATGGCCGAGCAGCGCGAACGATCGCAAACTGCTGCCAAGGGAACATTCAAAGGCGGACTTAGCGGACAAACTTTGCAGCACAAAAAATACCACACGGCCACTCACTTGATGTACGCCGCCCTCAAACAAGTGCTTGGCGATCACGTGACGCAACATGGCAGTAATATTACCGAAGAACGCCTGAGATTTGACTTTAACCATCCCGAAAAAGTGACACCAGAACAGCTCGACGAAGTTGAGCGTATCGTCAATGAACAAATTGCGCTCGACCTGCCGGTTAGCTACAAAGAATACCCGACAAATGTTGCCTTTGAAATGGGGGCAATCGGTGCCTTCGGCGATACGTACGGCGACACTGTGAAGGTGTACCAAATAGGCGACGATGGTCATCCTTTTAGTTTTGAAATTTGCGGTGGTCCTCACGTTGATCACACCTATGAGTTGATTGATGGCGAAAAAAAGTTTAAGATTCTCAAAGAAGAATCAAGCGGCTCTGGGATTCGTCGAATTAAGGCCGTTTTAGTTTAGCCGAGCTATTGTTCGCTCACGCCGTAGTGGCCTCGCAGGTCTTTAAGGCCACGATGAAATACCGCCAAAGGGTCATTCCTATCTTGGTCAATTCGAGCAAACTGTTCAAGCCGATTTCGCGGTACACCATCGGCGCTGGAAAAAGTTACTGCACCTACGGCAGAGCTAATTGATTGCGCCTGTTCTGTTGAATTAATTATATAACTATACCTTTTTTTGATATGGGCTAATTCGATATCGTATATGGCACCGACAGCTAAGCTATGAATACGTCGATTATTAATTTCTTTAATAGATAAAGACGTTTCGGTTCGGCTTAAATAATTATCGCCGGCGACGAGTGTGTCGGTACCGAGGTGTGTATTTCGTGTTCGGGTGGTGGCTGACTTTTTTAAGAAATCAGCTAATAAATATGCGATTTCCATACCCTTAATATCGACTCTATCTATAATCGGCTCAAAGATACGCTCGTTAGGCACGAGTGGACTCAATTCTGTAATCAATTGGCTGTGTGTAAGATATTGAGCTGCCTCGTCATGACCCGGATGCCATTCTTCCCAGATGTCCATTGCAGGGGCAAGGTGGTATTCTTTCGAGTTTGAACCATGGTCGTGCCGAACGCTAATAGCAGCACTTTTTAAACCTCTAATTGTTTCTGAGTAATCTATCCCCATCGTTGCCTTTGTCCCTAAAGAGCTTGCTACGCGCGGTTTTATACGGATACCCCTTAGACTGACATCGGTTTGTTCAGGTTCTAAACTAGGTACCATACCAATATCGCTCGTTGTGCGGCGTATTCGAGAAAGCAAGTATTGCTGCTCGTCATAGTCAAGCTCTAAGATCTTAGAGCTTGAAACAAGTTCTCCAATTGGAAAAAAATTAGTTCTGGATGACATGACTTTATTATACCATAAATACAAATAATAAACAACTATCTGTGACCATAAGCATCAATGGTATATAATGAAGGACATCTATGGTATTTGAAAAACTACGAGCCAGTCGAAAAAACAACACATCGAACGATTATATAGTTGCACTGGATATTGGTACAGAGTTTGTTAAGGCGTTAATCGCCAAAGTTGACGGCGATGTACTGAGTATTGTTGGCGTTGGTCGCGCTCGTCAAGATCTTAGCGATATGCACTCCGGAGCAATCGCTGACATTGCTGGAGTTGTTCGTAATTGTGAGGACGCGCTGAGTGAAGCTGAAAATAAAGCCGGGCTTCAGGCTAAGAGCGTTGTTATTGGTATCGCGGGCGAACTCGTTAAAGGTGTAACAAATACCATTCGCTATCGTCGACCACAGCCAGATCGTCCGCTTGATACTGCCGAAATGGAATTTATCATCGAAAAAGTTCAAGAACGTGCGCAGAGTAAAGCTCAAAAACAGATTGCCCTTGAAACGGGCAACGAAGAAGTTGAAGTGAAACTGGTTAATAGCGCGTTGGTCAGTATTCATATCGATGGCTACAAGGTCAGTAATCCGATTGGTTTTCAAGGACGCGATGTGGCGGTTCAAATTTATACTGCCTTTGCACCGATGGTTCATATTGGCGCTCTGGAGCGTGTTGCCGACGAATTATCTTTAGAGCTACTCGCGGTTGCCGCCGAGCCATTTGCAGTCAGTCGTAGTTTACTGGGAACGGACGCTAGTAGTAATTTTACTGCAATTTTGGCTGACGTTGGTGGTGGCACGACCGACATCGCCGTTGTCAACGACGGTGGCGTAGAAGGCACTAAAATGTTTGGTATTGGCGGACGTAGTTTTACTCGCACCATCGCCAGTGAAATGAATCTATCGTATTCCGATGCCGAAAAACTGAAAGTTAACATTAGCAATAGCCAGATTAAGCCAAGTGTAGCCAAGGAGGTGAATGCGGCAATCGATAAAACGCTCGAAGTGTGGGTCGCTGGTGTTGAATTGGCGCTGAGTGAATTCGATTCAGTCGATCATCTGCCGAACCGTATTTTGCTTTGTGGTGGTGGGGCCAGCCTGGCCAAGCTTGTCACAGCCCTCCAGACAGAGGATTGGCACAAAGATTTACCGTTTACAAAAAAACCGAGCGTTCATTATATTCAGCCCTCCGAAGTTGTTGGAATTACTGACACGACAGGCGATGTTAACGACCATACCTTCATCACGGCTATGGGATTACTGCGGGTCGGCTATGATACAATGATAGGCAGTGGAGACGGTGATACGATGAAAGAAAAACTTAATCGAATCCTTAGAATATAGCTATGAATAAAGACGTTATTTACATCGATGTCGAAGACGATATCACGGCGATTATTGGCAAAATTAAAGCCAGTAGCGAAAAAATTGTTGCTCTTGTACCGCCAAAACGCGTCGGTATTCTTCAGAGTGCAGTGAACCTGCGTTTGCTTGAGCGAATGGCCAAGAACGCTAATAAGCGAATGGTTTTAATTACCAATAACCAGGCGTTGATTGCGCTTTCGGCGGTGGCGGGAATTCCTGTGGCCAAAAACCTTCAGACTAAGCCCGAAGTGGCCGAAATCCCCGCTCTTAGCGTTGATGACGGCGATGATATTATTGACGGCGCGCAACTACCAATTGGTGAACTTGAAAAGACGGCTGATATCACCAATGACGGTGATGAGTCGGTTAACAAGGCCATCAACAGTATAGATATCGACGAGAAATCAGTTTCGGTTGCCGCCCTTGGCGCGTCAGTGGCTAAAAAATTCAACAAGACGACCAGTAACGTCAAAGTGCCTAACTTTAATTCATTTCGCAAGAAACTTTTTATCGGAATTGCCGCCGCAGTACTGTTAATAGGTTTTCTGGTGTGGGCAGTTATGTTTGCGCCAGCAGCAAAAGTTATCATTACGGCTCGTACCACGGCAGCTTCGGTTAATGCTACGGCGACTCTTGGCGGTAATGCCGCGACGGATGTTGCAAAAGGTCTGATTCAGTCAACCTTCCAAACGACCAAGAAAGACGTCAGTGTTGATTTTACAGCGACCGGTAGCAAGGATATTGGGGAAAAAGCAACAGGTACTATGACGGTAACGCGGACGTCGGTGTCAAATAGCGCTCTTACTGTACCGGTAGGTACGACGTTTACAAGCGGTGACCTTATTTTTGCTAGCACTCAAGCCACAACTTTAGCAGGAACACAGATTGGCCCGAATGGAATTATTCAAGATTCAGCAACAATCAAAGTTGTCGCATCTAACTCAGGGGAAACTTATAATCTTTCTGCGCGTTCATATCAGTCTAATGTTAGCGGTATTAGCTCGGACGGTAGTGCTATGGCGGGGGGAACTACTAAGATTGTTGTTATCGTTACTGCTGATGATGTGCAAAAAGCCAGTGCGGCATTGGTCGAACAACCAAGTGATCAAGTTAAAGCCCAGCTCATAAAGTTGTTTACAAACGGCGAAGTGGTGATTGACGACAGCTTTACGATTGATCGTGCCCCTGCAACTTCCGTGCCAGCGATTGGCGCTGAGGCAACAGGAAAGGCTAAACTGACCAGCTCGACGACCTATACGATTACGGCAATTGCCAAAAGCGACCTCGAGATCTATCTTAAGGCGAACCTTGAAAAACAACTAATTGGAAAAAGTAATCAGCGCGTGTATGACAACGGAATCAAAAAAGTAAAACTTTCAGGTTATGCAAAAACTGGAGATACCAGTACAGTCAAGATTATTAGCACGGGGCAAATTGGCCCAAAGATTGACGAGGCAGCCATCAAAGAACAGGTAAAGGGCAAGATATATGGTGAAGTACAATCAAATCTTCAGGCAATCGACGGAGTAAGTAACGTAGATGTCCAATTCTCGTTCTTCTGGGTGCGTACAGTACCAAATAACATCGACAAGATTACGGTTGAGTTTAAGCTCGAGAATGAGTAGTGGCGTGAACCTAGTTTGTCTTGACGTCGGCGAAAAACGTATTGGTGTCGCCGTTGCCGATACATCCGTTCGTATCGCAGTCCCGTATGAAACAATTGAAGTTAACGGTAATGAACGCGAGGCTATCGCTAAGATAATGATAGCTGAAAATGCCGAAACTCTGGTTGTTGGCTATCCGCGTAATCAATCAGGCGAGGCAACGGCGCAGACCCAATACGTCGAAACGTTCGCCGAGACGTTAAAAGACATCGCACTCCATATTGTTTTTCAGGACGAGTCACTGACGAGCGTTATCGCCGAGCAGCAACTGATTGCCTATAAGCGACCTTACAGCAAGGGCGATATTGATGCTCAGGCAGCGGCAATTATCTTGCAAGATTATTTGGAGCTAAACTATGCTCGATGAACCCACTGATAAAAGCAACGAGCAACCACCCGCCATCATCGTCCAGTCAATCGTGCCCCAGCCAATCAATGGGCAGCCAAGTGGGCTGAGGCTCCGAAAAAAATGCGTTACAAAGATTATTTTGAGAATTGGTATGTTAGTGGCTGCTGTACTTATTGGAAGTGGTTTGGCTGCGTGGATATGGTACGGTGTGCAGTTAACTCCATTGACGGGGGACAAGGAAAAATTGATCGCGGTTACTGTCGAGTCCGGGTCTACCCCCTCTCAAATTGGTAATTTACTTCAAGACAAGGCTATTATTCGCAGCAGTCTGGCTTTTGACGTTAACACTCGCCTGTCAGGTACTCGCAGCAAACTACAAGCCGGCACCTATCGTCTTTCACCTGGTGATTCGACGCCTCAAATTGTTAAACATTTAGTAAGTGGAAAAGTCGACCAGTTTACGATTACCTTTCTGCCGGGAGCAACGCTCAAGCAGCACGTCAAGGTGCTTTTGAAAGCTGGCTTTAGCCAGTCGGAAGTCGACGTTGCCCTGTCGCAATCTTATGACTCGCCGCTATTCGAAGGTAAGCCCGCCGGTACCGACCTGGAGGGCTATATTTACGGTGAAACATACAGTTTCAGCAGTGGGTCAACCGCTAAAGCGATACTGCAACGAACCTTTGATGAGTTTGCACAGGTGATTAAGGACAACAACCTTGTAGCTGGCTTCAAGCAGCAAAATCTTACACTCTACCAGGGAATTACGCTGGCCTCTATTGTTCAGCGCGAGTCTATTTCGCCTAAATCGGGTGAACCAACGACTGACCAAAAACAGATCGCGCAGGTGTTTTACACACGTCTCAATGCTGGTATGCCGCTTGGGTCAGATGTCACTTTTATTTACGCTGCTAACAAATTAGGCGTCACGCCAATTTCGACACTTGAGTCACCATATAATACGCGTATTATCACTGGGCTGCCTCCTGGTCCAATTGCGAGTCCAGGTATTACTGCTCTGAAAGCTACCGCGGCGCCAGCACTTGGTGATTACGTCTACTTTGTAGCGGGTGATGACGGTAAAACCTATTTTGGACGGACGCTTGAAGAGCATGAAGCGAACGTTGCCAGGTACTGTACTGTCGAGTGCAACAAGCCGTAGCTCAGTGTATTTTCATACTCATAAAATAAATTGACTTATTTAGCAATATTTGCTAAACTTGCAGGAGCACATTTGTGCCTCTAACTACTGATACGGTCTAAAAAACTATACCAGCGAGCGGAAAGCAAGAGATATAAATGAGCCTACCAATAAATGTCGCACGGGTACCGAAACAGCATACTTTCAGACAAATGATATTAATTAATGAAGTCGGTCGACACGTACCCCGTTCTTATCTGCTATGCAGCGGAAGAAGCAAGACAAAGTAAGGTAGACGCCCTTGTAGTAATACAGGCGGCAGGAGAACGATAATTCGTAATCAGATCTCAACGAGCCTTGCTCAAGGATCGACTGTCGCACTAAGACAGCAGGTATTAGCCCACAATCGCAAAAGAGCGAAGGGTACACCCAAAACCTCAACAATTGCAATCTATGCAAGCATTTTTGCGCTTATTGTCGCGGTAATCGCCGTTGGCTATCACGCACCTCAACAGTCGGATGGTATTGCGAATGCGACGACTATTAACTCTGATGCACAATCGCAAAAGACTTCAGTTAATGAACTTATTGCCACTAATCTTGCCGCAAGCCTTGCAGAAACCACCAACTCATCGGTTGCAACTAACATAGCCAATCTTTCTGTTTCATTAGCGGCTAAAAATGAGCTTACGCCAACAAATGATACGGTGATTGCAAAACCACAAATACTTCAACCGACAGCCGAAAGTCGCCTGATTGTTAGCTATACCGTCAAGGCGGGTGATACTGTCGATTTGCTTGCTACTCAATACGGTATATCAAAAGACACTATCAAATGGGCTAATAACCTTACTTCGGATGCTTTGACGCCAGGAAAGGTTCTACAAATCCTTCCGACCGATGGTGTGCAGTATACTGTCAAGGCCGGGGACACACTTCAGTCAATTTCTCAGAAATATAACGTCGATCAATCTCGTACGGTTCTGTACAATGACCTTGATCAATCCGGTATAACCCCCGGTATCAAGATTATTTTGCCGAGTGGTAGTCTCCCTTCGACCGAACGCCCAGGCTACGTTGCGCCACGGGCGGCTGTAAACTATGGGTATAACTCCAGCTCGGTTTATTCAGGGTCTAATACTGGTAATAACTATCGTGCATCTGTGGGAAATCGTTATGCTATCGGCAACTGTACCTGGTACGTCTATGAGCGTCGAGCAGAACTGGGGCGACCAATCGGTAGTTTCTGGGGCAACGCTTCTAGCTGGTCGTATGCCGCCGCTTCGGCTGGCTTTACCGTCAACCGCACGCCTGCTGCCGGAGCGATTATTCAAAATGGCGGCGGGTATGGGCACGTTGCTGTCGTTGAAGAGGTGCGTTCTAACGGTGACATCGTACTGAGTGAAATGAATTATGGCGGTGGTTGGAATCAGGTCACTCGTGGCCGAGTCATTAATGCTGGCCAAGCCACCAGCTATAGCTATATTCACTAGAACCAAGACATCAGTTTAATCGCCCCTGTTAATTACGGGGCGATTTTGCTATAATGGCCTTTAAGTATGTTTGTCGACACCGCCAAAGTATTCATTCAAGCAGGTAAAGGCGGCAACGGAGCCGTCAGTTTTCGTCATGAAATTTACGTTGATATGGGCGGCCCTGACGGTGGCGCCGGAGGCAAAGGCGGCGATGTTATTTTTGTTGCCAGCGAAAACCTCAATACACTGATTGATTTTCGCTTCAAGCCCGAGCTCAAGGCAACCCCTGGCCAAAATGGTGCCAAGCGTGATCGTCATGGTCGTTCGGGCGAACCGTTGTACGTCAAAGTCCCGATGGGTACTTTGGTTCGTCGCGCGGGCAAAGTTATTGCTGATTTAACCGAGGATGGACAAGAAGTCATTATCGCTAAAGGCGGTGATGGCGGTTTTGGAAATGCCCACTTCAAAAGCTCGGTACGGCAAACTCCTCGTATTGCCGAGAAGGGTGAATTTGGCGAAACATTCGACGCAGAACTCGAATTGAAATTATTGGCCGATGTCGGCTTGGTCGGTTTCCCAAACGTGGGTAAATCGACCTTTTTGAGCGTTGTGAGCAATGCCCGTCCAGAGATTGCTGATTATGCATTTACAACACTAACACCTAATCTTGGGGTCGCTGATATTGACGACGGCAGCCTGCTGATTGCTGACCTGCCGGGACTCATCGAGGGTGCCAGTGAAGGCAAGGGTCTTGGCGATGCTTTTTTGCGGCATATCGAACGCACAGCGGTGCTACTCCATCTTATTGACGTCTATACCGATGACATCGCCGGTGCGTACAAGACAATCCGCGCGGAGCTCACGAACTATAACCTCGAACTAAACAACAGGCCTGAAGTTATTGCATTGACCAAAGTCGATGGTCTTGACGATGACATTATCCAGATGCAAATTGATGCTGTGAAAGCTGTCGCCGGTGATGTTCCGGTCTTTGCTATCTCGTCTAGTGCCCACAAGGGTTTGAAAGATGTTTTGCGCGCGCTTCGCCGGACGGTCGTTGCGGCCCGTAAGGTTGCGGCCGAGGATGACCTTGATACCTTAGAGGATGGTTATGAATCTATTACTCTGGGCGAGAATCAAATTGCCGAAGGTTGGACTGTTGAGCAGCAGGTGAACGATGAGGGCCAGCCGTATTTTCTAGTAGTTGGCGATAAGATTGAGAAGTTTGCCAGGCGGACTGACTACGCTAACTTTGAGGGTGTTAATCGTCTGCGTGACATTATGAAAAAACTCGGCATTACCCACGAACTTCGCCGCAAAGGCGCCGAGAGTAACAGTATTATTCGCATAGGTGATGACGAGTTTACTTATTTCGAGCAATAGTTTAATCCTTTTAAGCTAAGAATTTACGTTCGAGCTCAAAAACATATATAATAGTCGTAATGGCTAAAACCTTTTTTTTCTACGACCTCGAAACAAGCGGTTTAAGCCCGCAAGAGGCGCGAGTTATGCAGTTTGCCGGCATTCGCACTGATATGGACCTACGGCCGATTGGCGAGCCTATAAACGTGCTTGTAAAGCTTAATGACGATGTTCTGCCAAGTCCCGAAGCATTAATGGTAACCAATATTACCCCACAACAGACACAAGCCGATGGCTACAGCGAAGCAGAATTTGCACGGATGTTGTTTGAGGAAGTTTTTACGACCGATACGATTGCTGTTGGCTTTAATAACATTCGATTTGACGATGAGTTTATTCGTCATTTATTTTGGCGTAATTTTTACGACCCGTATGAGTGGAGCTGGAAAGATGGCCGCTCGCGCTGGGATTTGCTCGATGTCGTTCGTATGACCCGCGCCCTACGTCCCGATGGCATCAAGTGGCCCGTCGACGCCAAGGGTGTTGCGACCAACCGTCTCGAACTGCTGAGTAGTGTTAACGGGCTTGATCATGTCAAAGCCCACGACGCGCTCAGTGATGTTGAAGCCTTAATCGGTGTGACGAAGTTAATCCGAGATAAACAACCTCAACTGTATAACTATCTGCTGCGATTACGCGACAAAAAGGAAGTCAAGCAATTGGTTAACCTTGACGACAAACAGCCGTTCGTCTATGTCAGCGGACGGCTCGATAGCGCGTTTAACAAGGCAACCGTGGCCTTTCCTTTAACCGCAGGTAAAAACGGTAATGTAGTCGTGTATGATCTTCGCTACGATCCGACGCCTTTTTTGCAAATGGACCAAGACACTTTGAAGAAAAAGCTCTATGCTAGCTGGGAAGAGCGCAGCAAGGAAGGTTTTCAGGGTCTGCCTGTCAAAGAGCTGCAGTATAACCGGGCGCCGGCCGTAGCGCCGCTCGGAGTATTAGCGCAAGGCGAGGGATGGGCAAATATCAGCCTCAGCGAAGCCGTAATTGTAAAATACCGTACTATTTTGTTATCGGCACCTGGTTTTGCCGAAAATATTCGTACTATTTTTGAAAACAAACCAGACTACAAGAAATCGCTTGATCCCGAGGCACAACTGTACGATAGCTTTGTGCCTGATATTGATAAAATTAGAATCGAGAAGGTTCGAAATTCAGGTGAACGCGAACTGGCCGATTTTCACCCGAGTTTTAATGACGAACGGCTCGAGCCGTTACTACTGCACTACAAAGCGCGTAACTTTCCGGGGAGTCTGGCCGAGGATGAGTCGATTGCCTGGGAGAAGTGGCGTGCCGCCAAAATTACTGCCAGCTTGCCAACTTTTATGAAATCACTTCAGAGCCTATCGGCTTCGATCAAAGATCAAGAAAAGCAGTTTGTCTTGCAGGAACTACAACTGTGGGCCGAGAGTATTTTACCGAGCGACCTCGACAACTAAAGTGTCTTAGCCGACACGGTTAGGGGTAGGTCTGTTTGTTGCAATAGCGGTTGTGTCCTCAGGGAAGAATAAACTCTGGACATTTGGCCAAACAGCTAGGCGCAGGAAAACGATTGTGATTGCCGCTGCGTTGGCGGCCAGAACAACAGCCGCTGGAATGAGGATATCTGTACCGGGAATCACTCCAGCCAGCAAGAATAAAACAAACCAATGACTGGCCTGTACGCTGTCCAAAATGATTAGCAGCGCGCCGATGAGACTAATAATGGTAATTGCTTTTTTC
>JACMLL010000002.1 GCA_014379635.1 Candidatus Saccharimonadota bacterium
ACACAATAGGGGAGAAGTCCGGTTCAAAAGCGGAAGCGCTCACCACCGCCCAGATGCCGTCCCACACCCATACCCAGAATGCCCACACCCACGGTGTCTCGGATCCTGGTCATAACCATTGGCAAGATGTTCATTGGTGGACAGCAAGAGATTCGTCAAACGGGAGCCCCATTGGTTTAGTCGGTGGTGGTCAGGGTGGCTGGGGGATTGCTCCTGGCACGAATAACAATATTTATTGGTTGATAACTACCGCCGCTACCGCCACTAACGTTCCCGAAGTCACCGGCATAGGTATCTCTAACGCGACCGCCACCAACCAATCCACTGGCAGCGGCAGTACGCACAACAACATCCAGCCGTCTATCGTGAAGCTGTTCGCGATTAAGCACTAGACTGGCTACTTAGACTGTATCTCTTTAATAAAACCTGCTAGACAGCACTATTTGAAATAGATGCTATATAAATATTTTACTCTTAAAGACTAGCTAGTCTTAATACGCCGATAGGTAAATTTAGCCGCGACGCGCCATTGCCCACTGGCATCGGTATCGAACTGATAGACTTCGCCGTTTTTGACTTCAGAAATCAAAACAAGTGCAGGATTATAGGGCGCTAAAGTTCGATAAAATATAATATCATCGTTACTGACCTGGCTGCGCCCTGGAAAAACCTCATAAAACTTACTCCGACCAATCTCGTCGAAATAGAGCGGACGGCCCTTGGGTGGAAAGTAAAGTTCAGCCCTAAGCCCCATACGCGAAACGAGTTTTTTTATGTCACTCAGTAATAGTTTTGATTGGCCGGTAATATACAGATAAAGTTGTTTTTTATTGGTCAAAAAAAGTGTTGCCTCGGCGCTATAACCGACAGGTGAGTGAGAGACAATCGTCTGACGCACAGTTACTTCAACGCCAAATCGTTCACGAATACTGCGCTCAAGTGCCAGCTCATCATACATTTTATTGCTCATACTACTATCAGTGTAACATTTATTGCGTTATACAAAAATGAGTATATAATTTAATAACCATGACTATTGCACGCATAGAGACCCAGCCCAACTTCCCGCAAGGCGACATCACAGACCATAACGCGGCCATGATAGAGATATTGCTCCAGGACTCGAGTTTCGTAGAACGAGCGCACGAATGTTCTGAAACGCACGTACTCTTATATAAACTTGTGCACCACGCACTCAAACAGTACGGCATCGCCAATAACTTTCCTCTCGCCAATCACTTGGCCTTTAGTCACGGAGCGGCGGCCTATGAAACGATGGCCACGCTGGTACGGCCAATCGCACCGCGCTATGACCACTTTCAAACCGCTGGGCAGGCAGCGTCCATAGCCGACTTATTACACGATGGCGCCAACGCCACGATGTTATTTGTCGATGCCCGCGACAGGTTCGTGAGCGAACAGCCCCTGGCAGCCGAAACAATAAAATTGGCCTCAAAACTATACGACATAGCTTTACCCGAAGACTATATCCTACTCGGTGCGGCCATCGAGCGTCAACTAGAAATGGACGTGCTGGACGGTGTTGGGTATAATGTGTAGTAATGGAGTTTATAAACCGATACACCACGCTTAACAAGGCGCAAAAGCAGGCGGTTGATACAATCGATGGGCCTGTCATGGTGATTGCTGGCCCTGGAACAGGCAAAACTGAACTGTTGAGTGTCCGTACGGCGAATATCTTACAAAAGACCGACGCACTACCCGAAAATATTTTATGTCTGACATTTACCGATAGTGGCGCTAATGCAATGCGCGAAAGATTAGTTGGAATCATTGGCAAAGATGCCTACAAGGTCGCAATTCACACCTTTCATAGTTTTGGCAGTGAAGTTATCAATCAATACGGCGAGTATTTTTACCAAGGCGCCCATTTCCGTCCAGCCGATGAATTGAGCCGCTATGAAATTATTCATTCTATTTTTGATGGTCTTGGTTATAACAATAAATTAAATACAAAAATGAATGGTGAGTATACCTATTTGTCTGACAGTCTGACGGTTATATCTGAACTTAAAAAGAGTGGCCTCACCAGCGACGAGTTGCTCGAAATTCTTGACGCGAATGATAGCGTCATACAAAAAACCGAACAATTACTGAGTCCAATTTTTGCCAACAAAATCAATAAAACAACGGCCGACCAACTAGCAGCTCAAATTGATATTATCCGCGACAGTGCTGTAAAGGTTGCACTACAAACCATCGTACCGCTATCGGTAATCCTCGCCGATTCTCTGTCTGACGCTATCGAACTCGCCGGCAGTACCAATTCAACCAAGCCAGTCACGTCATGGCGTAACCAATGGTTCAAAAAAGACGAAGAAGGAGGATTTATCCTCAAATCTCGCGACCGCCAGTCAAAGCTACGAGCTGTCAGCTCAATATATGAACAATATTTAACTCGCATGGAAGAAACCGAATTGTATGATTTTGATGATATGATTCTACGGGTCGTCCATGGTATGGAAGTATTTGATGAACTTCGGTTTAATCTCCAAGAGAAATATCAATACATCATGGTTGACGAATTCCAAGACACCAATATGGCGCAAATGCGTATCGTCCATAACCTGACAAATAATATTGCACACGGCGACACCCCGAACATCCTGGTAGTAGGGGATGACGATCAAGCTATTTATAGCTTTCAAGGTGCCGACATTAGTAACATTATTAATTTCCAAACAAATTATCCAAAGGTGCGTATTATAGCGTTGACCGAAAATTATAGATCCGGTGAATCTATCTTGGATAGTGCCAGGAATATTATCATTCAAGGAACCGAGCGGCTCGAAAACCACATCGACGAACTAGACAAAAACCTCACTGCTCAAACCAAAGCAGGTCCTGGCATCGTCCAATTGCTCGAAGCAGAAACGAACGCCGATGAACGCCACTGGGTTGTCGAACACATCAAAAAAAGTATTGCCAAAGGCAAAAAACCGTCCGATATTGCAGTCCTGACTCGCAAACACAAAGAAATTGAAAGTTTGTTACCTTATTTTGTCCGCGCCAATATTGCCGTTCAATACGAACGACGCGACAATGTACTCGATCAAGCTCCGATTCTTTTGATCGAGCAATTAGCACGAGTTCTTATTTTCCTTCACTTGGGACAATACAAAGAAGTTAATGCGCAATTACCACAGGTTTTGTCTCATCCAGCCTGGGGGATTGACGCTCTATCACTGTGGAAGCTGAGTCTTTCGGCATACGATAAAAAGTCACACTGGCTAGATGCTATGGCAATAATACCCGAATTTATACCATTACAAAAATGGCTTGTGACTACCGCCCTGTCAATTCCACACCTGCCGCTAGAAACTATACTCGACATACTTATTGGTAAATTTGATACCCAAATCGGTGACACTGAACATGACGAAGACGAAGAGGTAGTCGAATCAAAAGAAAAAGAATTTACCAGTCCACTCTATGGATATTTCTTTTCCGAGCAGAACCTGTCTGATCACTCCGAAGATTACGTACGATACCTTGAGGCGCTCCGAACTATTCGTACAAAACTCCGAGATTATAACCCAGTCGAGACACCGAACTTAGAGACTTTCGTAGAATTCATCAATCTGCATCGTAGTATCGGTAGCGGCATTACCAGCACGCGCTCTGCCTCACAAAAAGACAATGCTGTTCAATTGATGACGGTTCATAAATCTAAAGGACTTGAGTTTGATACAGTCTGTATTGTTAATGCGATTGATACCGTATGGGGTGAACGGGCGCGTAGCCGTAATCGTTTAATTGGATACCCAGAAAACCTTCCTCTGGCGCCCGTCGGTGATACCAGCGACGAACGCTTACGTTTGTTTTACGTCGGCGCCACCCGAGCTAAAAATGAGCTATTTATCAGCTATAGCCTCGTCGACGACAGCAATAAAACAACCGCTCGCGCTAGTTTCTTAGTTGATACCGCGTTGCAGCCAACTGCGATTAGTAGTGACCACAATACGACCCATGCCCTCGAGACGGCCGAAATACGTTGGTATGAATCACTAACACAGCCAAGTCAACACACTTTAAAAGAGTTGTTAGCGCCGCAACTCGAGCAATATCAACTAAGTGTTACACACTTGACCAATTTCCTAGACGTCACCCGAGGTGGCCCACAGAATTTCTTGATGCAAAATCTACTCAGGTTTCCGCAGGCAATGAGTCCCGCATCTGCCTACGGGTCGGCCATTCACCAAACACTCCAACGAGCCCACGCTCATCTGGCCACCCATGGCCAAAGACAGGCCGTCGAAGATATCCTGCATAATTTCGAGACAGCCCTAAAAGATCAACATTTGTCACGAATTGATTTTAAAACCTATATGCAAAAAGGGGGTGATGACCTGCAGGTCTTCCTTGCGTCCCATTACAGCACGTTCACCGATTCACAAAAAACCGAACTAAACTTCAAATCTCAACATGTTATTGTCGGTGACGCACACCTATCTGGCGCACTAGATTTGGTTGATATAGCCAGCGACAAGACAGTGACTGTCACCGACTACAAGACCGGTAAACCATCACGAGACTGGATTGGAAAAACGAATTACGAGAAGATTAAGCTCCACAAATATAAACAGCAATTAATGTTTTACAAGTTGCTCGTCGAAAATGCCCGAGATTACCGCGGACATATCGTTAAAAGTGGCGTTCTGCAATTTGTAGAGCCGACGCGCTCCGGAGATATTGTCGCGTTGGTCGCAGAATTTACTACAGCCGAACAAAAACAATTTACATTACTTATTAATGCCGTCTGGCGTCATATTACTGAGTTTAATTTGCCTGATATCTCGACCTATAGCCCAACACTAAAAGGTATTTTGGCTTTCGAGCAAGACCTGATTGACAATACCATATAAGCATTGACACGTAAGCTTTTGTTTGTTACTATTAATAATGCTCAGATTGAGGTTGTGAAAAATCGACAAGAATAATCGTGTTAGTTTTTCACAATCTCTCTGTTTGCACATTGACAGAGATAGTGAAAATGTTCCGTTACGATAAAACAACAGTCACCCCACTAAGCGACTGTTGCGGCCACAAGCCCAAAGTAACGGGATAGGCTCTGCTGCCCAACGATTACACCCACCCGCACCCACTGATGTGATTGTTGCGGCAGCAGAGCCGCCTAATGCCGGACGAGTGGGCCTTGATGCGCACTGGCGCACGCCACGCTTGAGCGCACTGACACGACTCAATCGTGGCGGCCCGCTCGTCCATAATTTGTACATCCATCCAACACACGACACCCTTAGGAGGTGATTACTGTGACGGCAGGAAACCAAGGCAAGGACTGGGACAGGTCAAAGGCGGATCTAAAAAGAGATCCAAGCAACCGGACCCTCCAGACCGCCGAAGCGACCGCTCGAGGAAAACTCAATGAGTCTCTCCGCCGAGCAGGGCAGAAGGAAGTCCGTTAACGGAGTAGCTTGCATAATCCATATGCAACACCGGGTCAGAAAAATCACTATCTCTGTCCCGCTCCCATTTTTCATAACAATCGTTGTGAGTAATGTGAGCGGTTTACATTTTACTATGTATTATGGAATAATAGATAGCATGATGAAAACCTTTTGGGATGAACTGCCAAAACCTTTTTTTATTCTGGCTCCGATGGAAGCGGTGACTGATATTGTTTTTCGCCACGTCATTGCTCATGCCGCTCGTCCAGATGTATTCGTCACTGAGTTTACTAATGTCGCCAGCTATTGCAGCGAAAAGGGCATTCACAGTGCCCGTGGCCGACTGGCTTTTACGGCTGACGAGCAACCGATATTAGTGCAAATCTGGGGTAATCGACCTGATAAATTTGCCTTGGCAGCACGGGGACTTGCAGATATGGGCTATCGGGGTATTGATATAAACATGGGCTGCCCAGATAAATCAGTTGTTCGCGGTGGGTCAGGGAGCGCGCTTATCCGGACACCAAAACTTGCCGGTGAACTTATTGCAGCCGTTAAAACAAGTGGCTTGCCAGTCAGTGTTAAAACCCGTCTGGGCGATGCCGACATTAATGAGTGGCGCGAGTGGCTTACGTATTTACTGAAACAAGATATTGACAATTTAACAATCCATTTACGTACCCGCAAAGAGATGTGTAAAGTCGAAGCCCACCATGAACTTATCCCAGATATAAAAAAAATACGAGATGAAATAGCCCCGCGAACACTCCTCACTATTAACGGCGATATTCGCGACCGTCAGCACGGCGAAGAATTAGTGCGCGAATATGGCGTTGACGGAATTATGATTGGCCGTGGAATCTTTCATAATCCATTTGCTTTCGAGACTGAAAAGCGCGAACACAGCCGCGACGAACTCGTCGAACTACTGCTTTTGCAACTCGACCTTCATGATCGTTACTCCAGCGAACTAGAACCACGCAGATTCAATCCACTAAAACGATTCTTCAAGATATATATTCGTGATTTTCCTGGCGCCAGCGAGTTACGCGAACAATTAATGCACACCAAAACGACCGATGAAGTGCGTGCATTACTTTCTGAAGTTCATAGTATTTAATCCTTACTTTCCCCGCGGAAAGTTTCGCTGTACAGCGGACAAACGCGCTTCTTTTGGCTGCAAAAGAAGGAAAACTTCTGGGGTTGATGAATTATCGCGGCTAAAAATACCACAATCACTTTTAGTATTCTGCGTAACTCGCTGCGCTCAAACATACTCGAATAGCTAGGAGTGTCTTGTGTTATTTTTACCGGATAATCCAGAGACCCCAGACCCCCCAATCTCTTGAGCTTCGTAGCCCACTCGACATCTGCAACTACCCGAGACTAGCGGGTGGCTCAAGACTGACCCGAGCGCGAGGACTGTTTGAGCCGCTGGTAAGCGGTGAGTTCCGCAGCGCCAGTCTTGAGCTGGCTGGTAGTCTCGGAGTAGTGAAGCCGTCGAAAATGTTTTGCTTCTTTTGCACACCAAAAGAAGGCCTCTTGTTACTTTGTGGCCAAAAAGTAAGAATTAAGCTATTTTCCCAAAAGAAAATAGTCTTACAGATGTCGACGTCGACGATGAAGCTCGGCAACCTTCAAACGGACCGAGTGTCGGTCAACGAGTTGGTGCGCTTTTTCAAGGTCAAGCTGATTCTCGGCGTTATCTCGAAGAACAATAGCTCGCTCTAGAGCTGCCGTTGATTCGGCTTCTATGATATCGGCGCCGTAAATCGACCTGTCTACAAGTACTCGCACAGACTTTTGTGATATCTCGACAATACCACCACTAATTGCAAAATATTCAAGATGACTATCGTCATCCGTTTTTTTGTAACGAATAGCAATTGCGCCTGGTACGGCGAGTGTCACTAGTGGCTCGTGTCCAGGAAATATGGCAATTTCACCGGCTGCAGTCGGAATAATGAGCTCGTAGACCGTTTGGTCAATTTTTACCCCAAGTAGGGTTGTGAGCGTTAGCCTCATACGCCCATTAGTCCTTCTTATCCGCTAGTGTACCGTTCACCATATAGAACCATGCCTCAGGCTTGTCGTCGTATTTTCCAGCTAGGATATCGCCAAAGTCTCGGATGGTATCCTCAAGCTTGACGTAAGTTCCTGGGTTACCTGTAAACTTTTCGGCAACATAAAAGGGCTGCGACAGGTAGCGTTGAATACGACGGGCGCGAGCCACGATTTGCTTTTGGTCGTCAGACAATTCTTCCATACCAAGAATAGCAATGATGTCCTGTAGCTCTTTGTATTGCTGAAGGATGCGTTGAACCTCACGAGCAACGCGATAATGCTCTTCGCCGACTATTTCTGGGTCAAGGCTCGTCGAGTTACTGTCGAGCACATCCACGGCAGGGTAAATACCGATTTCAGTCAGCGCTCGATTCATAACAATCGTGGCGTCAAGGTGAGCAAAAGTCGTTGCAGGAGCAGGATCAGTCAGGTCATCGGCAGGTACATAGACGGCCTGAACCGACGTAATTGAACCTTTTTTGGTACTAGTAATACGTTCCTGTAATGCGCCCATCTCTTGCTGCAGGTTTGGCTGATAGCCGGCCGCTGACGGCAAACGACCCAACAGGGCCGACACTTCAGCGCCAGCCTGGGTGTAACGATAAATGTTATCGATAAATAGCAGGACATCTTTACCTTCGTCGCGGAAGGTTTCGGCCATTGCGAGGCCAGACAGGGCAACGCGCAAACGCGCTCCTGGCGGTTCGTTCATTTGTCCAAAGACAAGACTTGTTTTACCAAGCACGCCGGCTTCTTGCATTTCGTAATATAGGTCATTACCTTCACGTGTGCGTTCACCGACACCAGCAAATACCGAATTTCCACTATGGAATTTGGCAATATTATTAATTAATTCGGTGATAAGGACGGTTTTACCGACACCAGCACCAGCAAACAAACCAACTTTTCCGCCTTTTGTCACAGGGGCAATAAGATCAACAACCTTGATTCCGGTTTCTAGAATCTCGGTTTTATTTGATTGTTCGGAAAGTGGGGGAGGGTCGCGGTGGATTGACGAGCGTTTGCCAGTCAAGGCTGGTTTGCCGTCGATTGGATCACCGACCACGTTAAACATACGCCCCTGCGTCTCTTCGCCGACAGGAACACTAATTGGTGCACCAGTGTTCGTGACACTGTCACCACGCTTCAGGCCATCGGTACTCGCAAGCGCAATTGCTCGAACTGTTCGTTCGTCAAGGTGTTGCGCGACTTCAAGTGTCAAAATACCTTTGTTATGCTTCATTTGTAACGCGTAATAGATTGCCGGAAGCTTGTCTGTAAACTCAACGTCAACAACGACTCCGACAACCTGTGTAATTTTTCCTGTATTTTCCTTACTCATCTGTATCTCCCTTATTCGTTAAGCGCTTCAACGCCGCCACTAATTTCTGCTAATTCTTCGGTAATAGCACCTTGGCGCGCTTTGTTCATTTCAAGCGTCAAGTCATCTGCCAAGTCTGACGCATTATCGGTCGCACTCTTCATCGCCAGCATTCTCATACTGTGTTCACTGGCTCTGGCATCAAGTAGGGCCTGAAAAATCTGAGCGCCAACCAGTCGATAAGCGATGCCGTCGAGAACTTCCTCGGTACTGGGTTCATAAATTGCATCTGAGGCAACACCGGGTTCAATAGCTGATTTAAAGCCCGCGGGTAAAACACGCAGAATGCGCGCATGCTGATTAATACTACTGATAAAATGCGTATAGATGATGTCGACAGCATCAACCTCGCCACTTGTAAACTTCAGCCTCGCACTATCTAAAATTGCGTTAAGTTCACGCCCGTCGGGCCGGTCTGGTAAATCTTCGTAGACGCCCAAAACTTCTGTATCCTTGATACGGGCAACAAATTGCGCTGCCTTGCGACCGACAGCAATCGTGGTATTTTTTACCTTTGCCGCGTCGTCGATACGTAACTGTTCAATGTAGGTTTTGACGACATTACTATTATAAGCACCTGCCAGTCCTTTGTCGGACGCAATGACAATCAGCAATCTTGTTTTAACGGTACGCTTCACAAAGAATGGGTGGTGGGCGACGGACGTATGGTTCGAAAGTGCAGTCAAAAGTTCACGAGCCGCCAATGTATAAGGCGCCGACGCCTTTGTCGCTTCCTGTGCTCGACGCATCTTACTGGCTGCAACCAACTGCATAGCCTTCGTAATCTGCTTGGTATTTTTTACCGAGCGGATTCTAGACTTTAATACTTGAGTTGAAGCCATGAGCTATTTTCCCTCAAATCCTACGGCAACTGCCTTGGCTACTTTTTCAATAGCTTTTGTTTGATTGTCTGACGGCTTGTCTCCTTTACCCAGTTCGCGCATGTCATCTTTGTGCTCTGCCCATAATCTAGTCAGTAATGCTGTTTGAGCGTCTTTGATATGGGCTGGTTGAACGTGGTCAAATAAACCACTAGTAACAGCATAAATACTGGCGACCTGTTCCCAAATGCTCGCTGGTTGATACTGAGATTGTTTTAGTAACTCTGTTAATCGCTGACCTCTGTCGATTTGAGCTTTTGTTGCGTCATCTAAGTCGCTTCCGAATTGTGCAAAGCTGGCCAGTTCACGAAACTGCGACAGACCGAGTTTAAGGTTACCACTGACGGCCTTGACGGCCTTGGTTTGGGCAGCTCCACCAACACGACTGACCGACAGACCGGCCGAGATAGCTGGACGAATTCCCTGATAAAACAGATCAGTCTCAAGAAAAATCTGTCCGTCGGTAATTGAAATAACATTAGTTGGGATATAGGCACTAATATCACCAGCTTGTGTTTCAATAATCGGCAAGGCAGTGAGTGAACCACCGCCAAGTTCGTCGCTAAGTTTAGCCGAACGCTCAAGCAAGCGAGAGTGGAGGTAAAATACATCACCCGGATACGCTTCACGTCCTGGTGGACGACGAAGTAATAGTGACATCTGACGGTATGCCACGGCGTGCTTTGTCAGGTCATCATAAATCATCAAGGCGTGCTGTTTATTGTCGCGAAAATACTCACCCATAGCTGTGGCTGCGTATGGCGCAAGATAGAGAAGTGATGCTGGGTCGGATGGGCCTGTCGCAACGACAATAGTTTGGTCCATGACGCCTTCTTGTTTTAAACGATCAACCAGACGGGCAACTTTGGACAGTTTTTGGCCAATAGCAACGTAGACGTTAACAACGCCAGTCTGTTGTTTGGTCTGATTAATCATGGTGTCGATGGCCAGCGCCGTCTTGCCTGTTTGGCGATCACCAATAATGAGTTCGCGTTGCCCACGGCCAATAGGGAACATGGAGTCGATGGCCATAATTCCGGTCATCAATGGCTCGTGAACAGATTTACGACCCATAACACCGATAGCTTCACGCTCGATAAGGCCAAATTGCTTTGTTTTAATCGGACCACCGCCGTCTAGAGGCCGCCCAAGCGGATCAACAACACGTCCGAGTAGTTCGGGTCCAACTGGCACTTGTAACATCGTGCCTTTAAGTCGGACCGTGTTGCCGGCAGACACTTGCGCATCGGTACCAAGCAACACCGCACCAATTTCATCTTCCATCAAGTTAAGAGCAAAGGCTTCAATGACACCGTCAGCTGTTTCGATTTGTAGTACCTCGTTATAGCCAGCACTGTGGAGTCCATGAACCCATGCCACGCCGTCACCAACTCGGACAATCACTCCAACATTCTCTAGGCCCTCATTAGCTTCCAGGCTCGCAATTGCGGCTCGGAGGTCTCCTGAAAGGTCTGCTACTGATAGTTTGGTCATGTCGTTTTTCCTTATCATTTCTTATAATTTGTTCTTAATAATGTCAGTCTTCGGGCGATTGTCGCGTCAAGTTGCAACCCGGGCAAGTCGATCTTAACGCCTCCGAGCACGCT
>JACMLL010000027.1 GCA_014379635.1 Candidatus Saccharimonadota bacterium
AGTTTTGTGCAATTACCAAGTGACCCGAACTACTAATCGGAATAAACTCGGTTAACCCCTGGATAATACCTAGAATGATTATTTCCAACGCCTGCATCGTTTCATTGTACCTAGTTGAGGGCTTTTAGGCTATGCTAATAGTATGTATATGTCGGAGTTATTACTTGATTATATCGAACACCTCGAAGTTGAAGGTGGACGGTCAGCTCGAACGGCTGAAAACTATACTCTTTATTTGGAAAGATTTGTTGGTTTTACTAATGATATAACCGTTGATAAGATTACATCGGAAGTTGTTCGTAAGTACCGTCTATGGCTTAATCGTTATAAAAACGACAACGGTGACGAACTTGCAACGATTACTCAAAGCTACCACTTAATTGCACTGCGGGGGTTCCTTGGCTACCTGTCGAAGCGAGATATAGCGAGCCTGTCGCCTGATAAAATTGAACTCCCTAAAACGGCCCGTAAACAAGTTACCTTTTTGCACTACGACGAAATAGAACGCTTGCTGGAACAAATTGACCTATCGAGTGAGGTCGGCTTACGCGACCGAGCCCTCGTCGAGCTACTCTTTTCGAGTGGTCTGCGCGTTTCGGAACTAGTAAACCTTAATCGGGACCATATTAACACCAAGCGACGAGAGTTTATGGTGCGTGGCAAAGGCCAAAAAGATCGTCCTATCTTTATCAGCGAAAGCGCCGCCGAACACGTCGATAACTATCTGCACGCCCGACTTGATAATCTGCCACCCCTGTTTTTAAGCTACAGCCGCAACAATATCGCCAGCACCAGTGGCGACTACCGACGCCTGACCGCTCGCAGTATTCAACGGACTATCACCACCTGCGCCCGCCTAGCGGGCATTACCAAGCACGTTAGCCCCCACACGATGCGGCATAGTTTTGCGACCGATTTACTTATGAATGGTGCCGATATACGCAGCGTTCAGTCGATGCTGGGTCATAGTAGTATCAGTACTACCCAAATCTATACGCACGTCACCGATCAGCATCTGCGCGAGATTTACGAAAAATTCCATAGTGAAACAAGCGAGTAATTACCACCTCGGGTTATGGAGTGCAGGTGCTTGCAGAGGTTCCAGGATAGTCTGCAGGATCATTCGTAACTATAAACTTTTTGCAGAAATCACCAGAAATATCAACCGCCGCATCCGGATAAGGGAAATCTGTATCTATCACCTCGACTCGGCTCTGAACACGCCTGAATAAATCGTTTGCTCGACCGGTTGAGTCAATTTGCGGCTGAACACCATTAAATTTCACCGTCGCGCCAGCCGCCAAAAGGGTGACACGATAGTTTGCTTCCTTATACAGTGATGTCAGGCGAAGGTAGGCCGTACGACTACCGGCATTGATTGGCGTCGGCAGACTAATAGTCGCCGAGCAAGCGTACCCACCGGAACCAAGGGAAGATTGGCAATGAATTTGTGTTGGGCCAGGACTAGCTACTTTGCGAACGTCACTCACAAACGTTTTTGGACTGTCCACAATAGTTGACGGGTAAAGGAACAGCGTGTTGGCGTTACTCTGACTCGAGGCATTGATGTTATCGAAGTCGCTGAGCGTAAACGCATCTCCGAATTGAATCAGCTGAGTGCGCATCAATGAAGGACGGTTCGGCCTTGTGGTTGTCCAGTCAGATTGACTAATGAGTGGTGGACTAGCCGAAACAAGAGGTACGTCCACGACCGTGCTCGTACCTTGAAGATTCTTGGCGCTAAACCATTCAAGGCGGACGCTATCGAAGCTCGATACTCCGGTCAGTGGGACTAACTTAGTATCATCTTGGTCTAAGATTCCAGCGTAATCATCTGTCTGCGTGGTAATTTTGACACAGGTATAGGCCTGTTGCAGCGCGGCAGATCCATCGCTTGAATTCTGTTGAACCAAGACCTCTTGGCCGGGAACATAACTGACGACACGAGACAGTGACTGGTTGCAGTCTATCGAATTAATCAGGGTGTGTGCGTTCGTGCAACGACTGGCGTCGCCCGAGGCACATTCAGATTGATAATCCAGAAGAGCACGTTTTGCGTCTTCGACGCCCGCCTGAGCAGAATCATAAGCACTCAAGGAGAGGTCAGCGGCTGTTGCCTGTCGCTGGTCGCTCAGCATAATACGAACAAAACTAACGGTGATAATCGTCACGAGTAACGTCGTAAATATAACAATAAATAATGATACCGCGCCGTTCTGTTTCGTGTTTGTAGTCATAATTTTCACTTTCATTGTTATTGTACCGCATTACCGGCATGGGCTACTATATCAAACTGATTGACCGAACAATAATTCAGATCGGACGCTATAGCGTTGGGTGGTTTACAGGTTGTGGCGGTCGGCTCAAGCGCCGCCTGGTCGTTCGTACCAATGACAAATGACATATAATATAGACTCTGCAAGGTTTTGCTATTGCTGGCAGTAATCTGAGTGCTAATAGCAAAACTATGGACCGCTAAGTCGCGATCACCAATATCCAGTAATTCAACCGCGCCTAATGGGTCAATAGCTAAGTTGCTGGCTGAACAGTAGTTACCCGTGCTATCAGGGACTTTCACAAAGCGAATCTTTTCAGTCGAGCCCGAAGTATAGACGTTGCTAAATCCAATAGCTGGGTTACCCGCGAGTGTTTTGCCGTAATTCCAGATATAGCTATACTGCCCTAAGCACAGGCGCCCTCCAAAGTCTGACTGAATATACTTCGTGCCCACCTGGGTAGTATCTATCGAAAAGGACGGACTGGCCGCCACGCTCCGTTGCAGCTCACTCGCCAATGAACGTCCAGCCTGGTTTACTTCTTTGAGCGTAAGTCCCCTATTGTAAATATTACTTATTTGAATAACGGTCATAGCAATGGCCAACAACAGGACGGAGATGAAAGACATGGCCAACATCAGCTCGATAAGCGTAAAGCCTTTATGGTCGTGGTTCATACAGCCTCACGATTGTACCTAAGGTCATCGGCGTCGTTTGAGCGGAACTCTGCCAACAAGCCCGAATATGAAAATCGATGGAACGAGAACTAGTCCCAAGCGGGCCCGCAACCGCCTCGACCCAAAGACCTTCGGCACTCATAAGTACTGACGCATTGTAACGTAGCTGCGAGTACGTTGGGACAGCGAAAGTTAGCTTTGTGTCGGGCTCTAGTTTGGCGGTCTTGGTATTGAGGATGAACGCGCCAGCTGGTCGGGTTGCCGGACACGTCCCAAAGGCCGAAGCCTGAGCGATGCTTTTGGCAATTATTTTACTCCACTCACCCGACACTTCGCCGCTAACGACATTGGGGTAGGCTGCAATGTATGAATCATGAATAAAGCGCAACGCCTCGGCTTGACCATCTATTTCTTGCCGAACTAAGGTAATTTCAAGCGATCGCTGCGCAGTAGCCGTGCCTTGATTCATAATCGAAAGACTGCCGACTGCCACAAGACTAAAAACCGTAACGGCAAACAATACCTCGATAAGCGTATCACCTGTTTGCATAGATCGTATTTTAGCTAACATGTTGAGGCGTCTCCCATATCATTCGAGCGCACTTGAATAGAACTTGCCGTTGAGGCATAGGAGCCAATCACGACCGCCAAGCCACCTTCAAAGCCACCGTCAGAATTGACACATAACCTTTGCTGAGCCTGTCCTGGTACGGTGTCGCCGGCCTTCACTATATCTTTGAGCGACATATTGGCGTCATTACTAGAGAATGTGTAGGTCAGACCACTCGTCGGGGACCGGAGTATCAACAAGGCAATCTGACGTGGCATTGTTGGCGTTCTTGCGTCCACTCCGCCGGACGGCCAGGCTATCCGCGCACCCCATTCAAGTTGTGAGGTTTCGGTGCTGGTGGTTAATAGTGATAAATTGTAAGACTGAAGCTCGTTGATGTCGGTAGTGTATGATGGCGCTACCGCCGTATTACCAATTACCGTGCTGGTGGTAATGACCGTATCGTCAATCGTGAGGTAGCGTCCCAAGACAACGCACTCCGATTGCCCGCGAGGAAGGAGCGTTCCAGAAGTAGTAATAAGGGCATTTGTGTCACACGACACCGCATCCGCACGGACTTCATTGCGAACAGTTGATACGTCAGAATATTGCTGTTCCAAACCTGCTTTGAATGTAGAAACGCTATCACGGTAGCGCTGAATATTGATTGACGTTCCCGTCCCTATAAGAATCGCCGCTATTAATACGCCCGTGACGGCCAAAAAGAGCATAGTCTCGATGATTGTAAAGCCGGGTTTATAGCGAGCGCTCATTTGAGCATAATTATAGCATAAGCGGGTAGCCCGCATAAGGGCTAAATCACAGTGCCGAGATAGGCCTCAATCAGATACATACCAGCCAGCTGAGCAACCACAAAACCAAGAATAAGTAACGGACCAAAAGGCACGTGCGAGTTACGCTTTAATCTTCCGCTTATCATAGCCGGGATGACAACCAGACACCCAATCAAATTGGCGGCGAACAGAGCGACAAAAGCCAATCTCCAATCAGCCAACAGTAGCGCCAAGCCGAGACCGAGTTTGATATCACCAAAGCCTATCCATTGCCCACGTGAGACAAAATATAACACCAGATAAATACCGCTCAGGATGACGACACTACCAGTAACGCTAAGCAACGCACTGGTCACATCAGCCGACTGCAGGACTACGACTATAGCGCTAACTATACCAAGGCCAATCACACTGAAGCTTACCTTGTCCGGTAACAAAAACCACTTCGTGTCATAGGCGAACAAAACAGCCAGCCCTACCCCAGCTACGAGCCAGATAATAAATCGTGCAATCTCGAGGTTTGTTCCCAGCGGATACGGCCAAAAGGCGTACGACAGAACAAATAACAGCATAACGCCCAGCTCAATTAGCGGCTCGAGGCAGCCGATTGAGTCATGGCACTGACGGCACTTGCCCCGTAAAGACAGCCAGCTGACCAATGGAATCAAGTCATACCACTTTAATACATACGGACAGTTCAAGCACCTAGAGCGATCACGGACAGTATCGCCCGTCGTCAGTTTCTTGAGCCGCTGGTATTCGTCTTTGTCATAGACTTCGTGATTGGTTCTGTCTTCCGCTAACTGGCGGGCGCGCAACCGCCAGACCATCGCGCCGGCAAAACTTCCCAAACATAGGCCAGTCAAAATAAGTGCCAGATAGATAACTGCGTTTTCCATAAGCACTATCATAACAGCTACCCTCGGAAACTAATACTCCCCCAGTTAATCTGGGGGAGTATTAGGATTACTGTCATGTTTATCTAGTAATACTAGTTGTTAACACAAGAGACGCCACCGCCTTCAAGTTTCATCGCCAAGGCGACCTTGCGTACACTTGCCGAGCTACTGATTGTTTCACCATTACAGGTCGAGCTACTAAATACCCATATTTCACCATTATCGGCCACGGAGGTCGACGGAGCTGTTCGAGTTGTATCCTTAAACTTAAAGATATATGATCCAAACGAAGGATCTTCGAAGGTATCTGTGCCGGCAATCAAATATTGTGTCTTAAACGTAGCCCAAAGTGCGTCTGTGACGCCCGGAGATGCATTGCGGTTATTCGACTGGTAGCTAACTAATGCTGTTTGCGCACGGCTCAAGTCATTCTTTCGTTGGCTATCGCGTTGGTTACGTTGCAATGCTGGTAGTGCAATAAAGACCATCAAGAAGATCAGTCCAGCAATCGCCAGCACCAGTACTACCTCGATAATCGTAAATCCTTTTTCTTTTAGTTGAAGGTTCATAGAAACTTTTTCCACCTTTCTTATGAACTAATTATAACTTTTTTGCGCATAAACGCTTGTGCTTATAGTACCCTAAGCCTGTATTAATGTCTAGACATTAATACCGTTAACGAGGCTGTAAATCGGCAGCAGAATCGCCCCCACCATACCCCCGGCCACGACGGCCAACACCACCATCAAGATTGGCTCGATAGCGGTTGAGATGGTACGAATCTGCTCGTCGAGCTCATCTTCGTACACTTGGGCGACTTTGCCCATCATTTCATCAATCCGACCGGACTGCTCACCGATATTAATCATCTGCGGGACAAGCGAGAGGATATAAGGTTCGGGCTGAATAGCCGCCGAAAGCGCCTTGCCACCCTTTACTTTTTCTGAAGCGCGCATGATGCTTTGTTCAAGAACCGTGTTGTTAATAGCTGTCGCCGTAATTCTGAGCATATCAAGCATACTGACACCAGTGCTTAGCAAAGTTTGTCCAGTACGAGCGAAGCGAGCCATGTAAAGCTTTCGAAACATCGGGCCAAAAACTGGAACGTTTAATTTAAGCGTGTCTTTCAACTTAATTCCACTGTCGGTTTTTAGATATTGTGCCAAGAAATAACCGGCGATACCAATAACAATAATCGTCAACCACCAGAATTGCGCCAGAAAGGCAGCCATATCTACCATGGCCTGCGTCAGAAACGGCAGTTGTTTTTTAAGATCACGGTATAACTTTTCAACCTGAGGGACGACCGTAAAAAGCATAAAGAGCAAAACCCCGAAGATGACGAACAGTACGATAATCGGGTAGGTCAACGCTCCCTTGATTTTGCTCATAGTGGCGGCATCTTTCTCTTGTTGGTTGGCGACCCGCTGCAATGACTCATCAAGTGTTCCCGATATCTCACCTGCCGAGACGAGCGCAATAAAGACCGCGTCAAATACATCGGTATGCTTCGAAAATGAATCAGACAGTGTTTTACCGCCCTCTACTGAAGCCGTAATCTCTTGGACCACAGCTTGAAGTTGTTTGTTTTGGGTCTGTTCGAGAACCGTATGGAGACTCTGCGACAGTGGCAGACCAGCACCGATAAGGGTTGCAAGTTGGCGCGTAAAAACAATTTTGTCTTTAACGGTAATTCGGCCCGCTAACTTTGCGATAACGTTACCGTCACCCGTTTGCTCTTTGATATCAAGCGGCGTAAAACCTTGATCTATCAGCAAGTGGGCGGCTGCACTCTCTGACTCGGCCTGCAAAGTCGCCTTGGTAATCTTGTTAGAAGATTGATCGCGCGCTTCATAGGTGAATTTCTTCATAACTAGCCTCTCATGAGCCTTTCGAATTCGGTGATATCAACTGCGTAGTCACGAGCGTTGTCATAGGTAACGGTACCACTTTGAACCAGTCCGGCCAAGGTTCGATCCATCGTCTGCATCCCCTGGTCCGCACCAGTCTGAATAACGGCATCAAGCTGATGGGATTTACCCTCGCGGATAATGTTACGGACGGCAGAGTTAGCGACAAGCACCTCGGCCGCCACAACCCGTCCGCCACCAATAGCAGGAACAAGCCGCTGAGAACAGATGGCCATTAAAATATTCGAGAGCTGGGCGCGAATCTGTGATTGTTGGTGTGGCGGAAACACATCAATCATGCGGTCAATTGACTGCGCTGCACTGTTGGTATGAAGTGTCGCAAACACCAAATGCCCAGTCTCGGCAATAGTTATGGCTGCGCTAATAGTCTCTAGGTCACGCATCTCACCAATCAAGACAACGTCAGGATCCTGTCGAAGACTGGAGCGAAGGGCCGCGCTAAAACTGTAGGTATCATAATGGACTTCTCGCTGTACAATCACCGACTTCTTTGATTTATGAGTAAACTCAATTGGATCTTCGATGGTAATAATATGTTGAGCACGTTCACTGTTAATTTTGTCGACAAGTGCCGCCAGCGTGGTTGATTTGCCGCTACCGGTCGGTCCCGTGACAAGTACAAGTCCCCTTGGATAATCAGCAAATCCAATCACAACATTAGGCATACCTAGTTCGGTCAAAGACTTGATATCGTTCGGAATCAAACGAAGGGCAGCCGCCAGGTTGCCTCGTTCATGGTAGGCGTTAACGCGAAAGCGCCCCAATGTACCAAAGGCAAAGCTAAAGTCAAACTCTTTGTCTTTTAATAGAATCTGTCTCTGGTCCTGGTCTAAGATAGCAAATATAAGCGCCTCAACCGCTGGCTCATTAAGCGGGTTAAACCCGACAATCGGTGTTAACGAACCGTCTATGCGAAGCATTGGAGGAAGCCCAACCTGCAAATGAAGGTCAGAGGCTCGTTTTCGGACAACCTCTTCTAGTAGTACTTCGATTCTTAATTCTTGATTATTCATAACTTACTTGTCTCACCCTTTCTCTAGGCTGTATCTGCCGCTACGCGATTTACTTCTTCAATGGTCGTAATACCCTGCAATGCTTTAAGATAACCGTCTTGTCGCATCGTAATCATTCCCTGGGAAACAGCTAACCGCTGAATCTCTGAGCTGGTTGCTCGCGCCACAATGAGATTTTGAATGTCATTATTTACATCCATCACCTCGTAAAGTCCAGCGCGCCCGCTGTAGCCCCGTGGTGATTGCGGGGAGTCGATTCCCTTGACTAAAGTATAAGCGCTTTGGCCCGCTAGGGGCAAGTCTTTATAGCCTAAATCTTGAGAAACGACGGCAACGTCGGCTGTCGTCTTCGGTAGAAGGTGCCCGATAGTCGTTAAAATGTTCTGGGTTTCAATAGGATTAGACTGATAAACCTCGCGTTTCGCCGCAACGCGCCTAACAAGACGCTGTCCAATAATCGTGTTGACGGTACTGGCAATCAGGAATGGCTCGATACCCATATCAAGTAATCGTGGTAAAACACCGGCTGCACTGTTGGTGTGAAGTGTACTGAAAACGAGGTGGCCTGTCAGGGCCGCTTGGACTGCCAAGTTAGCTGTTTCGCTGTCACGGATCTCCCCGACCATCACAATGTCTGGGTCTTGGCGCAAAATAGAACGAAGTCCCGTCGCAAACGTCAACCCGACGTCACCATTAACTTGAATCTGATTGACACCGTCCATCTTGTATTCGACCGGATCCTCAAGCGTGACGATATTAACAGTGTCGTCCTTAATTTCTTTAATTAGTGCGTACAAACTGGTTGACTTACCGCTACCGGTCGGTCCTGATGTTAGAACCATGCCGTTTGGACGACGAATACCTTTGCGAATAGCCCGTAGCGCGCGACCAGCATAGCCCATCTCTTCGATATTGAAACTATTACCGGATTTATCAAGCAAACGGATAACTACTTGCTCGCCCCACACTACGGGGCTAATCGCAATACGAAGGTCGACTTCTTTGCTGGCAACCTTGACGGTAAATTGACCATCCTGTGGCACTCGGTGTTCGTCAATTTTAAGATTGGATAAAATTTTTATTCGGCTGACCAAAGCTGGCTCAATACTTTTCGGCAGTTGCATAATCTCACGCAAGACGCCGTCAACGCGGCAACGAATTTTTAGAGTTCCCTCGAGAGGTTCAATATGAATATCGCTCGCTCGAGACTTGACTGCATACTCCAAAATCGTGCTCAACGCTTTACTGATTGGTGAATCTTGAACAATAGTTTTTACATCTTTAACAGAATCAAGATTTGCCTCGACTTGGCTGGCTTCGGCAGCCTCATCGACACTCGAAAGATCGGTCCGATACTGATCCAAAACATGACGAACGCCGGACTCTGACGCCATAAACACCTTCAAAGGGCGTTGAATGCGATTAGCCAGGTAATCAACGGCTTGGACGTTATTTGCATCAATCATGGCAACGGCCAGGCGGTTTTGAACCTCGGCAAGCGGTACCGCCATAAAGCGTTCGGCAATATCTTCTGGCAACAAACCGAGTACGTTTTGGTCAATAAAGCTATTACTGAGGTTGACATATGGCACGCCTGAAACTTGGGCAATGGCATGGGTCAAAAGTTCATCATCGACTATGTGCTCTTCTGTGAGTAACGCCAAAAGCGGCTTTGTTTGGGCGACCGAAGTCATTTCGGCAGCACGGAGTACGGCTTGGGTGACGAGCCCTTCATTAATCAGCAGATTGATGAGTTTTTCTTGAATGTCACCGGTTAAGAGTGCCATAGAAGCATAATCCTATTTACTACCGTTAATCTGGACTTCAACTGCTGGATTAATGGCATTTTTGTTAAAGATTGCAGGGTCTGGAGCTACTATCGTGGAGTCAATGGTATCGATTATCTTCACTTTTACGGTTTCTTTTGAAACGTTTCCAAAAATACTGTTCGCGATGAAATAGGCAACCAGAATGCTGACTGAAGCGATTAGTATAATCATTGCTATATCTGTTTTTTTCATGGTTTGACCGTTTTATCCTTTAACTCAACAACCCGTGTTGGTTCGTAAAAAGCTCGTGCCTGTACGCTCAATACCCGTTTATTTCCTTGGTTTTCAATCCGGAGCGAAATAATATCGATGGCGCGGATTGACCGCTCCAGACGACTCAAGGCTTCTTTGAGGGCTACCTCGCTTCCACTAACGGTGAACCGGAAGGCTACCTCGGGCTGACCGGATGCCGAGACTGTCGATGCGTCCTGTAAGGTTAAGTCAGTCGAGAAAGATTCTACCCCAACAACCGGATCAACCTGTAGCGAGTCAATAGATAGTCCTTCGATATTTGCAAATAATTTGTTTTGCAGTGACGCGCCCAAGGCTAGTGAGTTTGCATCAGATGGCAAGGCATCAAGAATCACCTGAATAGCCTGGTCGTCCGGCTTGGCTTTTGAATCAATCAAGGCTTGGTTATTGTCCAAAATACGTACTTGAGCCTCGAGCTCGGAGATATTTGCATTGTTACTTTTTAGAATAGAGACCGTTTTGTCTTTTTCGGATAGGATTTTCTCGTTAAAGACAGCTTTTTGGACGAGAAACAATGAACCAACCAGCGCAAAACCGACCACTGCTGAAATGGCAGCTACCCATAAAAACATCGTACGATTTGCTTTGGCAATCTGAGTTCGCTTACGAATGGCGGCGTCTTTTGCTGGCATATTACTGTACTCCCTCTAGGTCTGCGGCTCGATCAACAAAGATACTTTTTGGGACACCAAGGTAGGAATCGGTAACATTACCCTGTGTTGCTATGATAACTGTCGCATTCTTTGATGATGGCGCAAATAATTCCTTGGCATAAGTAAAGCTCAGTGTAAATCGCAACACTTTTGCTCCTGATGCATCTTCGCCGTAGCTGGTATCGCCCGTACTGACATTAGTGGCTAGGGCAATCTGTTGCTCGCCCGTATCGCTCGTATATTTGACCTTGGCACCTTCGATGGTTTTACGGAAGACTTCAGCTGCAGCATAGCTATTAGCAGCCTGTCCCTGCATAGTGATAATACCGGCGGTCGAGTCCACTGCAAGATCGGATATCTGAACATCATTTGGAACTGGCGGAATAATTGCCAATAAGACATCAAAGATACGTGAGTCAATTTTTTTCTCATCATGCATCGTCGAAATCTTTGTCAGCTGATTCTGAATCGTCAATGTTTTCGAGAGATCCTCGACGTCAGCAAGCTGTTGACTGCCTTTTTTAATAGCCTCATCAGCCACGACACTCCGGACGGTCTGTACAGCGAACACATACACAGCCAGCAGCGTCACCACCGCAATTGCCACAAGCCCAATCAAAATAGAAGCAGATATCACTGCCGCGCGGACGCGCTGAACTTTTATGAGCTCTTGTTTGACTGCCGGGATAAGATTGATTTCAATCATGACTTATTCCTCCGCTGTGCGAGTCCAATGACCGTCGCGAATTCGGCCGCTACGCTGGCAAGCTGCTGCTGATCCGACTGTCCAACCCGCACCTTTTGCCACGGGTTCGCAACGCTCGAAGGAACGCCAGTTTTTGCAGTAACATAGTCACCAAATTGCGGGACCACGGCCGCAAACCCGGACAACAAGATGCCACCGACGGGAGTATTGGGGTAGCGTGTTTGAAAGAACTTGATTGATTTCACCAGTTCAGCCGCAAAATTATCGAGTGTCCCCTCAATCGCGCGGTACACCTGCCCCTCTAGCCGATCTGGCGCCAGGCCAAACTTAACAATAAACTGGCGGGCTTGATCTTCTTGAACATTAAGGTTTTGTACTGCCGCTTTAATCAGCGAACGAAGTCCGGTTGGGATAGTCCGCACGAGTCGTGGGCTGTCACCAAATGTAATCGCCAGGTCGGTAGATTGTTCGCCAACATCAATAATGAGGCGGGCATCTTTGATATCGCTTGGCAGCAATGAACGAATCATCGCCAATGGATCAGGCTCAGCGGCAATCACGTTCAGTCCGAGGCTCTCGATGAATTCTAGACGCTCTTCGGCGTAGGCATTAGCGGTACTCGAGAGCAGTACTTCTTGTTGTTTGGGGTCATGGAGTGATTGACCTAGTAGTGCCCAATCAACTTTGGTATCGTCAATTGCCATCGGAATATATTGATCAATTTGATATTTAATCGTACTGCGTAGCTCTGCTTCGCCCATATTGGGAACATCGATAACAGTGGTGAATGTTTTGCTTGAAGGCAAGCCAATAGCTACGTTCTTGTCTTTGATGCCGCTTTGGCCAACAGCAGTCATGATAACTTCGCCCAGGCGGCGTTGATTTTCGGCCGACCCGCCCATACTCGTCTTTTCATCAAGCGGTGCATAGCCATAATGCTGCAGACTCCAACTGTCGGGACCCGTTGAAGACAATTGCACGACACGCACTGCGTTAGTGCCGATGTCAAGTGCAAAAAAGTCGCCCACTCCTTTTAGTAATACCATATTGCTTTTCATTATACATAAGCACTAGCGTTAAAAGCAAGCGATAATTTAATATTAAAGTCTTGGTGGAAGTTCGGTTGTATAGACTGTCTGAACACGACCATTGCCAACTGCTCGCGCGGACGCCCAAAGATAGGCATCAGAGCGAAGATTAAAGATTTCGGCGGGGTCACCGCTTGCGGGACCAATGCCGGAACCAGCTGTCCGACGCAACCACAGCTGCTTGGCCATCACCGGACCATTAATCGTGAGGAGATCTTTACATTTACTAGCCGTCAGCTTCAGGGCGGCGCTTAATGCATAGGTCAGCGAACCGGTATTACAGGTTTCAATAATACCAAGCGGACCGTTTGCGATCAGCCAGGCATCAACGTTTGTAACGTTGTCGTTAATAATAATCTTGTTAGCAATAATCACCAGTTGTGGAATCTCGCCAATTGATTTTAACGGGTCAGAAGTATATCGAATATCTCCGTTAATAGTCACCGTCGCACCTGGGGCATTCAATACTAGCCACCTCCCCTTTTCAATCGTCCCACCGTTTAATGTCAGATTGCCACTTGTATAGAGTCCCTGTTTTGATTGATCCGATAAATCGTTAGTCCCCAGCACTGGCGTCGAGACGTCGATCGGGAAGTTGGCGGCAACATCAGGAATAGACCGATTGGATTTATACGCCCCAATAGGACTCGTGTTAACACAGTTCGGATTGCTGGTTGCCAGCGCAAAACTCAATTTACTTGCTTTGCAGACCGTTGCACTAGCCATACCGCTGATGCCAGCGTAGCCAGACCCAGACGCAGCCCCAGTGACAGAGCCGGTGGCGAAGATGCCATATTCAATCCAGCTACCAAATGTATTGTCGCTCTTGACGGAGGTGCTCGTTTGGACGGTCGAACTCGTGCTTGGCGTCGAGCCGCTAAAAGCTTTACCGACCGCCAGATCGCCGCCATGGACTTGTGTTTTAGGCTTCTTGCCAACGACGAGACAAACGGGCGCGGAATGACGCCACTGATCACTATTATGGGCGCGCGGCTGGACAGAGAGAGCAAAGCAAAGCTTGGTACCGACCACCACATCGCCGACAACGGCAGAAGAAGCCGCGAGCGACGTAATGCCGGTATTAAAAACCGTATTGGTGCCACTTGCAAGATTTAAACAGGTGGCGCCAGCACCCTGAAAATAAGTGCCGGGAGCACACGGTGCAAGGGCTGAATCACCGCCGGCAGCTCCTGGAACACCACTGCTAGGCTGAACGATTAGTTGCGTTAACTGCCAGTTCGTAGCCTTACTTTTAGTGGGACCACTGTTGTCAACTTTTGGACTAACCGTAACTGTTGTGTCTGCCTCGACAGCATTCGAGGCCCCAGTGGTAACGCTGGGTGTGAGGTTATAATTATAGGGTACCGATACACAGGAGTTGTTACCCGTACCATCAGCATCATTAGTATCGCTCGTATGATTATAACGAACCTTTTCACAGAGTGTATTACCTACGTCGTCTTGCGTCACAGTGTGTATCGTACCCGCGCCGTTAATTGTTCGCATTAAACCCGCAGCTTTACCACTAGGCGTATTAGCTCCTAGCAGCGTTGACGCCCAACCATTAGTAAAGCCTGTGAGCGCAAGATCGCTGTAAACTACCTTTGTCGTCGCGTTGGGTCCGTTATTGTTTAGTTTATGTATCCATGTAATGGTGTCGCCTGGCTTCGCAGAAGTGACGGCAACAGATCCTACTTGAGCACTGCTGGTGGCCGATATAGTCCACCGAAGGGGTATCGACACGCAATCACTTGTCGATTCAAGCTGTGCACTGTCATTCCAAGCTTTTGGGCTTGCAATGGTCGAACGACAGAGGTTGTCGCCAACATCAGCCGAACTAACCACGTGAGTCGTAGTGAACGTTGTTGTTCCCACGGAAGAACCCGACGGAAGCACGTTAGGCTTTGCAGATCCTGTACCTAAACCTTTACTATTTTTGTAACCGTAGTTCACAGTCTTATCTGTCGCGTCGGGCCCGCCGTTTGTTAGTTTATGCGTCCAAGTAATAGTATCGCCTGGATCGGCAGTAGTCTTGTTGGCCGTGCTGGTTGCCGATAGAGTCCATTTATTGGATTGTTGCGGTAGGCCAGCGAAATCACCTACAGGATTAGCACAGTCCTGTTTCAACACGTAGCTAACCGTGCCGTTGACTTTAAAAATTAGCGAATAGCGCTCATCGTCATACGGGTAGAAAGTATCATCGTTTGCAAAATCTTTCATATAGGCAGAGTTCCAACTGTAGAGAAATTTATCGAGAAGAATGGTGACGGCTGGGTCATTTATCCTAGCCTCCCAGTCAGCAACATCAGCAGCCGTTGGTAGACTATGATCCGTTGCACCGCGCATGGTTTGAATAATAAAGGCAGCCCCCGTACCGTCACGTCCGCCGCCGGCAAGATGAGTTTTAACTTCATTAATAAAGACGGCTTTACTGGTCGTAGGTGTCACGCCACCACGAATAACTTGACCTCCAATACCTGTAAATTGCCCTTTATTTGTAAAGTAGCCATATCCCCAAGCCCGTCCACCAGGATCTGCTTCTACTACGGCTATCAAACCAACCGCCAAACACACCGCAGCTAGGGTTGCCAAACAGAGCTGTTTTATAATTTTCATATACCGCCAAGCTCTTTTACCTTAGATTGAAAGTATATAAAATCATCAGGCGAAAGGCGCTGTTCTCTTTCGGTTGTGCGGGCAACGACTAGCTCGTAGTACTTTAGGGCAAGAACCTTGTCTCCTGATCGCTCGGCTACTTGGGCTAGTACGGTAGCGCTCAAACGCGTCGGGTCCAGTTCTTCTGCTTTTTTGGCAAACGTGATTGAGTCCTCGGTTTTCGAGCTATTCGAAGCCAACGTAGATTTTTGGACATACACATAGCTACGCTCAGCGTTAGCTATTTTATTTTTTAATGCATCGTCTAAAATCGCTTGACCTTTTGCATAATCACCATCAGTAACGGCTTTATCGGCCTCTATAAACTTATCCTGAGATTCTTTTCGGGCTACGGCCCTAGAATCCTGAGGGTTAATCTTACTTGTCTGAGGTTTAAAAAAGAAAAAAGCCGCCACTAAAATAATGGCTACAACGCTAATAAAAATACCGAGCTGTAGTCTGTTTAGTTTTTTGTTCTTAATCTTACGGATATTTGCCATGCTATAATATGACCTGCCTTTGTCACATAATAACATAGCTCTTATGCTTCATACAAGAAAGGATCCGCTTGTTATTAATGTAGCGCCCTCTTTATCGCCTTAGACCATGTTCTCTGTTAAAATAGTCAAATGAGTCTATCAATTGGAATCGTCGGACTACCTAACGTCGGCAAATCTACCTTATTTAACGCCCTGACAAATAATAATATTTTGGCGGCTAATTATCCGTTCGCCACCATCGAGCCAAACACTGGTATTGTGGCCGTGCCGGACGAGCGCCTGGCAGAACTAGCCAAACTATATGGTTCAAACAAGCTATTACCAGCCACTGTAACTTTTGTAGACATAGCCGGTCTAGTAGCTGGTGCCAGTAAAGGCGAAGGACTTGGCAATAAATTCTTGGCCAACATTCGGCAGTGCGAAGCCATTGTCCATATCGTCCGAGCTTTTCACGACGATAACGTTATCCATGTCTCCGATAAAATTGATCCGCGCGATGATATCGAGATTATCAACACCGAACTAATCCTGGC
>JACMLL010000028.1 GCA_014379635.1 Candidatus Saccharimonadota bacterium
ATCATATTCCATAAAATCAACACCTTTTCCAGGAATGGTATGGGCAATAATAACACTCGGCCGATTAGTGATAGCTCGAGCCATACTTGCTGCGTCGATGACACTTTCAATATTATGGCCGTCAATCTCGAGAACATGCCAGCCAAATGCTTCCCATTTACCGCGTAAATCCTCTAGGGGCATAACATCTTCGGTACTACCGTCAATTTGAATATTATTGCGATCAATAATAGCAATTAGCTGTGATAGTTTGTATTTACCGGCAAACATGGCAGCTTCCCAAACGTTACCTTCGTCCAGCTCACCATCACCCATAACGACATATACAAAACGGTGCTTAGTGTCGTCTAGGTACTGCAAGGAATACGCATATCCTGCCGCCTGCGACAACCCGCTACCGAGCGGCCCGCTGGTATTTTCAAGACCCGGTAGACGTTCTCGTTCTGGATGGCCCTGAAGACGACTACCTAGTTTTCGTAACGTCAACAGCTCTTCTTTATCAAAATAGCCCGCCTCAGCCATAGCCGCGTATTGGACAGGAATTGTGTGTCCATTACTCAAAAAGAAAACGTCACGATCCTGCCAGTCAGGGTTCTTTGGGTCAATGTTCATGATGTTAAAATAAAGTGCCGCAAAAATGTCAGCCAGCCCTAGCGGACCAGCACTGTGGCCACTACCGGCGGCTTCAAGCATACGAATAATATCCTCGCGGATAGAATTAGCTTTTTTTTGAAGCTGCGTAATCGTTAGTTGCCCACTCACTCTCAAATTACTCCGTGTTTGTTGATTTCTCTTACAAGTTTAGCATAAGCGTTAGCAGGATTGTCAGCTTTGGCGATTGCACCGCCCGTATTTAAAACATCGACACCACCTTGGGTTAATGTATAGGCATTGTCGACACTCACACCACCATCCCAGCCAATTTCTACACTGGGGTTAATTGCCTTCACGAGGCGAACTTTTTCTAACTGCATCAGGCTGGCTTTGCCGCCATAATGTCCCAAATCACCACTAAATATCATGACGTGATCAGCGGCTTGAATCATTGCGCTAACAGTTGATGGCACAGTTGGCTTTAGTAACGCAATGCCGGCTTTAATACCAGCCTTCTTTATCTCCTCTATAATCGGTACTAGATTAACGCCTGTCTCGACGTGGAATGTAATGAGGTTTGGCTTTAAGGCAATCAGTGCTTGAAGATGTTCCATTGGGCGAGCAACCATGGCGTGAATATCAACTGTCCATTCTTTTGGCCACCAAATATGTGCTTCACCGAGCAGGAAAGCTGGTGCAAACTCACCATCGCTAATATCAATGTGAACCCGCTCAGCAAAAGGATGTAAACGCTCAACCATCGCCTTGTACTCATCTACGGTTTCTGCCATTATGCACGGTGCAATCACACTCATAATCTAAAGCTCGTCAATCTGCGCGTTGCGCCTTTTGTAACGAACAGCAGTCGCAAACGGCGTACTTAACCAGGTTTCAATAATCCCTTGCCAAGCTTTATCGTCATTTTCAAGAACACGCGAAGGTAAACACAGAACATTACTGTCGTTATCGTTACGAGTCATCTTGGCCTCATAGGCGTCCCAAATTACGCTGGCACGGATACCACGAAAACGATTGGCAGCCATGGCCATACCTTGACCTCCCCCGCACAACAAAATTGCCCGCGGGTCCTTGTCAAGACTGCCAATAACTTGCAACGCCGCCGCTTGGGCAAACTCTGGAAAATCATCATTTGGATCCAGTATTTCATCACCAACATCTTGAACATCGTAACCATGCTTCGCAAGGTAAGCAAAGACTTTTTCTTTTAAGTGGAACCCCATGTGATCGCTGCCTAGATATATTTTCATAATTAAAGTATAAGCGTTATAGCGTTACTTGTGCAAGGTTCGGCCAATATCCGCGACTAGTTCGACCAGACGGTTGCTATAACCCCATTCGTTATCGTACCAAACCATGATCTTGGCGAGATTGCCGCCGACCACTTTTGTCAACAATAAATCAACAACTCCCGAGTGGCTATCACCGATATAATCTCGACTGACAAGCGGTTCGTCGCTGACACCCAGGATACCTTGATAAAACGGCTCGTTAGCTGCTTTTTTAAACACAGCGTTAATTTCTTCAACTGTTGTAGCGCGGCTCAAAAGGACTGTAATGTCACTAATAGAGACAACTGCCGTCGGAACACGGATACTCAACCCATCAAACTTACCGGCTAGTTGCGGCAATACCTTCGTGACAGCAATAGCTGCTCCGGTCGATGTGGGAACCATGTTCTCGGCTGCGTTGCGGCCTTCGCGCAGGTCTTTACTGGGTGCGTCTTGCAAAGCCTGGCTGGCGGTATAGCTATGAACGGTTGTCAGAAGCGATTTTTCGACACCAAACTCCGCGTCCAATATCGCCATCACGACACCAAGAGAATTTGTCGTACAACTGGCATTACTAATCACGTCGCTTGAACCTTCGATCGAATCTTCGTTAGCACCCAGCACTATCGTGTCTACTCCATCGCTCTTACTGGGACCACTAATAACAACACGCTTAGCGCCGGCTTTGATGTGCAACTCAGCGTCTTCTTTAGCCGTAAAACGGCCAGTTGATTCAATTACCAGCTCGACACCAAGTTCACCCCAAGGCAAAGCTGACGGGTCTTTCTCGGCGAGCACTTTGACATGCGTCCCATTAACAATAATTCCTGTCTCGTCAAATCCAACATCATGATGGTAGGTACCGTAATTACTGTCGTGTTTCAACAAATATGCCAGTGTTTTTGTATCAGTTAAATCATTGATTGCGATAATTTCTATATCACCGCGTTCATATGCAATCTTGAAAGCATTGCGGCCAATACGACCAAATCCATTAATTCCAATTTTTGTTTGGCTCATAAAATTACCACTCCTTGTATAAGCATTAGCATATCTAGTGACTAGTATATACTGCCGGCATCTGAAAGTACAAAAAAACATAGCTTAATAATGCACGGACAGTAACACCCTTAGCTTGCATCGCTAATTTGTCGTATACTAAAGAATACTATGGAAAAGAAAACGCTGTTAAAAATAGCCGCTCCTCATTACGATGAAGATCAAATTCTCGAGCTCGAGCATGCTATTGATTTTGCCACAAAAGCCCACCTAGGGCAAAAACGAAAAAGCGGCGAAGCCTACATCACCCACCCCCTTGCCGTTGCAGGTACCTTGGCCGATTGGGGTATGGACATTGACAGTGTCCTGGCTGGCGTCCTCCACGACACAGTGGAAGATACCGAAGCGACAGTCGAGCAAATCGAAGCACTATTTGGAGGCGACGTCGCTTTTTTAGTAAGTGGCGTCACAAAGGTATCTCAAGCCCGTGCTGGCATGCAAGATCTTGCCAACTACCTGCCTAAAACAAAAGATAATCTCTCTAAACTTCTTATTGCAGTCAGCCAAGACGTTCGTGTCATTATCATTAAGCTCGCTGACCGGCTCCACAACCTTTCGACGCTACAGTATATGCCAGTCGATAAGCAAGTCAAAATTGCCCGTGAATCACTTGAAGTCTTTGCACCCATGGCCGACAGACTAGGTATGGGCCGTGTCCGTATGCAAATCGAGGAACTCGCCTTCAGCTACCTTGAGCCAATTGAGTTTAAACAAGTTCAAGCTATGATGAAAAAGCGTCTCAGTAAAAGTACGCGTAAACTTGGTGTGGTTAAAGTCGACGTTGAAGCAGAACTCAAAAAACAACATATAAAATCCGAGATTAATGGTCGCGTTAAGAGCCTGTATAGCTTGCATAAAAAACTAAAAAAAGTTGACGGTAATATTGACGATATTTACGACTTAATGGCTCTGCGTATAGTAGTCGAGAATAAAGAAGATTGCTACCGAGTACTTGGCTTACTTCATTCCATGTATCAGCCGATGATAAGTCGTATCAAAGATTACATTGCAATACCGAAGCCCAATGGCTACCAAAGCCTTCATACGGTTGTGATTACGCCTACTAAGCAGATTGTTGAATTTCAAATTCGCACATATGAGATGCACGAGTACGCCGAGCGCGGGCTGGCGGCCAGCTTTCACTATCACGCCCAAAAAAATTCAAAAAACTACACAAAAAATAACATTAGCTCTTCTTTACCCGCCCATCTCCAATGGATTACCCAACTCCAAGACATTGCGGCTCGTCTTGGTGATAACGAGGATATCTCCAATGATCAATTGAATATCGATTTATTTGGTAATCGAATTTTCGTATATTCACCCAGAGGCGATATCTTTAACCTTCCCGAAGGAGCGCTTCCGCTTGACTTCGCCTACTTGGTTCACAGCGACATTGCAAAACACGCTTATAGTTTTCGCGTAAACGGTAAAATTCACCCTTTCGACAAAGCCTTGCAAAATGGTGATGTCGTCGAGGTAGTTTCGCGCAAGCTGTCGCTCCCACGCCAAGCCTGGCAAGACCTCGTTACTACTACGCATGCTCGTAACAAACTTCGCGCCCAGCTAAAGCGCCTTGGAGTTATCAAAAGCATTACAGGCGCGGCAAATATCATCCATCGAAAAACGGCACGTAAAAGCATAAAACGACAAAATAATGAGTGAAGTGATTGCATTATCGACAGTCGCTGACGGTACTATGTCGATAACGAGTGACCCGACCAGTAAAGTTGTTATACAAAATAGGATAAAATTTCTTGCCTCTGTCGGTATTACGATGCAAAATACCACACGGGTTAAAGTTGTCTACGAAGGTGAAGATTATTGTCGTTACAAAGAAGTGAACCCTTCGCAAAAAGGTGATGGTATGCTGGATGGTAATATTGTGACTGCAGACGGTCTTGTAACTTGCACGCGTAATCATGCGCTTTTTTTACCACTAGCTGACTGCGTGGGGGTTGTTATATACGACCCGACTCATCATATTATGATGCTATCACACCTAGGGCGCCACAGCCTGGAACAAAATGGCGGCTATAAATCAGTTATGTTTCTGGTAAATAACTATGGTTGCGATCCAACAAAACTTTTTGTATGGCTCACGCCAGCACCTGGTCAAGAGAAGTATCCACTTTTTGCTTTTAACAATCGAGCCTTTAAGGAGGTTGTTTTCGAGCAACTACACGCCGCGGGTATAAACGACGATAATATCACTAATGACCCGACCGACACGACCAAAGATGAACGTTATTTTTCGCACAGCGAGTTCCTCCAAGGCAATCGTTCCCAAGACGGTCGTTACGCCGTTGTGGCTATGATGAAAAGTTAACCTCGATTAAAACTACACGAGGTGATTATTAATAATATATGCGATTCCGTCTTGATAAAAGGCACGTAGCTCATGATTATTATGTAAGGTATCAATATCGGACCATTCATATGCTTCGTGTTCATGACTGAGAGTGACCTCGGGTGTAGCCGCAAGTTTAGTGGTGTAGAGTAGTTTTGTAACAGATGTATTTGACTCCGAATAAAAGCGCGTTTCGGCATATCCGAGCCGGACCGCATTAGGGTCGAGAGTTATACCTACTTCTTCTCGTGTCTCGCGTACGACAGCATTACGCTCAGACTCATTGGCATCAACTAAGCCACCTGGTAAATCGGGTGTATGTGATTTTTCAGGACGAGCAACGTGGATACCGGTTGTTAAAATCAAAACTTGATTATTATCATTAAATACAAGTATTTTTGCGACTGACTCGCGTCCCATTATCGCTGATTCCAGCGCTCAATAGATTGGCGAATAATGACCTTCGCCTCTTCGATATCACCCCAACCCTTAACGAGCGTACTGCCTGGTTTTTTTAGATCTTTATAGTGAGTAAAGTGGTGAACAATTTGATCGAGTTTTTGCTGAGAAATATCTCCAAGGTTATTGATCGCGTTACCGGTTGCACGATCATCAGCTGGTACGACAACTATTTTATCGTCAATCTCGCCATCATCTTCAAATTTTAGTACACCGATAACTCTGGCCTCAAGAAATATTCCGGTTGGTAGTGGTTCGTCAGTTATCACGAGTGCGTCGAGTTCATCACCGTCATCGTCGAGTGTCTGCGGAATAAAACCATAGTTGGTTGGCTTGGCAAAAATTGCCGGCTCTACTCGATCAAGCTGAAAAATTGCTTTTTCGCGGTTCCACTCAATCTTATTACTGCTGCCTGTCGGGATCTCGATAACAACATTTATAATGCCGCTATCGACGTCGCCTGGTGTTAAAATCTGGTTGAAATCTGCCATGTTAGGTCTCCTCTTATTATGTCCGTTACTGTTTATAATATCAGTTTTTCGACATACGGGATATAATTGTAAGAATATGACGTCGTCTCCAAAATTACTATTACCCGCTGCCTATGTCAGAGATGCCGCTCATCGTATCAGGCTTGCTCGGACGCGCGTCTCTTTGTTGTCGATGGTGGTGGCCGATGACGCCGCAACAGACGAGCTTATCGACGCTCTGTCTGAAGCCGCCGAACGCGGCGTTGCGGTTGAAGTTTCGGCCGATATATTCACCTACGGAGAGCTTGGCGGATTTTTCTTTCCAACTCGCTTTCGAACGGCTCAATCCCATAAAACTACCCATATGACCAAACGTTTTATAAAAAGCGGGATTAAATTTACTTGGCTCGGCAAGTCACACGCGACTCTTTTTAGTGGACGGACCCATATTAAATGGTGCATGATTGACGATACAGTGTATACATTTGGTGGTGTTAATTTGTACCAAAAAGGTATCCAGTGCAATGATTATATGTTAAAAATTAACGATAAAGTATTGGCTGATAAGTTGATAGACGAATATCACCGCCTGTCTCGAGCCGATGCCGGCGATTATTCCTATCGCAGCCATAGCTTTATACACGGTGACGATACCGTCCTGATTGATGGAGGATTTGTTGGTGATTCGATTATTTATCGTCGCGCCTGCCAATTAGCTGCGCAGGCTAGTCACGTTACTTTGGTATCGCAATACTGCCCAACAGGCAAGCTCAGCGGACTTTTGAAAAAAACCAGCTCTCAACTCTATTTCAATCCACCCTCAAATGCCGTCAACCTCAATCGAATCGTGATTCGTGTCGGAATGTTTGTTAGCGGACACAAAACACTCTACGCCAAACCGAATTATTTACATGCCAAGTTTATAATTTTTGATATGCCCGACGGGCGCCGCGTTGCATTGACTGGTTCTCATAATTTTGTTAAAGCCGGTGTCCTGCTCGGTACACGCGAAATTGCGCTTCAAACCGAAAATCCTCAGACCATTAAACAGTTAGAGGATTTCCTGTCCGACATTGTTGCCTAGAGTTAAGCGTGAGAGTGCTTGTGTTCGTCAAGATATTCGCGAATTGAAAGCGCCGCTGATGCACCTTCGCCGACAGCGCTTGCAATCTGCATAGTCGCGCCGCTACGAACATCACCGCTGGCAAAAATCCCAGAAATATTTGTTTGTAACTTGTTATCAGTCTTTATGAGTCCTTGTTCGTCCAGCTCGATACCGCTTCCACTCAAGAACTGCGTATTGGGCTTCAGGCCAACAAAGATAAATACCCCATCGGTATCAATGACAATCGGCTCACTATCTTTAAGGGCACTCACGGAGGTTATTTTGCCATCGGTCGCGATAATCTCTTTGATTGGCGTGTTGAGGTGAACGGTAATCTTGCCACTATCTATAAATGACGGTAATTCATCTTGTAATATTTCGCTGGCTTTAATCGTGCTTCGTACCAGCAAATCAATATGAGACGCAAAACGTGTCAAAAAAATTGCTTCTTGTACGGCAGAATTACCGCCACCAACAATAACCAGTCGCTTGTCACGGTAAAAGGCGCCGTCACAGGTCGCACAATAGTGAACACCACGGCCATAATATTCAGCTTCGCCAGGAACACCAATTTTGTTATAGTCACTGCCTGTCGCAATAAGCACCGTCTTTGCTCGCACTTCACTGCCATCAACTGTCACAACTTTTACGTCGCCTTCGTCACGAATAGCTGATACGTCGCCAAACTCAATGTTCGCACCAAAACGCCTGGCTTGTTTTTCGAGCTGTTCAGCCAATGTAAGACCTTCAATCCCATCAGGAAAGCCTGGGTAGTTATCGACTATATCAGTGATGGCAGCCAGGCCTCCAACAGCCCCTTTTTCGTATAAAACCGTATCAATATTTTCACGGGTAGTATAAATAGCGGCGGCCAAAGAACTTGGGCCTGCTCCGACCATAATTACGTCTCTAATGTCTTTGTCCATAACGGGTATTTCTTTCTTTCTTAATAGCTTTCTACAGTATATATAGCGTCTACGCCATTTAGCAAGACACTATTGTTGTATTATTGAGTGCTTGCAGCCGAGTTATCTATTTTTTTAATCTCTACGATGAACTCAAGCGGCGAGTTTGCTGGAATAGCTCCCGAGCCAGTTGCTCCATAGGCCTTTGCTGCAGGGATCGTCAAACGAACAACACTGCCGACTTTCACACCAGTCAGACCCTCTGTCCAACCTGCAATCACACCGCTTAAAGAAAAGGTAATCGGCGTGTCGTCAGCACCTTTCTTTTTACTGCTATCGAAGATGACACCATCGGATATCCAGCCAAAGTAGCTTGCATTAATAGAATCAGTTGCTTTAACTGTTTCGCCGGTTCCCTCTTTAATAATCTCTGTCTTTACTTCTGTTACCGCGGCTTGATCAAACGAACGAGCGCTATAGCCACCAAATGGTTCAGAGTTTTTTGCTTGCTGTTTTTGGTACTCAAGCTGCGCTTCGTATTTTTTTTGTTGGTCTGCTGCTGCTGTGGCTTGATCGATTTTTTGATTATCGTTTTGTAGAATGATTACCGCAAATGACCCCAGTGTTCCCACGGTCATAACAATTGCTATAATCCAAATTCCAATTCGTTGAGCTCTACCTTTTGACGCCATTAACAATACTCTCCCTATTTTTTTCAAAATTACTGTCTTCTATTATACCAAACCTTATACGTTAAACGACAATTGCCCCGAGTGTAGTCACAACGTTGCGGCTAATGCCCTCGACTACTATATTGACTTCGTCGGCCGTCAATGTTTTTGAATGCGAGGTTAAGCGGACGCGAATTGTAATGTTCTTCGAAGCGCCGTCTTCGGGCTGATAGATATCAATTGGCTCAGCTGTCGTCTCTAGGTTAATGTCTTTTAATACAGCTGTTACTGCTTCGATAATCTGGCCGTATGAAACCCCACTTTTTACTTGGAAACAAATGTCGCGGGCCGTACTTGGATACCGACTGAGTGGCGTATAACTATTACCAAGTCGCTGAACTGCTTCGAACAATTTAACTGATTCGATTTCAAACCCAGCGGTGTATTCGGATAGCTTAAAGGCTTTACTGACGCTTTTTTTGTATTCACCAACGATGCCGATACGCGTACCAACGGCATCGAGTACTGTAGCGCTTCGACGGTACTCAAATGGTGCACTTAGCGCAGAGTTTTGATTTTGTTCGAGAGGTTCATAGGTAAAACTCAGCCCAAGTGAACTGGCCATGTAGTCGAGGAGTTTCTTTGCCTGGTAGTACGGTGCGCCAAATTGGCCTTTCTTGGCTGTTACTGTCAATGCAACCATATCCGTTTCAATTGGAACGCCTTCGTCAGTTAAGCCAAGTGGTTTTGAGTGAGTTTTATTAATTTCAAAAACGGCAAAGTTATCGTAACCCTGCTTGACATTAGGGCGCAGTAAACCAAGTAGACTTGGGGTAAGCGTTTGACGATAATACTGCAAATCTGGACTAATCGAGTTGGTAATTCGATACGAATCATCGAGTTTTTGACCAACTTTTTTCAAAATATCACCATGCACAAAACTGTAGGTCAAAACCTCACTCGCACCGGATCGCGCAAGGACCTTGCGCACGTGTGTACGTAGCATGTCAAATTCACTCGGCGCTACCGCGCTAAAGTTTCGACCCGGGAGAGTTGGTATAATACCGTCAAAGCCATGTAAGCGACCAATCTCTTCAATAATGTCTTCAATAATATGTATGTCACCCCGCCAATACGGTGGTTCAACGACTAATTTTGAACCGTGTGTTATTACGGCGAATTCAACGCCGCGCAATGTCTGCTCAAGGCTGTTAGTCGTAAATGTTGTGCCAAGAATAGCGTTCACGCGCTCAGTAGTGACGGTAATCGAGGCGACTTCAACCATCGTACCTGTTGCCTCACAAACGACACTGGCGCTTTTTGCTCCAGACCACTCGCCGAGCAGGCGAATAGCGTCTGCCAACACAGGGGCTGTTAGTTCAGCTGGTTGACCTTTTGTGAAACGAGTAATTGCTTCACTAAATATACCGTGACGCATTTGAGTAGACCGCAGTTTATATAAATTAAAGGTTGCGCATTCAATAATGATGTTTTTTGTATTGGCATCAATCACCGTGTTAGCGCCACCCATCGCACCAGCCAAACCAATGGCCGTTTCGCCAGCCGAAATAACAATATCCTCAGGATTAAGTGTCGCTACTCGCCCATCGAGTAACTCCAGTGTTTCACCCTCCCTCGCTGCGCGGACATGAATATCAACCTTCCCATCCGAAACAGCCACGAGCTTGTCATAGTCAAAAGCATGCAGCGGTTGGCCGGTTAGTAGCATCAGATAATTGGTTACGTCGACCACGGCATTAATTGGACGCACACCAACC
>JACMLL010000029.1 GCA_014379635.1 Candidatus Saccharimonadota bacterium
CCGCCCTTACCGTTCAATTGAACTGGCTGGCTGACAACCTCGTCATTATACTGTGGTGGCGACTGCATGTGCAGATGATTAGTAATCTTTTGAACTTCCTCTTCTGTCACCCAGGCGCCCTGAATACGCTTTGGTTTGCTCATACTTGGTGTCAGCAGTAGCATGTCACCTTGTCCAAGTAGTTTTTCGGCTCCCACTTGATCGAGGATGATCCTACTCTCAACTTGACCCGCAACCGTAAAGGCGATTCGGGCTGGAATATTGGCTTTAATCAATCCAGTTATAATGTCGGCTCGCGGACTCTGGGTCGCGAGAACTAGGTGAATACCGACCGCTCGAGCCTTCTGCGCTAAACGGACAATCAAGGCCTCGACGTCACGGGACGCTACCATCATCAAATCGGCCAACTCGTCAATCACAATCACGATATACGGCATAGCGCCGTTCTCGTGTTCTTGGGCGTGACCGTCTTCATCTGCTACCGTAATCTTGGTACTGGCTGTTTGGATCTTTTGGTTATACGACTTAATATCTTTAACGCGGTGCTCGGCCAGTAATTTGTAGCGGCGCTCCATTTCGTTGACCGCCCATTTGAGCGCACTTATCGTTTTGTCCGGTTCGGTTATGACTGGAGTTAACAAGTGCGGAATGTCCTGGTAAGCGGCCATTTCAACCTGCTTCGGGTCGACGAGAATGAGCCTCATTTCACTAGGGCTGTTACGGTACAACAAACTCGTCAGTAGCGTATTAATCATAACCGACTTACCAGAGTTGGTCTGCCCAGCAATCAAAATATGTGGCATTTTGTTGAGTTCGCCCACTACAGCCTCGCCCGATATATCCTTACCAATCGCAAAGGCTAATGGCTCCTGAGCCGCTTTCCACTGGCTACTTGTCAAAATAGCATGCAAACGAACGTCAGCCGCTTTGCGGTTTGGTACCTCGATACCCACAGCTTTTTGACCAGGAATCGGGGCCTCGATACGCAGGCTTTGGGCAGCCAGATTCAAAGCAAGATTAGTCTCGAGCGCCGTAATACGTGTTAGCTTCACGCCACTTGGCGGTCGGAGAGTGTATTGGGTGACTTTTGGCCCAATGTTGGCGCCTTCCATATCAACATCAATGTCAAACTCACTCAAGGTATCTTTGATAATACGCGCGTTCTGCTGAACGTCACCCGCATCAGCCGGAGATTGCTTTTTTTCGAGCAAATCAATACTCGGTGCTTCCCAATTCGGGTCACGCACCGTCACGAGAGCTGCTTGAGCTTCGGCAAACTTATCACGATCGACGCTATTTTTTAAGCTCGAGAGGCGCGTTTGCTTTTGGCCGTCGGCCCCAGAGGCAGTCGGATCAAATGTTGGAACGTTCGCGTTGAGCTTGAAATCACCAATTGTTTTCAGCTTTGTACTATCAAGTGCGGCAGCATTGCGCATAACTTTGACATTGGCTTCTTGCTCACTTTGGTCGCGCTGCGAAAGTTCCCATAATTTCTTTATAACCGTAAACGGCGAGACGCGGATAATAAACAGCACCGTGATCAGTATGAGTAGGACATAGATAAACGCGGCAACGCCCCTATCGACAAGTGTTAAGGCACCACTATTCACCAGATCGCCGATAAAACCGCCGGTCGTTTTTCCGGCTGTATTTTTAAGCAGGCCGAACAGAGCCGCAAACCAGACAATCGAAGTGACCGTCGCCAGTTTCATAACAAACGGTAAGCGGTTGTTTTCGGCCCGAAATATCTCGACGGCGACATAGATAAACAGCAACGGTGCGACGTAAACAGCATAGCCAATCGTGTCGAGGGTTGCCTGGTACAGCCAATCGAGTACCGGCCCACCAGCGTTAAACCAGGCTACAACAAACAGGAAAGATATCGCTATCAGAAAGACCGCCCCGACCTGCGCCCAAAAACCCGTCGGTAAGCTGTGTTGGGGAGCTGAGTTTACGGGAGTTTTTTTTCGTGAGTATTTTTTCTTTTTTGCCATAATCTTTTCTATTATAAGCGTTTTAGGCGCTGTTTGATAGACATATTATAGCAATATTTACTACATTTTGCAATAGGCTTATGGTTGTAATAAACACCCGCGATAAAACGGGTGTTTATTACAAGACTGACTCGGACTAATTAATAGCCGCGGGTGTCAACTCGGACACGAGGATCGACAGCGTCCGTATCGGGCATTTGAGGTTCCGGGAACTTCTTTGTCTCGAGACTCTCAAGAACTGGCTGTTGGTCGATTCGGTATGAATTGGTTGACGCTTCCTTGACGGGGCGCGCCGCTTGGTTCTCACGCTCTCGATTTTGACCACCGCTGTTACCACCGACTTCATTGATGACAGGGATCACGATTGGGGTGCGGCGAGTCTGGTCGTACAAGATATGGGTAATCTCATCTTTTAGTTCTTTCTTGATAACATCAAGGTCGATGTGTTTTCCGCTAAAAGATCGCGCTACCTTCTGCTTCAAATACTGACGAACAGTACCCATTAATTCTTCGCTGTCGCGCAGGTAAATGAAGCCGCGGCTGATGATATCAGGGCTGGTCATTAAACGTCCGCTACCGCGAGCAACCGTCAGTACAACCACAAAGATACCTTCGGTGGCCATATGAATACGGTCTTTGAGGACAACCTCCGAGACGACCGTCCCGCTGTCATCGTACATAATACCTCCCACTGGGATTCGACCAGCTTTTTTGGCACCTTCGGTCGTAATCTCAATCACGTCACCACTGTCGCAAACAAAGATATTGGCACGTGGAATAGCCGCTTCTCTTTCGGCTAGTTCGGCGTTGTGGGCCAACATATGGAACTCACCATGAATTGGCAAATAATACTTTGGATTAAGAGCTCGGATGAGTTTGACGTGATCGTCATAATAGCCGTGACCAGAAAGGTGCAGCGGACCAATGCCCGTCAGATGTGTTTTGCTGTTTTGGATAACATCACTACCTTCGCGCATCAGGCCATCAACCGTTCGGGTGACGTATTTCTCGTTACCAGGAATTGGATTGGAGCTAAAAACAATGACGTCCGAGTTTTTAATCTTTATGAACTTGTGGCTACCGCTCGCCATGCGGTTAAGGACGGCATTAAATTCACCCTGTGAACCGGTACAGACAATCGTGACCTTGTTATCGGGTAGCTTGACGATGTCTTCCATTTTAACGACCACGTCTTTTGGTACCTTGATGACGCCAGCTCGGAGGGCGACCTCGAGGTTTTGAATCATACTGTAACCCGCAAACGCGACCTTGCGATCATGTTGTTTGGCTTCGTCTAAAATAACCTGCATACGGTGAATCTGGCTGCTAAAACAGCTCAAAATCAGACGACTTTCCGGATATTTTACCATAATCTGTCCCATGCTCTCTTGGATATCAAACTCACCGTGAGTGTGGCCACCCTCTGACTCACAGTTAGTCGACTCGTTCATAAGCATCAAGATGCCTTCGGTCGTGGCGATTTCGGTCAGACGCTCAAGGTCAAACTTCTTACCATCAACTGGGGCTTCTTCAAAACGCCAATCTCCGGTATCAATCAAAACGCCAAGTGGCGTACGGATAACGACGGCGGTTGCATCGGGGATTGAGTGGTTAACTCGAACAAGTTCGATACTAAAGCTATCACCAAGTTGCACGCGTTCATGAAGCTCTGGGTTAAGTTCGTTATAGACCGGCTCGTACCCGCTGGTTGCCTCTTCCATCGTGCGCTGAACCATACCAATGGTAAATTTGCTGGCATAAACGGGTGCAGGAATCTTGTGGGCAATGTGACGATAGGCGCCGATATGATCAAGGTGTCCGTGCGTAAACACCATACCACGAATTTTATGCTTGTTTTCCTCTAGGTAGCTAATGTCGGGAATAATGTAGTTAATGCCCGGGTAGTCTGCTCCTGGAAACAGGAAGCCACAATCGATGACAATAATATCGTTATCGTATTCAATCGCCATCATGTTTTTACCGATGCCCATTTCGCCCAAGCCGCCGATTGGCATAATTCTTAGCTTTGGACCGCTGGTTCGTGGTTGGCGTTTTTGGTCGGCGGTACTAAACTGGCGGCCATCATAGCCGTTATAAACTGACTTGTTAACCGGAACGTTAATAACGTGCTGTGAGGCGCGCAGGTTAACTCCTTCGCTGGTGCGTCGCTGGGCACGAAAGACTTCGCCTTTGCGAGTTTGCGTATTAGCCAGGACCGTGTTGTTTGATTTTGGTCGTGGGTGTTGTTGCGGCCGTTTCGATTGGTCGTTATTTTGTGGTGTTGAGATTCGTTGTGATCCCATTATGTTATTGTTCCTTTTCTTTTTCAAGAATTTCTATTATTGTTGATAGCTTCATAAAATCGTCGATTAGTGTGGCGCGCAGGCTTCCGTTATACAAAGCTGCAGCTGGATGATAGAGCGGTACCACTACTATATCGGTACCGTCGAACGCGACATTTGTCGGTTGGCCGTGGATTGCACTAATTTTTTGATCAGGCAGGAAATATTCCATGCTGTGCCTGCCTAATGTCACTACAATTTTTGGTTGAATGATATTTAGCTGGCGCACCAAGTATGGCCAAAATGTTTTCTTTTCCTCTGGCGACGGATCTCTGTTGTTGGGCGGACGATACTTTACGATATTTGTAATATAGACGTCACTCCGCGCTAAACCGGCCTGCATTAACATCTTGTCTAAGAATTTTCCGGCTGCTCCGACAAAGGGCAAACCCTGTTCATCTTCTTTTTTACCCGGCGCTTCTCCGATAAAGACAATGTCAGCATTGATGTCACCGCTACCCATCACAAGGTTCATGGCTGTCTTGGCCAAATCTGGGCAGATATTATTGTTCAGAATATCCGCCCTAATTTGTTCAAGAAGTATCTGTTTGTCGCTCACTTTACCCTTATTTACAAGACTGTGTTTAGTACCTAACAGTGTACCTCAACTACTGATTATTTGCAAATCTAGAGGTCTTTGAGGCTCAAGCTGAGGCGGCCGCGATCGTCGATACCGATCAGTCGAGCTTTGACAATCTGACCCTCGGTCAGGACGTCGCTCACCTGTTCAACTCGGTCGTGAGAGAGCTCGCTAATATGCACCATGCCGTCGATGCCAGGCATGATGTTGATGAAGGCGCCAAAATCTTTAATGCTGACGACCTTGCCTTCGTAAATAGTGCCGACTTCTGGCTCTTCGGTCAGGCCGCGAATCCAGTTCATTGCCTTTTCGATGGCGGCCGCGTCAATCGCCGCCACGGTAATCAGTCCGTCTTCTTTGATATCAATCTGGGCACCAGTTTCGCTGGTAATGCGGTTAATCGTTTCGCCACCCTTACCAATGACCGCTCCAATTTTGTCGGGGTTGATCTTGATCTTCTCGATACGAGGGGCGTACTGACTGAGTTTTTCGCGAGGTTGTGCCAATGTTTCAAGCATGTGCTTCAAAATGAAAGCTCGACCCGGTTTTGACTCGGTCAAGGCTTGGCGCAGGATATCAAGGGGTAGACCGTGCACTTTCATGTCCATCTGAATAGCCGTGATGCCTTTGGCAGTACCGGTTACCTTGAAGTCCATGTCACCAGCAAAGTCTTCGGCATCGGCAATGTCGGACAGAACGTACGGCGTATCGCCGTCAAGCATCAGACCCATAGCAATACCAGAGACAGGGGCCCGCAGGGGCACGCCGGCGTCCATCAGGGCCAAGACGCTGCTACAGGTAGCCGCCATCGAAGTCGAACCATTCTGGCTCATAATTTCTGTGACGCTACGAATCGTATAAGGAAACTCTTCTTCGGTTGGAAGCACAGGAATGATGGCTCGTTCTGCCAAGAAACCGTGACCGATTTCGCGTCGTCCCGGTCCGCTCAGGCGACGAACTTCACCGACGGTATAGCCAGGAGCGTTAAAATGGTGCATGTAGCGGCGGAGGTAATCGTTTTGTTCCATGCTGTCCACCATCTGAGAAAAGCTCAGGGGTGCCAGGGTCACGATGTTCAGCCCTTGGGTAATGCCTCGGGTAAAGATCGACGAGCCGTGTGTTCGAGGCAAAACCCCGACTTCGCTCGACAGTGGACGGATTTCATCAAGCCGACGGCCATCAGGACGAAGTTTGTGGTCGACAATTCCCCGACGCACGTCCTTATGTAGGGCGCTCGTGAAGGCTTCGTCGTACTCATCGCGCAGTGACTTATATTCATCGACGCCGACTCGCTCGGCCGTGGCCGTATGGAACTGGTCGCGCAGAGTTGACACGAGTTCGTTGCGTTCTGGATATGGCAAGCGAAGGTCTTCGCCGAGCTTGCCTTCTACCCACGTATCGACAGCTTTTTGAATAGCTTCATCGGGCAAAATCAATTCGTAAGCGAGCGTTTCAACACCGACCTTCTCGGCTAGCTCAAGTTGAGCCGCGATAGCCGGCTGATAGGCGTCGTAGGCCCAAGCGAGCGCGTCGGCAACAACCTCTTCTGAGACTTCGTTAGCCCCGGCTTCAACCATCGTGATACCGCTGGCAATACCGGCCACAACTAGGTCAAGGTCACTATCTTCGCGCTCTTGGGCGCTAGCGAAAGCCTTAAACTCACCGTTTACTCGGGCGATGCGAAGACCAGCCACCGGTCCGTCAAATGGCGCACCAGTCAGGGTCAGCGCGGCCGAGGCGGCAATCATGGCGACCATATCGGGCCGAAATGAGGGATCCATCGAAAGGACGGTTGCTACGGTTTGAACTTCTTGGCGGTAACCCTTTGGAAACAGCGGACGAATCGGACGATCGATCAGGCGACCAATCAAAATTGCTTCGTCACTGGGACGACCTTCGCGCTTTACAAAGCGACTACCGCTAATCTTGCCGCTGGCATAAAATTTCTCTTCATAATCGATTGATAATGGAAAATAGTCCATGCCACTAATCGATTTTTTACTCACCATGGCCGTTCCAAGTACGACCGTCTCGCCGTAGGTCACCAGCACACTGGCGCTCGTACGAAAACCGACACGATTAACTTCGAAAGTTAGGGTTTTGCCCGCCAGTTGCGTCTCTACCTTGATAATATCTTTTCCGTACGGGTTGATAGTTGCCATAATGGCCTCCTTTTTATGCCCACTCGGTTCGATAAGTAAGGGGTGCAGAGCTTCTTCGTGTGAAGACTTCCTGTATCCGCCACCTAAAACCTGTGGGCGTTATTACACTATTTATTATACCTTACCGAGCCAGGTTGTCGATAATTTAGCGTACGTCGCGGCGGCGAAATATCGCGATAGCCACAAGCAGGAATATAACGATAAGACTTGCGTAAACCACTACATCGCTAAGATCGATAATTCCCTTGGCGATATCGGGTGCAGGAAAATAATGCAGAAGCGATACATTTTCATATGGCCGTAGCCACTCA
>JACMLL010000003.1 GCA_014379635.1 Candidatus Saccharimonadota bacterium
ATTGACGTCAATCGTCCCGAGCTGGGCCTGATTGATGTTAAAAAAGCTGGTGTGATTGATCCGACCCGCGTGACCAAAGAAGCGGTTCAAAATGCGGTCTCGATTGCTTCGACTGCTGCCACGATGGGCGCGCTGGTGGTTGACGTACCAGAACCAGAAGCTCCTGCTGCGGCTGGCGGTATGGGTGGGGGCATGGGCTTCTAGCTCAAGATTCCTTACTTATAAAGATAGCCCAGAATGTCTCTGGGCTATCTTTGTTTATTGGGTAAAGTCAGGTGGTTACACTACGTGATTGCTGTCGGGGAAATCTCCGACTTGTTCTACGGTGTCAGAACTTAGTTCGTAGTCTAGAGTTGCCGAGCGTTCGAGCCGCCGTCGGGCTGCCGAACCTTGGCGTGTGGCGTCAAAATCGCTGCTAGCACCCATGAGATCTTCGTAGTATGCCCGATTGTGGTCAGCTTCGTGATCGACGAATAGCGTCTGGTCGAGTTCAGTGGGTAATCGATCACTAATTACGACAGCTGTATTGTCTGGGCTAACCGAATAATCATCGACGCCATTGGCTATAGTGCGACGGAGGACCTCTACGCCGGCTTTAGACCTAAGATTCAGACGGGGGTTCATCGAGTCGTCGCCATAGTATTCCCCAAACTTACCATCGGAATTTCGAGCTGTTCCATGGTCTTGATTTTTGTCGCCGCGCATAAATTGTTTGCGTGCTATATCTTTGTGGCCTTGGTTGCATTCAAGTAGATTCATATAAAGTTTATTATACACTTTATATATATTTTGTCAATATAGTATTGTTATGTAAGTCGTCGGATTGTCCGGCGCCCCCTCATCGCAAGATGAGGGGTTTTTTACTTGTTGGAGCTTAATTTAGGTGGTTCGAAACGATTTATAGCTGAGGAGTCGACAAGAAGTCGATTTCTTTGATGATATCAAGCAGTGCCTGGGCGCGACGGGTCTCGTCGGCAATCGCTTGGGCGGCGGCGTGAGCGGGAGCGATTAACGTCTTGTCGTCGGTGCTGCGCAGAAGCAGGAGATATGTGTCAAACTTTTCTTCGGGGGCGAGGTCGAGCTTGTCGACAAGCGGGCGAAGTTCGAGGAGAGCGTCTTTTTTAATACTTTCAAGGTCACTGGATGGTGCAGTGTAACCAATAACAGGCGTAAGCGGTGCGATTGGCACGGTTGGCTCGATTGGTTCGACGACAACTGGCGCTGGTGCGCTGGTTTTTACAGGCGTTTCTTCAAATTGTAATACTTCGTCAGCTTGCTGGCTGACCCCTGCTAATACTTTAGCAAGTTCCTGGTCGTCACTGATTGATTGTGTTGCTTGCGGTTGAATATCCATGGCCCACCCCTGACATTAATACTTATGCTTCTTTACTAAATACTGTATCATAGACACATATAAGTGAGCAATACTGCTCGGGAGATAAATTATGCTAGATGATGCCAACGTCCTGAAACAACGCGATCCCGCCGGAGCGCTTGCGGTTGCGGCCGCGCAATACGCCCAAGCAGAGTTTGAGGTCAATATATGGAACGAAGATAACGATCAGCGAACTATTTTGAACGTCGTGGTGGCTGGCATGGGCGGGTCTGCCTTGGCGGCACTGTTGGTGAAAGCCTGGCTTAAGGCTGACATCAAGGTGCCATTTGAAGTCGTACGCAGTTATGACCTGCCGTCGTATGTGAGCGAAAATACCCTCGTGATTGTGAGTAGCTACTCGGGTAACACCGAGGAAACGCTCAGCGCCCTGGAACAAGCCGAGAAAAAAGGTGCGCAGTTGGGGATTATTGCCGCTGGCGGAGTGTTGATGGATACGGCCGCAAGCTATAAGGTTGCCCACGTCTCGTTGCCTCAGGATCTGCAGCCGCGCATGGCAGTTATTTATAATCTGCGCGCGTTGATCGGGCTACTGGCGAACTTTAAGATTGTCGGTAGCGAAAAACTCGATGAAATTAAAGCCACGGCTGGGTGGTTAAAGCTCGAGACTGAACAGTGGGCAGGTAGCGTACTGGTCGATAAAAACTATGCCAAACAGTTAGCTCTTTTGGCGGTCGGCAAAACACCAGTATTTTACGGCGGAACGCTGACTGCGCCAGTTGCTTATAAATGGAAAATTAGCTGGAACGAAAATGCCAAAAACATCTCATTTTGGAATGAATTGCCAGAGTTTAATCACAACGAGTTTATTGGCTGGACGTCTCATCCCATCGAAAAGCCATTTGCCGTGTTTGATTTGGTGAGTCATCTGGAACATTCTCAAATTTTGAAACGATTCGAGGTATCAGACAGGCTGCTGAGTGGACAGCGACCAAAATCAACCGTCGTTAACCTGCGGGGTGAGACGGCTATCAAACAGTTGTTGTGGGGGAGTATCTTGGCTGATTTTGTCAGTATTTATGTCGCCATATTGAATGGAGTTGATCCTACTCCGGTCCCATTGATCGAAAAATTAAAACAAGAGCTAGCGTAGCAACCAGGCAGTAGCCTTAATTGTATTGGCGCAATGACTCAATTGGGTCTTTGCGTGATGCGCGGATAGCAGGATAAAGGCCAAAGACCGTTCCCATCGAGATGGATAGGCTGAGCGCAACCACAACAATTTCCCAATTGATAACAGGGTCAAAGGTTAAGAAGGTGCTGATACCAAAGGCCAGCAGGTAGCCGACGCCGTAGCCAGAGATGCCGCCACCTAAGCCAATTGCCAAAGCTTCAATTAGGAATTGGACGGTAATGTCGGCGTTGGTAGCACCAAGGGCTTTACGGATACCAATTTCGCGAGTTCGTTCAGCGACGCTAACTAACATGATGTTCATAATGCCGATACCGCCGACGAGGAGGGATATTCCTGCCACCGTTGCCGTTAAGCCAGCAATCGCATAGAATAGCTGGCTGGTTGGCTGGGATATTTGATCACCCGTCAGAATAATGAAGTCATGCTCACCTTGATGAGCGGCAATTAGTAGCTTGTTGAGCTCGATAATAGCATCGTTAAGATTGGTGACTGAATCACTTCGTACGTTGATTTGTTGAATCTGCGGGAGGCCTTGATTGAGTTGTTTGCCGCTCGTCAGACTTATCACGACCGCATTATCAAAATCAACCGAATTATAGTTAATTGGGTTATTGGTTCGCTTTAGAATACCGATGACGGTAAATTGCTTGCCTCGAATGGTGAGCATCTTGCCAATCGATTGGTCGGTTCCAAAGATATTAATCGACAACTGCGCTCCAATGGTTGCGGTGTCTTGATTGGCGGTACTACCTATAAACTCGCCCTCTTGAACTGTGAGACCGCTAATCAGGGCTAGTTGTGGCGAGGTTGCCACAATCGGCGTTTGGGCGGGCGCGATCGAGTCTGCCTTAACAGTGCCGCTCAAGACCATCAAAGGAGCTACGGCATCAATATGTGCGACGCTGTTGATAAGTGTTACATCGGTTTCCGTGAGGGTGCTAGCCGCAAAATCACGCTGTGGGTTTGCTTGGGTTAAATTCGAGAGTGGATCGGAGATTGTAGCGCCGGGTCGGATAACGGCAATATTACCGCCCAGGGCATCTATTTGATCGCCCACGACCTTGCTGGCACCGGCGCTAAGCGCCAGGATAGTCGTAATGCTGGCGACGCCGATTGTTACGCCAAGCATCGTCAGGCCACTTCTCATGCGATTACTGCGGAGCGACTGTTGGGCGTTTTGAATATGGCTCAGCAGAAGGAATCGCATTACTTATGGCTCGTTTCGTGGGTAAGAAGCGATTTTTTTAATTTACGCATTCGTCGCGAAGAACGATCTTTTTGTTTGATAACTTTCGGTGTCGATAGTGGACCGAGCGGGTGCTTGGGCGCTACCAGTAACTGCTCTTGCATTGGTAGGTGCGTATCGGTATCGATGCGACCATCGAGCATAGTAATGACTCGGCTGGCGTAGGCGGTGAGGCTGGGGTTGTGGGTGACCATAATAATAGTGTTACCGCGTTTATGAAGGTCGGACAGTTCCTCCATAATGATGTGGCTGGAGCGCGAGTCGAGATTACCCGTTGGCTCGTCAGCCAAAATAATTGAAGGCTGATTAACGAGTGCTCTGGCAATTGCAACCCGTTGCGTCTGGCCACCCGACAGTTGATAGGGCATATAGTACTCGCGTTCGTTGAGATGAAAGTTGCGCAGCATGTCGCTGGCTAAAATGAGACGCTTGGTGCGGCTAATCCCTTTATAGGTAAGCGGTAGGGCAACATTTTCAATAATGTTTAAACGTGATATCAGGTTAAAGCTCTGGAATATAAAGCCAATTTGCTGGCTTCGGATGCGAGCTTGCCGGCGGGCACTGAGTGTCGCCACAGATCGGCCGTCAAGGTTATAGTCGCCATCTGTTGAGCCGTCAAGTAACCCGAGGATATTCAGCAGCGTGGTTTTACCGCAACCACTAGGCCCCATAATGGCGATAAATTCACCTTTTTGGATAACCAAATCTACTCCATCAAGCGCAAAATGTTCGGCATCACCAATTCCAAACCGCTTTTTGAGGTCGTGGAGTTCAATAACTGGTATGGTAGTTGGTTTTGCCATCGCACTATCATTATAAAGAGCATTAGGGGTATACCGCAACCCAAAAATTTGACGGATTGACGAAATCTGTTGTATATTATTCATTTTTTTGAAATGTTAGACGTTATTAAATAAAAGTTTAATCCTTACTTTCCCCGCGGAAAGTAATCAAACGCGCTTCTTTTGGCTGCAAAAGAAGGAAAACTGCTGGGGTTGATGAATTATCGCGGCTAAAAATACCTCAATCACTCTTAGTATTCTGCGTAACTCCCCGCTTACCAGCGGGTCAAACATACTCGAATAGCTAGGAGTGTCTTGTGTTATTTTTACCGGATAATCCAGAGACCCCAGACCCCATGGGTTGCTTGGACTTTGTAGTCCAACTCGACATCTGCAACTGCCCGAGACTAGCGGGTGGCTCAAGACTGATTAAGCGCGAGGATGTCTGAACCGCTATATAGCGGTGAGTTCCGCAGCGCCAGTCTTGAGCCAACTGGTAGTCCCGGTGCAGTGAAGCCGTCGAAAAGCTTTTTGTTTCTTTTTACGATTAAAAAGAAAGAAG
>JACMLL010000030.1 GCA_014379635.1 Candidatus Saccharimonadota bacterium
CGGCAGCTCTTCGTTCCTCGATGACTGGTTGGCTAAGCGACAGCAAATCGCAGCTACACCAGCGCAGAGCCCACCTAGGACAACTCCAGCTCCAGACGTACTTCAGACTACAGCTTCGGACACAAGGCGCTCAGACGAGGCTCTTAGCGCGCGATCAAACATGACGAACGTGAAAAAACCTGCCCTTCCGGATCAGGCACAAGCTACAGGTAGTAGCGATACGTTCCGCTCACCAGCCTCTTCGGATGATAAGTTTCACGTCAGGGGCAAACAAGCTCAAGATGATGAAGGGGTTTCAATAAAGTTACGCTAACGATGCGCGACAGTGGCGGCACATCACGTCACGATTTCTTGCCAGTAATAATAAGACGGAAGTAGTCGTAGGTGATACCGCAGACCCAACCGATGATAAATGCGCCAATTGTCTCAAATCCAGATAGCTGATAGCCAAGCGTTTTTGCCATTACGTAAAGACCGAGGGTGAGGATAAATGCACTGACCGCACCTGCCAACATTGCATCCGGTCGGGCAATGGTTGACCCTATAGCGTCACTGGCTTTTTCGACAGCTTTTATATGAATCACTTTACTAAAGGCCCGTGAACCGGGAGAGAGTTCGGTCTGAACGTGTTTCATAGTTCGTTTGTAGCTGGCGTCTTTTTGGGATTTACTGATACTTCCGCGACGGACAGCTGGTGATGGCTTGTGATTGTTGACGGCTTTCTCTTTACCACCTGACTCCACGCTAATCGCACTTTCGAGGGCTTCAATACGGGCTTTTTCTGCACTTTTTTCTCCGCTTTCGGGACTGTGCTCGCCAGTACGCTCGAGGGTACGTGAAAGCTTTTCGAGCTGTTCGGCAGCAGTCTTTTGGGACTCGATGCCCGCTTCGTGTCCATTATTGAGTTGTTCTGGAGTATTTGTCATGGGTCCACCTTGTTGTTATTTATATCGTTCCTGTGTTGAGACTGCGGCGAATAAGTCGAACTTCCTTCTTTACCTGGCGCGTGCGGGCGTAAAAGTAGGCGGCAATTGCTAATTCGACGCCAGCGAAGGCTATGTTTTCACTTGGGCCAGTTTTTGGCAGCTCCGAGACCACTTGCTCGACAACTTTTGGCGTGTCGCAGCTAACGTTAATAGTGACAGCGTTACCAAAGACATTGGTCATAATGCAGTTATACGAAGAAGGGTCACTGATGCCTTGAGCTGTTGCGGGAATATCAGCGAGGATGCGTACGACGAAAATACGGGTAGCTTCACCGCCTGGTGGTAGCTCTACGTCTGGCCAGACAAGTGTAGTTGTTGATTCATTGAATGTACCGCCACCGTTATCTGTTAGTCTTGAGTATTCAAGAACGTCTGCAAGCTGTTCTTCAAGTTTAACTGTTGCTAAAGCATTACCAGCATTCCGGGCAGTAATAGTATATTTGATTTGGTCGTTTCCCTTTGCAATGACAGTTGTTGCATCAACCGATCTCCTAGAGGAATCGTCACTCGACACCCTAGAGGAGGAATCGTCAACCGATCTCCTAGAGGAATCGTCACTCGACACCCTAGAGGAGGAATCGTCACCCGATCTCCTAGAGGAATCGTCACTCGACACCCTAGATAAGTTGACGGCTGACTTAGATTGGATAATCTTTTCGATTGTTGGTGGCGGCACTACAACTTCTGGAGGTGGCACTACTACAACTTTTCGCGGTGGCACTACAACTTTTGGAGGTGGCACTACTACAACTTTTCGCGGTGGCACTACAACTTTTGGAGGCGCCGGAGGCTGTGGCACTTTAGTGGTGACAAGGTTGCCGCAGGCTTGCATAATTGCGAACCAGCCCATTTTTTGCGAATGGCCAACCCAACCGTAAATTTTTGAGGTACTATTGTAGCCATAAAGCGTCATTGGTCGCGCGTAGACAGTTACAATCGCCTTGCCTGATGCTCCAGTCACTTTTACGGTCTTCTCGCCTTGGGCCGCGCTAAAGCGCGATTGATATCCCCAAGACAGAGTTTTACCTGGCGCCCAATAGGTATATTTCGTGGAGGCAATTTCCTGTCGGGTAATGCCTGTATAGTTCATAACGTCACGTAGGTTTTTGCTATTAGCATCATAAGGGGCAAGAAAATTATTGAGTGATTTATTCGCGCCATATCCCAGGCCGCCCGAAACAAAGTCGTTTTGGTTTGAGGCATTGGCAGATTCGGGGGGCTGAAATACGGCCAGCGCTTGAACTATCAATGCGAGGACGACAAATATAAGACCGAGACGACGCGTTGCTTCCTCTTTACGTAACCTTTTTGCATAAAAACCGAGCTGGCCTACTAGGGCGGGGCTGAAAGTGATGTTTGAGATTATTTTTCTAAACATAATGTTTTTTTTGTATTTTTTTAATTTACCTCTTGTGCCTTACTTTAGCATAAGAAATATGTTCAGCGCAATAGCTTGAGTGAACACAATTTGTTCGTTATAATGGTACTATTGTAAATAGCTATATTAGTCTGAAACAAGTGAGGGAGCTTCGTAGTGGTTAAACAAAAAATTGATAGTTCTTATAATGGGTCTCAAATCCAGGTCTTAGAAGGTCTTGACCCTGTTCGTAAACGTCCGGGAATGTACATAGGTAGCACTGGATACGAGGGTTTACACCACCTTATTAAAGAAATTGCGGATAACTCAATTGACGAGGCGATTGCGGGCTATGCCACAAAGATTGAGGTGACCCTGCGCGAAGACGGCGGTGTCAGTGTATCTGATGACGGGCGTGGTATTCCAGTCGATAAAATTGCTAAAACAGGCAAAAGCGCGCTGGAGACAGTTTTAACCGTCCTTCATGCGGGTGGTAAGTTTGGCAATGGCGGCTATAAAGTGTCTTCCGGTCTCCACGGCGTCGGTTCGAGTGTTGTTAACGCTTTGTCAAACCAATTGATTGCAGAAGTACGCAAGGATCACAAACTTTACCGTCAAGAATATGCCAAAGGAGTGCCCCAAGCAGAAGTTGCTGTCGTTGGTAAGTCAACTAAAACTGGTACGACGATTACATTTTACCCTGATGAGACTATCTTTAAAGAAACAATTGAATTTGACTATAAATGGGTCGTTAACTATCTTCGACATCAGGCGTATTTAACAAAAGGTGTCTATGTCAGCGTCCGAGATGAGCGCACAAAAGAGCGGGAAGCTTTTTATTTCGAAGGTGGAATCCAGAGTTACGTTAAACACCTCAATGTCGGTAAAGACGTTGTTACTGATGATATTTTTTATGTTGAACGCCAAGTAGAAGACTCAATGGTTGAGGTGGCCGTCCAGTACAACGAGACATTCGTTGAGACAGTGAAGCCTTTCGCAAACAACGTATTGACTGTCGATGGTGGAACGCATCTCATTGGTTTTCGCTCGGCATTAACCCGTGTCATTAATGACTATGCCCGCAAAAGTGGGTTATTGAAGGAAAAAGAAGAAAACCTCAGTGGTGACGATATTCGTGAGGGCTTAACGGCAATTATTCTTGTTAAATTACCGGATCCTCAATTTGAAGGCCAGACAAAGAACAAACTCGGTAATCCTGAGGTTAGGCGCTACGTCGAACAAGTGATGAACGAGTACTTCTCGTACTATCTTGAAGAAAATCCTAATGTCGCAAAAAAAATTGTCGGCAAGGCGCTCCTGGCGGCTAGAGCGCGTAAAGCAGCTCGTGCCGCCCGAGACAATGTCATCCGTAAGGGTGCACTTGACGGTATGAGCTTGCCAGGTAAGTTATCTGACTGCTCAAGTAAAGATCCGTCGGAATCAGAGATATATATTGTCGAGGGTGATTCGGCTGGAGGTTCGGCTAAATCAGGACGAGACAGTCGAACACAGGCCATCCTACCACTTCGTGGTAAGGTGTTAAACGTCGAACGAGCCCGTCTTGATCGCATGCTTGGAAATAACGAAATCGTCAGTCTTATCAAGGCACTCGGCGTCGGTATTAGCGACCAGTTTGATATCAGCGGTCTTCGTTACCACCGAATTGTTATCATGACCGATGCCGACGTGGATGGTAGCCACATTGCAACGTTGCTGATGACGTTCCTCTTTAGGTATATGAAAGAAGTGGTTGACGGTGGTTATGTGTATCTTGCGAAACCACCACTCTTCTTGATGCGGGTTGGAACGAAAAAACACTATGCTTATAGTGATGAAGAACGCGACGCAATTGTCGACCAACTGATTGCCGATCGCAGGACAAAAGGTGTAGTGGTTGATGAAACAGCCGATCGTAATAAACAGGCTGGCATCACAATGCTACAGCGCTACAAGGGTCTTGGTGAAATGGATGCCGAACAGTTGTGGGAAACAACCATGAATCCCGAGAATCGTGTTTTGATTCAGGTAAAGGTGGAGGACGCCGAAAAAGCCGATGCGATATTCACGAAGTTGATGGGCGATCAAGTTGACCTCCGTAAAGCCTTCATTCAGAGCCGTGCTAAATTTGTTAAAGTTGAAGAATTGGATATTTAATTATGGATGATGATAAAAACACAACAATAGAAGATGATGGAACAATCATCGAGTCGCCACAAACGCATTCGCGTTTGATTGAGAAGCGCACCGTCGAAGATGTCATGGAAGACAGTTTCCTGCGTTATTCGATGAGCGTTATCATTGACCGAGCCTTGCCTGACGTCCGTGACGGCTTAAAACCAGTCCATCGTCGCATTTTGTATTCGATGGGTGAGCAAAACCTACGCCCAGGTAGTAAATTCTCAAAAAGTGCGCGTATCGTCGGTGACGTTATGGGTAAGTATCACCCTCACGGTGACTCATCTATCTACGACTCTATGGTTCGCTTAGCCCAGGATTGGGTGATGCGCTATAAGCTTGTCGATGGGCAAGGTAACTTTGGCTCGATGGACGGTGACCCTGCGGCCGCCTCTCGTTACACCGAAGCCCGTCTGGGCCGAGCTGGCAATGAGCTACTGACTGATTTGGACAAGGACACGGTTGATTTTCGTGATAACTACGATGGTTCCGAGAGAGAGCCAACCGTTCTTCCCGCGAAGCTACCAAATATCCTACTAAATGGCCAGATCGGTATTGCTGTCGGTATGGCAACCAGTATTCCGCCCCATAACCTTGGTGAGTTGGTTGATGCCACGATTCATTTGATTGATAACCCTGACGCGACGGTCGATGACCTTTTGGTTCATGTCAAGGGTCCTGATTTCCCAACTGGCGCGATCGTCTATGGTGGTACACCGATGAAGCTAGCCTATCAAACTGGTCGCGGCAGTGTCACAATTCGTGCGGTTACCAATATCGAAGAAACCAAGAAAGGCCGCAGTCAAATCGTAGTGACTGAAATGCCTTTTGGTGTAAATAAAGCAACACTTATAGAGAAGATTGCCGAACTGCATAAAGACAAAAAGATCATAATTAGTGATTTACGCGATGAAAGTGCTCGCGGCAAAGTCCGCGTGGTGATTGAACTTCGTAAGGATTCATATCCAAAGAAGATTTTAAACCAATTGTTCAAGATGACTGCCTTGCAAACAAGCTTCCACTACAACATGCTGGCGCTGATTAACGGCATTCAGCCACGCATCCTTGGTTTGCAGGAGATTTTGAGCGAATTCATCAAGCATCGTCAAGTCGTGGTGCGTCGTCGAACAGAGTTTGAACTAAGAGCTGCCAAAGCCCGCGCTCACATCCTGGAAGGATACAAAATTGCCCTCGATCATATCGATGAGGTCATCAAGCTAATCCGTGCCAGTAAAACGAGTGAAGAGGCTCAAGCGGGGTTAATCGAGAAGTTCGCCTTATCTGAAATCCAGGCCCAGGCTATTCTTGCTATGCAACTGCGTCGTTTGACTGGACTCGAACGGGACAAGATTGAGACCGAACTAGCTGAGCTACACGCTTTGATTGCGAAACTCGAAGCAATTCTGGCTGATGAGGCAGAAATTCTGCGAATTGTTAAAACCGAACTACTCGAGATGAAAGAAAAGTACGGTGATGAACGTCGTTCTTTGATGATTAACAATGAGTTGGGTAAATTTAGCGATGAAGAGCTGATTCCCGAAGAAGACTCTGTTATCTTGCTAACAACCGAGAACTACATTAAGCGCACACTTGTCAGTGAATATCGCCGACAACATCGTGGCGGCAAGGGTAAGCGTGGTATGACGACTAAAGAGCTAGATGTTATTGATCAGCTCGTACCGGCTAGTACGCATGACTATTTGCTGTTCTTTACGAACAAGGGTCGTATCTTCCGCCTCAAGGCGTACGAAGTACCAGCTGCTAGCCTGGCTGCCAAAGGCGTGGCTGCGGTTAACTTACTTCAGCTGCAGCCAGAAGAGAAAATCACCTCAATCATTCGCCACGAAAAAGATGCCAAGGATGACGGCTATCTGTTTATGGCCACAATTAAAGGAACAATCAAAAAGACACCCCTCAAGGACTATGCCAATATTCGCACTAATGGCTTGATTGCTATCAAGCTTGATGAAGGCGATGAGCTGCGTTGGATCCAAAAGACGACCGGTGAGAATGATGTTATTGTGTCAACATCTGCTGGGCAAGCGATTCGATTTAGCGAAAAAGATGCCCGTCCAATGGGGCGAGCAGCTCGCGGCGTCAGAGGAGTCCGCTTGCGCCCGAACGACCAAGTGGTTGGTATGGATATTGTTGATGATGACGGCCGAAGCCTGCTGGTGATTAGCGAGAACGGCTATGGTAAGGCCACTAAGGTTGCCAACTTCCCAGCTCACAAACGAGGTGGAGTCGGCATTAAGGCCGCCGTGGTGACGGCCAAGACCGGTCCAATCATCGCTGTCCGTACACTTGAACAAGACGCCAGCGAAGTACTGCTGATTTCTAATAAGGGACAGGCGATTCGAGTTGGCCTTAAAGACATCCCGACTTTAGGACGGACTACTCAAGGTGTGCGCATTATGCGTATGAGCGAAGGCGATAAAGTATCGTCACTAGGTCTAATGCCCGAGCAGGTTCAAGTCGACGATGAGGAAGAGGAATAGGCTCTATGTTGGCCCTTTCGCCTTATCTACTGGCAGCGGCCTGCGCCTGGCTGGTTGCCCAGGGCCTCAAGTACCTCTTCGTTAGTCTTAGGGACCACAGTTTTAGGAATCTTAGGCAACTGTATCTATCGGGCAATATGCCGAGCGCGCACAGCGCGACGGTTATTGCTCTACTAGTCGTTATTGGTGGCCGAGATGGTATCGATACGGCAATCTTTGGCCTTGCGGCACTCTTTAGTGCGGTCGTTATGTATGACTCCGTCATGGTCCGTCGCTCGTCTGGAGAGCAAGGTAAGGCAATCCTTGCGATGCTTTTAGAGCGAAAAAGCACCATCATGATACCGCGCACCGCCAAAGGCCATACGCCGCTTGAAGTCATTGTCGGGGCCTTTGTGGGTGCTTTTGTCGGCTTTGTTGTCTTTTTTGCGACAAGTTAATCGAAAATACCCTTGACGCCTGGGCGATAACTGGAGTATGATTGTTTAAGTCTGGTTGCAAGAGCAAAGCGCAACAACGTGGAGTTAAACAGATGAACAGAACTTTGACAATTTAGTTGTGCAAATCATCGTCAGTTTATATTGAGTATGGATAGTATCAGATTTATCTGATACATCTTTTTATGGAGAGTTTGATCCTGGCTCAGGATGAATGCTGGCGGCGCGCCTAACACATGCAAGTCGAGCGGTAACAGGGGTAATTTATTACCTGCTGACGAGCGGCGGACGGCTGAGTAACGCGTGGGAACATGCCCCAAAGTGAGGAATAACTGCCCGAAAGGGTAGCTAATGCCGCATATGATCTTCGGATTAAAGGATTTATCCGCTTTGGGAGTGGCCCGCGTTCGATTAGGTAGTTGGTGAGGTAAAGGCTCACCAAGCCCACGATCGATAACTGGTCTGAGAGGATGATCAGTCAGACTGGAACTGAGACACGGTCCAGACTCCTACGGGAGGCAGCAGTGAGGAATCTTCCACAATGGGCGAAAGCCTGATGGAGCGACGCCGCGTGCAGGATGAAGGCCTTCGGGTTGTAAACTGCTTTTATAAGTGAAGAATATGACGGTAACTTATGAATAAGCACCGGCTAACTACGTGCCAGCAGCCGCGGTCATACGTAGGGTGCAAGCATTATCCGGAGTGACTGGGCGTAAAGAGTTGCGTAGGTGGTTTATTAAGTGAATGGTGAAATCTGGCGGCTCAACCGTACAGACTATTATTCAAACTGGTAAACTCGAGAATGGTAGAGGTAACTGGAATTTCTAGTGTAGGAGTGAAATCCGTAGATATTAGAAGGAACACCAATGGCGTAGGCAGGTTACTGGACCATTTCTGACACTGAGGCACGAAAGCGTGGGGAGCGAACCGGATTAGATACCCGGGTAGTCCACGCCGTAAACTATGGATACTAGCTGTTGGAGGTATCGACCCCTTCAGTAGCGAAGCTAACGCGTTAAGTATCCCGCCTGTGGAGTACGGTCGCAAGACTAAAACATAAAGGAATTGACGGGGACCCGCACAAGCGGTGGAGCGTGTTCTTTAATTCGATGATAAACGAAGAACCTTACCAGGGTTTGACATCCTTGGAATCACTGCGAAAGCAGAGAGTGCTTTATTGAGCCAAGTGACAGGTGATGCATGGCCGTCGTCAGCTCGTGTCGTGAGATGTTTGGTTAAGTCCATCAACGAGCGCAACCCTTGTGAATAGTTGTATTTTTCTATTCAGACTGCCCCGGTAACGGGGAGGAAGGAGGGGATGATGTCAGGTCAGTATTTCCCTTATACCCTGGGCTAGAAACGCGCTACAATGGCTGGTACAATGCGCAGCGAAGTCGCGAGATGGAGCAAATCGCATCAAAGCCAGTCCCAGTTCGGATTGTAGGCTGAAACTCGCCTGCATGAAGTCGGAATCGCTAGTAATCGCAGATCAGCATGCTGCGGTGAATACGTTCCCGGGTCTTGTACACACCGCCCGTCAAACCATGAAAGTCACCAACATCCGAAGTCCGATTCGTCGGCCTAAGATGGGGGGGATAATTGGGGTTAAGTCGTAACAAGGTATCCGTACCGGAAGGTGCGGATGGATTACCTCCTTTCTAGGGAGAGTTATGCCAGCAATACGAGTAATCTATTGCTGAAGCTAGGTCGGTCTTGTTGTTATGTTGAGCTTACATAATAACGCAGTTCCTGATTTATCAGGAACAAGACTAAGTTCGAAAAAAATCTCGACGTAGACTTGACGATGATTGCACAACTAAATTGTTAAACAGAGAACCTCTGGCGAAAGCCGGGGGTTCTTTAGTTTTTTAGATATAACGAGTGGAGTAGTCTCGGGTCCTGTCGCCCAGCTTACCCCTAAAATTTTATGCGGATTACCGCAGAACAATTTTGGGGTGGCCCCGCTGGACGCCACCCGAGGTGCGTGCTGTATCTATAAGGTGATGGCGTAGCCTCTAACCCTTGCGATAACAGGCTAATTGATATAGAATGGTTTGAGTTCGTTGGTCTAAAATCCAGATGAATTAGTACATAAAAGTTTTTGGGGCGTTAGCTCAGTTGGCTAGAGCACCTGCTTTGCAAGCAGGGGGTCCGGGGTTCGAGTCCCCGACGCTCCACCATATGGGGTGAATCAGGCTTCGGTCTGGATCACTCCACCAAGAACTCATTTACAAGAAAGTATTTTCTAAATTGTGGGCGACTAGCTCAGCTGGTTAGAGCGCGTCACTGATAATGACGAGGTCGGAGGTTCAAGTCCCTCGTCGCCCACCAGTTTAGAGGATGCTTTTTTTGTTTGGCTTAAGAAACTATGCGCCACGTACGAATCACTGTATTGTAGGTAATATGCATGAGAAATATTTCGAAGAAGCTGCTACTGTTGCTAAACACGCAACATGCTACCGAGCTCGTTGTGGATCGGTAATAGTATCGAAGAAAAACGTTATTATCGGTAGAGGCTTTAACGCACCACCACTGGGCGATGAAACGCAGCGTACGTGTGATGTCGAATATCATACTGACAAGAAACCAAAATCAGATAAAACATGTTGCGTGCATGCAGAATGGAACGCGATTATCGATGCCCTTAAAAATTATCCGGAGGAAATTGAAGGGTCTACCCTGTATTTTATGAGAATAGCAGGTGATAATTCGTTTACCGAAGCAGGCGATCCATATTGTACGGTTTGTAGTCGACTAGCTCTTCAAAGTGGTATTGAGTGGTTTGGTCTATGGAACGGTGGGCCCCAGATGATAGATACGAAAAAATACAATCGGCTTTCTTACGACTTTTATCGGTAAAACCCTTGCAAAAGTACATCGCGGCGAGTATAGTTACTAGGAGTTAAGCGAATGTTCAAACGAACCTCTGGCGATACGCAATAAAAAGTGCATCGTAAGAGGTTCTCTTTATTGCAAAAAACACAACAGACATCACTTTACAGCTTGCGAGGCGAAGTGGTAAAATCGGGAAGCTTGAGATCAGACAATGTACATCATTACGGTGTGTATGAATGTGACCTCAAGGTGTGAGACACAAGAATTTTAACAATTTGGATGTAAGAAAAAATTTTTTAAAGATTGACGGCAGTAAGAAGTAATAATGGTTATTAC
>JACMLL010000031.1 GCA_014379635.1 Candidatus Saccharimonadota bacterium
ATCCTAAGATGCGGAAAGTGTAATCGAGCTATTTCGCCGTTTCGTAACAGAAAGTGGGTCTATATGAGGTGCGCCAATCCAAACTGTGACAATCCGAATACAGCAGAGTCTCTATTACTAGGCTCTATGGAAGCACTTTTACAAAAGATTACTATTCCAAACGAACTAATGGAAAAGGTTATTACGGAATTGAAAACTAAGCACGACGACCAACAGAAGTATTATATGCAGTCTATTATGAATGTAAGGCAGCAATACGATGAAATTGATGTAAAACTAGAATCGTGGTTTGACAAGTTGGTTGAAGAACAAGTTAAACCCGAACAATACGACAGAATTGTTGAAACGCTAAAAGCAAAGCAAGAAGACTTGAATAATACACTAGACTCTCTAACTAACGGTAATAAGGACTTCCTGGTTACGACTTCCTACCTCTTAGACCTGGCAGGACGTGTAGAACAGCTATTTGAACAAGGAGATGAGGCACAACGGTCTAAGTTGCTAGGATTCGTAGTTTCTAACTTGAAATTGAACGATAAAAAGTTAAGTTTTAACGTGAATTACCCCTTTAATATGCTAATTGAAGAAAAAGAAAGGAGCCAAAATGGCTCCGAAACTTCAATTTGGTGCGGGTGAAGAGACTCAAACTCTCGACCTCTTCCTTGGCAAGGAAGCGCTCTATCAACTGAGCTACACCCGCGTGCTTTACAGATTATAGAGGTTTTATGGGGTGAATACAAGCCCACAGAGAATGCGTCAAATAAAATATCTCAACCTTAAAGCTGAGATATTTTATTTGGTGGCTCCTCCCAGACTTGAACTGGGGACACAAGGCTCTTCAAGCCTCTGCTCTACCAACTGAGCTAAAGAGCCGTATTGGTGCTTTTGTGCTATATGACAAGCTTACATCGTTTTGACGTATCGGCGCCTCTGCTCTACGATTTTTATTCGCGACCCTTCGGGTACGACGAGCTAAAGAGCCACACTTGCCTTTGATAGCTCTATTATTTTACTAGAGTTAGCTAAATTCAACAAGGTTTACTTGTTGAGGAGCTTGCTGAATGTCTCTGTTAATTCAGCCGGCAAGACAAACAGCGTCTTTTGGCTTGGCTCGACCGAGATCTTTTCGAGCGTCTGCAAGGTACGAATGCTAATGCCACCAGGCACCTTTGACAATGTCGCTGCAGCAGCTGCTACGGCCGCTGCAGCCGATTTCTCGCCTTCGGCGGTGATAATGACTGCTCGACGTTCCCGCTCGGCCTCGGCCTGCTTGGCCATCGCTCGCTTCATGTCTTGTGGGAGCTCGATATTCTGAATCTTGACGCTCTCGACATCGATACCCCATTTTTCAGTTTGGACATCGACGATTTCTTTAATCTGAGTGCTGACTTCGTCACGCTTACCAAGCAATGAGTCAAGTTCGACGTTTCCAGTCACGTCGCGTAAAGCCGCTTGGGCAAACTGACTGCTGGCATAGACATAGTTAGCAACCTCTAGGACGGCCTTTTCGGCATTGGTCACTTTAAAATAAACCACAGCATCAACATTTACCGTTACGTTATCCTTGGTGATGACCTCTTGTTTAGGTATATCGATAGTATTGGTACGAATATCAACCCGAACCATCCGTTGAAAAATCGGAATAATAACCCGTAGCCCCGGCTGGCGTAAGCCTGTGTATTTACCGAGTGTCAGCACGACACCTCGCTCGTATTGATTAACTATCTTTAGCCCACTGAGTATAAAGATTGCAATGATACCAATTACATAAACACTTATAAATTCCATAGGGTATCTCCTTTGTTAATTTATGATATCACCACCAAGGGCGACATTTATTAATGAATCAATTAAATGTCCGTACGTCAAACCGTCTTGACGCCATAATTTTGGATACATACTAATACTAGTAAAGCCCGGCAAGGTGTTAATCTCGTTAACATACAGAACGTTATCGTCGGATAAAAAGAAGTCGATTCGTGCCAAGCCAGTACAACCAAGTATTCTGTACACGCGCGCTGCAACAGCTTTTATATTTTCGCTCAACTCAACCGGAATATCGGCTGGAATAACAACCTGCGTCTGACTAGTTGCATCGTATTTTGATTCAAAACTATAAAAATCTCTGTCGGGTTTTATCTCTCCAACGCTACTAACCCTAGCGTTACTTCCACTTCCTAGTACAGCAATTTCAAGTTCACGTGCAACGATTGCTTTCTCGATGAGCACTTTTGTATCATGTTTATGTGCGGCACTAAGCGCAGAGCTCAACTCATCATCATTACCAACCTTATTTACTCCGACAGAACTTCCGCTCCGAGCCGGCTTTACAAACAACGTAGTACCGAGTTGGTCTGAAAGTTGCCCAAAGCTCGGACGAGATTCGCCACTCAGATGTACTACATATGGAACGGTCTTGATGTTGTCATGCTCGAGCAGTTGCTTGGTTAGAACTTTATCCATACAAACCGCCGAAGACGTTAAGTCGCACCCAACTATGGGGATGTGCATCAGTCGGGCCAAACCTTGAACTGTTCCATCTTCGCCATTTGCACCATGTAAAATTGGCAATATAACCGCTGGTGTTATAAGTTCATTATCGGGAACGGTCATAAAACTCCCCATTCCTAAAACTGGCACCAGCTGTGGCATATTACTAGCATCTATCTGGTCGGAAAGATTGTCGAGTAGCCACCATTTACCTGCCTGATCTATATACCCTAAAATGACATCGTATTTTGTATCGTCAAGCGCCGCAAAGACATTGCGTGCCGAAGAAACAGAGACTGTATGCTCAGATGATTCACCTCCGAATAGTAACATGACTGTAGTTCGTTGCATGGCTATACGGACAGTATACGAGGTGCGCTGCAACTATGCAACAAGTGGGCCTATACACCCATAATTAGAACCGCTGTCAATTAGAACAGTTATAAAAAGGTACACTTATTCCAGAAACGCCAACATGAGCCGTACTCAAACCAATAAAGTCCCTGTTCGCACAACTGCCACCCTCACCTTCATTTTCATCCATACTATAACGATTGCCCCAAGGGTCACCGGATTTCAAACCATCAAGATTAGTATTGGACGCTAAAGCGATTTGAGTAAGCGCCAAAACCATTTTTGAACCTGTAGGATCGCTACAGCTCGTGCACCCAGTACCTGTAATCTGAAGTAAAATTTTATTACTACTAAGCCTTGCGACCTGAATAGCTTTAGATAATTGAGCTAAGTCAGTATTTGCCTTCGTCACTTTTGCACGATCTTGAATGCCGCCATAGGCGACAACCGTTATTGCAGCCAGAATGCCAATAACAACAATTACTATCAGCAGTTCGACAATAGTAAAACCAGATTTTTTTAGATAGTGAATATTGCTCATGGTTACTTGATATTGTATCACGGGGTATAATCATAGGTATGCAAAGAGTACCCCTGGCGGAGCGCATGCGCCCGACAACATTAGACGAAGTGATTGGACAGACTCATTTGCTTGGAGATGGGGAGATCTTGCGCCAAATCGTCAAAATGAAAGACCCTGTCAGCTTAATACTTTGGGGGCCACCTGGTAGCGGCAAGACGACACTGGCGCGAATTATTGCCCGTGAAGTGGCGGCCGAGTTTATTGAGTTATCAGCAGTGACCAGTGGTAAAAAAGATGTCGAAAAAGTCATTGAACACGCCCGTCAAAACTGGAACCTTCAGCTCCGTACTATATTGTTCGTTGACGAGATTCATCGATTTAACAAAGCCCAACAAGACGCTTTCTTGCCCCACGTCGAATCAGGCCTGATCACATTGATTGGCGCCACGACTGAAAACCCTAGTTTTGAAGTCATCAATCCACTACTATCACGCAGTCGCGTGCTTATTTTGCAGCCACTAAATAAAGATGAAATTATTATTATCTTAAAACACGCCCTCAAGCTCGAAAAGAAAACAAAAAACGTCACTGCTGCCGCACTCGACTACCTGGCGGAACTGTCCGGCGGTGATGCCAGAGTTGCCCTCGGCAACTTGGAGCTTGCCCTCAGTATGGGAGAAAAAGTCACGCCTGAAATTGTCAAAGTTGCCGCCCAAAAAAGAGTTCCTGGCTATGACAAAAAAGGCGATATGCACTATAACGTTATTAGCGCCTTCATCAAAAGTATGCGCGGCAGTAATGTCGACGGAACATTATACTATTTGGCACGGATGATTGATGCTGGTGAGGACGCCAAGTTTATTGCCCGACGGATGGTAATATTCGCCAGTGAAGATATCGGCCTTGCCGGTAACGGCGCTCTGGGGTTGGCTTTAAGTGCCTTTCAGGCCGTTGAACGCGTTGGTATGCCGGAAAGTAGTTATATCCTCTTTCACGTCGCGACGGCGCTTGCCAAAAGCGAAAAGTCTCGCCAAACGACCGACGCCATGCACCGGGCGCAGACCCTTGCGAAGCAATACCCCGATGCCCAGGTCCCACTTCACCTCCGTAATGCTCCTACAAAACTCATGAAAGATGTTGGGTATGGCAAAGATTACAAATGGGAAGCAGATTTTAAGCCTGGTCGTGGGTTTTTGCCAGACGAGCTCAGAGATAAAAAAATATTTTAGCGATTAATTTATACTCGACGCGCCATCACGATACCCTGGTACGGCCGAAGATTTACAGTATGCTCATCCTTCATCCGTACAGGTTGGCTGGTTGCGGCTATAATATCCGAGTTAGATTCACCTATATAACATTCTACTGTTTGATCAGAAAAATTAAGCGCGATAGTAAAAATATAGTCTTTATCAGACCGTTTATATGAAAAGATGTGCTCATCATTAGTCCCAAACGTTTCATACGCGCCTCGTCGCAAGGTACTAGTACTACTGCGTAGCGCGAGGATCTTTTGATAAAGGGCAAAAAATGAAGTTCGATCAGTTTGTTGATCAGCAACCGTCTTATCCTGAAGCTCGGACGGCAGCGGCAGCCAAGGGACGCCTTTACTAAAACCTGCCGATAAACCATGGGACCATTGCATCGGGGTTCTTTCGGGATCGCGCCCAATACCTACCCCTGGATTGTTTTTTTCGAACGAATCTTGAATGAATTCATCGTCAATACGTCCGTCACTCATACCTAACTCGTCACCATAATACATCACCGGAAGTCCCGGCAGCGTCAGTTGCATCATCGCAATCAACCGTGCTTGCTGCTGCCCAAAACGACTCACTAGACGCGATTGATCATGGTTGCCAAAACAATAAACAGGTATACGGTCGTCAGTTAAAAGTGACTGAATAGTCCCAACAAAATCACGAAAACTTGTCGCATGAAATGCCGTAAACATACCTTCGAAATTAAAAGGCATCGCAACACGTGGATTAATGTCATACAACTCTAAATAAGGGCGATAGCGTTCCTCGAGTGTGACACCAGAAAAATTTGGATAATCTTCAAAGATTAGTATGCAATCGTCATAGCGCTCAACCGCGGCCGCGATATCACAAAGGTAAGTACGCAGTTGATCGGCAGATCCTTCGTATGTATGTATTTGACTGTGGTACGGATCTTCCTGACCAGCCTGGTAATTGGGATTGGGCAAATTATCAATAAATGACCTGTCTTTGGCCATCCAACGCACTGCATCTGCCCGAAGGCCATCAACGCCCATCGACAACCAAAAATCAACTACTGCCTTCATTGCTTCTCTCACCTCTAGATTATCCCAATTGAGATCAGGCTGCTCTTTCAAGAAACTATGGAGATAGTATTGATCAGTTTTTTCGTCGTACTGCCACGCGGAGCCACCAGCTACACTCAGCCAATTATTCGGAGCTGACCCATCCGGCTTGGCATCACGCCAAATATACCAGTCTCTTTGGCTGCTCTCTCGTGAGCTGGCTGATTGTTCGAACCAAGGGTGTATATCGGATGTATGGCTTGGTACAAAATCAATCATGACGCGTATCTGGCGACGGTGCGCCTCGTCGAGTAAACGCTTAAAATCGGCTAAAGTCCCGAAGAGTGGATTAACTCCGCAATAATCGCTGACATCATATCCGCCATCGATCATCGGTGAGGTATAAAAAGGCGATAGCCATATCGCATCAACCCCAAGTGAATCCTCGCCTCCTTTAATGTAATCGAGTTTTTCAATAATACCAGAAATATCACCACTACCATCCCCGTCTGTATCCATAAAACTACGAGGATAAATCTGATATATTCCGTTTACGTCTGACCATCGATCCATAGTACTTATGATACCATCAATTGATTCCTACCCCAGTCGAAAAACCCGTCTTAGGTGCCCTATGGTATAATTAGAGTACAAAGGGGTTCAAACTAAGTATATGAAAATAGCTACAATGGTGCGGGGATTCCTTCCGGCACCTGCACCTACTGACATTGCATATTCACCAATCGGTGTCGCAATATCGATTGCTGAAGGGTTGGCCGCTAAAGGGCACTTGGTGACTTTTTTTGGTCCTGAAGGCACTAATTTGAAAACCGAGGTAGAAACGCTTGATGTTCGCCCACTAGTCAAGAGTGATCAAGATTTCAACGAACTATTGTCTACTATGGATTTATTCCAAAACTATGTGCCCAGTCTTTATGATCAATATATGGTCAAGGCAATGTTTGAGCGAGCGGCAAAGGGTGAGTTCGATGTGCTTCTTTTTAATCATCCAGAATCTGCCATGGGCTACGCATCGCTGTATCCAAAAATTTCTGTTGTCTACATTTTGCATGATTACTTGGATGAAAAACGCAAACGAACCATCGAAATGCACCAATCTCCTAACCAGCACTTCATTTCAATTTCAGACAGTCAGCGTCGAGATGCGCCAGACCTGCCTTACGCCGCAACCATCTATAACGGGATAGACACTGATTTATTTACCTATTGCGACAAAGCTGAAGATTATCTTTTGTTCGCTGGAAGAATCGTACCAGAAAAAGGTGTTCGAGAAGCCGTGCAGGTTGCGATTCGTACAAACAAGCGTCTGCTTATTATCGGCCATCTGCCTAGCACCTCGCAGTGGTACTTTGACGAACACATTAAACCATATCTTAGCGATAAAATTCTTTATCTTGGCTTGATTGATAAAATTCAGCTGGCAAAGTACTACCAAAAAGCCCTCGCTCTTCTTGTACCAATCCAATGGGAAGAACCTTTTGGCTTATCAATGGCCGAAGCAATGTCTTGTGGTACACCAGTTATTGCCTTTCGTCGCGGGTCTGTCCCAGAAGTCGTCAAAGACGGCAAGACTGGATTTATCGTCGACAGCACAGCAACGATGGTTGAAGCAATCGAAAAAATTGAAATGATTAATCGTAAGGATTGCCGGACTCATGTTGAACAAAACTTTACACTCGCTCACATGGTGTCGGCCTATGAGCAAGTACTTGAAAGTCTTACGACGACGCGCGTCAAACTAACTCCCGAAAAAAGTAAATTCATTAAACAAGTTAAAATCCTGTCTGAAAAATTAACTGGAAAATTATGATAGACACTAAATTTATCTAGGCTCATCCTCGCTCATGAGAGCCGCCAATACCCCATTTGTCCAACCAAAACCATCCTGCAATGGGTATTCGCCGCCACCGCCCAATCCATTACCCTGTACGACATTATATTTCTCGACTAACTTGTGTTGAGACTGATAGACTTTCATGTTGGTTGCTATCCAACGCTGTTTAATATCGTCCGCCAAACTATAGTAACCATAATTACGCAGCCCCTCAATCACAATCCAGTGAAGCGGTGCCCAGCCGTTGGGGGCGTCCCACTGCTGAGAGTTATCAACCAATGTCGTCACTAGCCCGCCGTTTTTAAGGAAGTCCTTTTGAAGTACTACTGCCACGGCCGCCGCCTGCTTGGTAGAGGCAATTTTTGTATACAACGGAAAAACACCAGCTAAGCTCAAACAACCCGTTGGGCTGTCGTGGTGAAAATTATAATCCACAAAAAAACCTGCCTTCTCGTCCCAGCAAAAGCTGTTGATAGCTGCGGCTCGACGATCGGCTTTTTTTTGAAACTTACGTATTAAAAGTGGCTGCTTTAGAATCTGATACGCCTCAGCTATCGTGGCCTCAAGTTGATACAACAGACAATTAAGATCGATTGGTATAATGTCGGCTGTATGAATTGTCCGAATATCACTGGCATCCCCGAACCAGCGTGAACTAAAGTCCCAGCCCGACTCTGCACCAGCCCTTAGGTGTAAGTAGAGCCGTTCGGCGTCACGCTCGATAGCATGTCCGGCTGTTTCTGTGTCTTCGTTCAACGACTCGGGGCGCGGGGTTGTCTTGTTGTCGTAATAGCGATTCAAAAGCTCGCCGTTTTTCATTTCTACTAATCGCGCAAAGGCTCGATGTTCTTGTTTTGTAAGTTTAGCTTTACCTCTCATCCAAAAACGATACTCTGTTAGAAGATAAGGTAAATACTCGACTAGGACCGACTTCCCTTTGTGCCGCGCCAGCAAACGAACCATATGAGAGAAAAATGGCGGTTGCGAACGACTTAAAAAATAGGTACGATTAGCGGTAGGAATAAAACCAAACTTACGCATGAGGTAGGCATAATTCTTAATCATACCTTCGATCATGTCCCAGCGATTTTCGACCGCCAAACCTAACATTATAAAATAGCTATCCCAATAGAACTGTTCGTTAAACCGGCCGCCCGGAACAACATAGGCATAAGGAAGCGCAATCAGCGACCCACGATCACGGCGATTACGTCGCTCAAGGTAATGCCACAAAGAAGCAATGTGGTCAGATACCGGCATGTTTGGGTCTGCTTCAAAGATTGGCTGCTGATTAGTGGTCGATACCTCAGAGAAGTGTCGAGCAACAAACTCTCGAAGGTCAAATTGAGGATCTTGTTTTGCAAGCCTATACTCCTGCTGTAACTGCTTTGTGCGACGTTTTGGTATCAAATCAACAAAAGTTTTACCATCAGCATATATTCGTTGTTTTTGAACATCAGCGAATATATCTCCAAGTGCCTCGTCGGGGCTCTTTGAAGCCCGCCAAAGAAACCCAGTCGTTGTAACAAGCGACGACTTAATCTTGTCTTTGTTTATTTTATGTACCATGCTTACGTTTAGTATAGGCCGCTTTTGTGCCTGTTTCAACCTCTAAAATAAAAAGACCTTCTGTTTTACTAGAAGGTCTTTTTATTAGTTTTTTGCAGCACGTTTGCGCTGATTTGGATCAAGAAAACGCTTGCGAAGTCTCAGACTTTTTGGTGTTACTTCGAGTAGTTCATCGTCTTCAATAAAGTCAATACTCTGCTCTAACGAAAGTTGTGTGTGAGGTGTTAACTGCACCGTACCATCACTTGATGATGTGCGCATATTTGTAAGTTGCTTTCCGCGGCAAACATTCACGTCTAGGTCACCTTGGCGGTTGTATTGACCGACGATCATACCCAGGTAAACCGTAACGCCCGGGCCAATAAACAGAGTACCCCGTGATTCCGCGTTATCAAGTGCATAGGCGGTTGTCGAACCAGCTTCGGTGGCGACAAGTGCACCATTTCGAACCCGTTGGAGCTTTGGTCCAAGTGGCTGATAACCGTGCGGTAAACCATGCATAATAATTGTACCTTTGGTGGCCGTCAAAAGAAGATTACGAAGACCGATGAGTACACGGGTTGGCAAAATATACGTACTACGAGTAGCTCCACTCGTGGTCTGTTCTTGCTTGACAAGGGCTGCACGCCGAGCGCCAAGCTCTTGGCTCACCGCACCGAGATAGTCTGGGCCTACTTCGATTAATAATTCCTCGACCGGCTCCATGACTTGCCCGTCTTGTTCGATTGTAACGACCTGCGGACGCCCGACTTCAAATTCATAGCCTTCACGACGTAGCGTTTCGATAAGAACTGACAAATGTAGTTCTCCACGACCAGATACGACAAATCCGATGCCGTCGTCACGGACACGAAGCGATACGTTTGTCTCAAGTTCCTGCTGCAGACGATCACCAATTTGGCGGCTGGTGTTAAACTCGGCTTCTTTGCCTTTGAGCGGGCTAGTGTTTGGACCAAGATACATGCTAAGCGTTGGAGCTTCAATTTCAATCACAGGAAGTGCTTCTGGCTGGTCTTTATCGGCAATCGTTTCACCAATATGCACATTACTAATACCTGTCAGTGCCACAATGTCACCAGCGACCGCTTCGTCGATTTCTTCACGATTAAGACCACGGTACGCAAACACCTTATCAATCTTGCCTAAAAGTTGCGTGCCATCACGCTTGATCAGAACAATTTGTTGGCCTTTTTTAATGCCTCCGCGAGACAGACGACCGATGGCATACTTGCCAAGGAAGCTATCGTACTGCAAGGCTGTTACAAGAAGTTGTAGTGGTTTGTCAGCATCAACCGTCGGTGCGGGAATCTCATTAATAATCGCTTCGAAAATTGGCGTCAAATCAGCCGCGTCCTCAATGCTGTCTGGTAATTCTTTCCAGGCTTTACCGTCTCGCCCAACGGCAAAGTAAGTTGGGTAATGCAACTGGCTGTCGTCGATTGCAAGTTCCAAAAATAGATTTGCAACTTCATCTTCAACTTCGTCAATCCTGCGTGACTGTTTGTCGATTTTATTTATGAGAACAATCGGCTTAAGTCCAAGTTCAAGTGCTTTTGAAAGTACAAATTTCGTCTGAGGCATCGGACCCTCTTGGGCATCAACTACCAAAATGACACCATCGGCCATATTCAACGTGCGCTCTACCTCACCACTAAAGTCAGCGTGCCCGGGGGTATCAATGATGTTAATTTTATAGTCTTTGTAATAAACCGCTGTTTGTTTGGCGGTAATAGTAATGCCTCGTTCGTGCTCTTGATCACCACTGTCCAT
>JACMLL010000032.1 GCA_014379635.1 Candidatus Saccharimonadota bacterium
CGCGATACTAGCGGTGTGATGATTGGCGCGCGTAACCCACAAACAGCTACGATGTTACAAAAGCAATTTGCTGACCGCAAAACTAAAAAAATCTATCTGGCTATTGTCGAAGGTGTACCTAAGGCTCTGAAAGCGCAAATTGATTTGCCAATTGGCCGTAATCCATCCGCTCCAAGCACTTTTAAGGTTGACGTCAAAGGTAAAGCGGCACTGACGAAGTACGAAGTTATTGCAGCTACTGACACAAGCGCGCTAGTCAAAATGTATCCCCGTACTGGACGAACCCATCAATTGCGCGTGCATATGAAATACATCAACAACCCCATTATGGGTGACAAAGTGTACGGAAAAGCTTCTGATCGCCTATACCTTCACGCTGCCAGTCTGGAAATTACTATTCCCGTAAGCGACAGACGTGTCTTTGAAGCTCCTATTCCTAAAGAGTTCATCGATAAATTCCCTCAGGCAAAATAACTATGACAGTACCAATAATCCACCCTGTCAGTGAAGTAAATCTTGCATTACTAATGAAGGATTTGCCGCAGTCTTTGCTTTTGGCTGGTCCTGTTGGAGTTGGCCTGGGTATGGTTGCCCAGTATATTGCCCGCGAAATAGGCGATATATCATTTACTGTTTTGCCTGAAAAAGACGAAAAGGTAAACATTGAGAAAGGGGTTATTAGCGTCGATAGTATTCGTCGGCTATACTTGCAGACCCGCTCGATCCAAAGTGGCAAACGAATTATTATCATTGATTACGCTGAACGGATGGGTCATCAGGCGCAAAATGCCTTTCTGAAGCTACTTGAAGAGCCTGGAGAAGGCACGTACTTCATATTAGTTACTCATTCGCCGTCGAGCCTACTTGCGACCATAACGTCTCGTGCGCAGTTACTTGAACTTCGCCCTATAACCAGCGCTCAATCAGAAACCCTTTTAGATACATTGGGGGTGAAAGACTCAACAAAACGCACACAATTACTGTTCATGGCCAACGGCTTGCCAGCCGAATTGACCAGATTAGTTCAAGATGAGACTTATTTTGAATCGCGTGCCAGTATTGTTCGTGATGCTCGAGATATTCTACAAGCCTCGACGTATCAAAAGCTACTAGTCGCACATAAATATAAAGACAATCGAGATGCCGCGCTGACACTTTTGGAAGATGCGGGTAACCTTTTGCGTCGAAGTATTAGCCTTAAGCCTCACGAGAGCCTCATAGCCCAGATTGATGCACTCTTATTCGCACAACAACAGATTCAAGCAAACGGCAACATTCGCCTCTGCCTCGCACGGCTTGTGGTATAATAGCTTAGATGTTAGGTCTCATTATTATTGGGCTGTTTGGTGTGTGGGCAATTTACCAACGACAAACTATCTCCGAGGTCGTTGCCGATCTACCTACTAAGCTCTCTGAAAAACTTGACCAGCTTTGGTCAATTGCCCAAGAATCTCTAATGGACAAAAAATACTTACGTGCCGAGAAGGCACTGCTAACTATTCTACGTGTTGACGAGCGTAATGCCAGTGCCTATAACCGCCTTGGTATACTGTACGCCAAACAACAAGCCTATAAAGATGCGATTGAATGTTTTGAAATTGCTCAATCACTCGAACCAAGCGCGAGTAGTTTGCATAACGTCGGCCTTATTTACTATGAAACGCAAAATTACGAAAAAGCTGGTCTGGCTTTTGAACAAGCCCTTGGGATTGACGATGAACTACCCTCTCGCCACATTGCTTACGCCAAAGTGCAAGAAAAGTTGGGCCATAACAAAAAAATGATTGAATCTCTTGAAAAAGCCGTAGAGCTTGATCCTATTCCTCAGACTCTTACGATTTTAGCAGATGCGTATGATCGTACCGGTCAAACTGAACTTGCGCTCAATTTGCGAGAGAAGATAGCCAAGATGATTATTCCTCATACTCAACCTCGCCGCGTCAAACAACCGCGTCGCGCCGTAATGTAGGGTAGGGAGGTAGGACAGCGCAATCATAGATTGCTCCTCCGCTCATTCGCGAAAAAATGTAAACACTTTTTCGTTTCAATCGCTGCGCCGAACCTCTTTTGCTTTGCAAAAGAACGGTTCGGGTCTTAGCCTCAACACTAAAATAATAACACCGCAAAAGCAGTGTTATTATTTTGGTGCTGGAGGTAGGACTCGAACCTACGGAACCTTACGGTGGGAGATTTACAGTCTCCTGTGATTGCCACTACACGACTCCAGCATAGTATCTGTATATGGAGCCACCTCACGGATTCGAACCGTGGACCTGCTGTTTACAAAACAGCTGCTCTAGCCAACTGAGCTAAGGCGGCATATATCAAGATACTAAACTATTCTATCTGATAAACACTCTGTTATCAAGTGTTACGTGGAGCCGTCGTCGGGAGTTGAACCCGAGACCTCATCCTTACCATGGATGCGCTCTACCAACTGAGCTACGACGGCATATCCTTGTAGATTTTAACATAGGAGACGTGATGATATCAATCAGCTGGTATAATGAGTCTATGGCAACATTTAGTTTTGATATAGTTTCCGAATACGACAAGGCAGAAATGAATAATGTCTTTGCCCAAGTGCAAAAAGAAATCACCGGAAGGTACGATTTTAAAAACACACCAGCAGAGATTGATTGGATGCCCGAAAAGGCGGGTTTTAAACTGACTGGCGCCAACGATTGGCAGATCGAGAGTATCATCGATATTATCCGCAAAAAGCTCTCAGCGCGTGAGTTGAGCAGCAAGGTACTTGATCTGACTAAGGCGATTGTGACCAGCAACCTCAAAGCCACCCAAGAAGTGACGTTTGTGGCCGGCCTTGACCAGGATAAGGCCAAGAAGATTACAAAATTGCTGCGTGACGAGCTGCCAAAGGTAAAAACTCAAATACAAGGAGAATCGGTACGAGCAACAGCTGGCAGCAAGGATGATCTTCAGTCTGCCATGCAATTGATTCGAGCCGCCGACTTTGACTTTCCAGTCGCATTTAACAATTACCGCTAGGTAGCTTGCGTTGGTGGGGGTTTTTTGCTATAATCTACCTCTGATAGCCAATACAAATTCGCTGGACAGCGAAATAAGGAAAATTATTTTATGGCAAAGAAGAATACAAAGCGAAAAACAATTGGTTTAGTCAGCGAGGCTTCTGGTCATCGTACTTACTACACGACCAAAAACGTTCAGAATACTTCTGAAAAGCTTGTACTTAGAAAGTATGACCCAATTGCGCGTATACATGCTCTCTACACCGAGACCAAAAAGAACCTCGGCCGTAACGAAATAAAAGCTCGCAAGAACTAATCTTACTGCAAAGAACAACTAAATACTCCGTTAATGGCGGGGTATTTAATTTAATAATCGAAAAGCTTGGCCTGGGTATCGAGCTGACCTGCCAGCCATAACCCATTTTTGAGCATTGTTTCAAGCAAGTGGGTAGTAATGGTTTGGTTGTCTGTATAGATATATAGCGCACCTTCAGAAACTTCGATAGCGAGTGGCCAGAAGTGGGCTGCAATAGTCCGCGTAGTTTCATCTGTAAAATAGCGCTCAACATCTATAAAGTGCGAAGGTGAGGCAAAAAGACTGTACCGTGTTGTAAATTCCTCACTATATTTTTCAAAAGTCCCCAAAGGAACTGCCTGTAGCGCTGGAAACGCAGTGAACATTTTTACGTATGAAGAATCTTTATGTGTGTGAGCCCCTAAAAAAATACGAGGTACATTCGTCGCGCTGTGGAGATCAATTTCCAATATTAACCAATTACGTGTCTTGTATTGTCCAGTTGGGTATTCAATTGTGTCAAGCCTGTCAACTAGACTGACATCATAGCCATCAAATGAGCCGACCGAGTAGTGGTTGTCTCGGTGGGAAGATGATACGGTCAGACCGCGGATAATATGATGATCATCATGGTGCTGATCAACACTGCCAAAATAGACAAATCCAACTTTTTCCGCAAAGCGTATAATAGCTCGCTTACGCAAACGGCTTGCAATATTATTACGCAAAGCAATGTCTTTTAACGAATGTGAAAATTTATGCAGTTTACGGTGTATCATTATGCTGCCTCGGCTCTATGATAGTATCAAGCAGCGTAGAAATGTACTCAGCATGGGTCCATGTCAGAGGTGCAGGGGAGATGATTTCTCGTGAGATAGGGTCAATCTGTTCGGGCATCATTCCCGTACTCAGAGAGTTATCTTTTACCCAATCGATAATTTTCATAGCTTGCTCGTCGTTGTTATGTTCAATATAATATTGCGCGAGCCAAAGCGAAGTAATAAACCACCAGTTACCCATTATAGTTTGATTTGATCGGCGATAGCCATCATTTTCATAACGGGGCAAGCCTATAGCTCCTTGATTGACTCCAAAGATTTCCTTGACACTTTCAACGGCTGACGTGACTTCGTCGCCGTGCGACGGGAAAAGCCCAAACATAAAAGCGCCAAAAACACTTGAACAATCGATCGTGCCATCTTTAATTATTTCTCCATTTTTGACAATAAGGCCTCTATAGAATGATTTTCTCTCGTTGTTATAAAGGTGTTTGTGAGCAGCTAACAATATATCCCCGGCTGCTAGGCGCCATTTCACGGCGTTATCAGAGTCTCCAGCGACGTCTGCTAATTCTGAAGCTGCAAGAAGTGCCGCGTGAACAACGGACGTCGTGTAGGTCGTTGTCAAAAATATTTGCTCCCACAAGTCATAGCTCGGTTTTGGTAGGCCTGTTATAGGGTCAATGTAATCTGCCAAAAAGTCGGCCATAGGCTGAACCATACTGCTATAGAAATCTTTAATAAGGCTTTGGTCAGGATGCATCTGATAATATTGAGCAAAAACGAAGAGGACTAGAGCTGTTTCATCTTCTTGGATAGGAGGAGCCACGACGCCATCGTGAATATAAGGATGCCAACTACTACCCAGGGCACCGTCGGCACGATATTTGTGCATTAAATGTCCGTTAGGGTGAAGGCCTCGTTTGCAAAACTCAAAGAATCGATACGCCTCATCAGTGTAGCCTATGCGAATGAGAGGCCATAGCACGAAAGCGCCATCTCGTGGCCAACAATAGGCATAGGCATCACGTGAATAGTTAAGCATTGCTGTGTCGGTACTAGCAATCACAGCTCCTCGTTTGTCTATTTGGGATTTTATAATCATGATACTGCGCAAAAAATTCTCACGGTGGTGGGGGGCAACTTTGTCGGCCACAAGGCGAGCTGGTTGCATCCATTTGTACCACCAATCTGCTGTAGTGTCGAGCCTGGCGGGTAATCCATTGTCTTGGACTTGTTTGTGCACATAAAGGGCTTCACGCCTGGATGTACCGGCTGCAATCCAGTAATGGACTCTAGCAGAACCGTGGGCTTCAATTTCCAAACGAAAGCGTATAGTCGAATCGACTCGTCCATGTTCAACGTGAGAATTACTTAGTTCACCATCATCGGCATCACGGTAAGTTCCCTCGTGGCCCTCGATGCCAAACAGGCCAATACTATGCTGGTCAAAAGGCTGGTTATTATATACACCAGAAACAATAAATGCTCGTCGTCCACGATAATGTAAGATGGCATTACTATCAGGTAAATACTGACCAGTATCGGTATTGCTGCGTGAATCCGCAATCACAAACGCTTGATGCATAAATAACCGTATATCGCGTGGCCTATCAAATAAATTCACGACGTGTATGTTGCGCATAAAAGCGCTTATCTGTGCATCGACAGCATCGTCAAACTCCAGCATTATACCAAGGCGTTGATTAGTGGCCACGGTGTGTCCAATAAGACTACTGTGCGGATAATCAAACACGAAAGACCAATCATCATCGCCGTCAAGCCAACTCACCGACCCGTCAACCCAAACACCAACGCGATGACGAAGGTATTGTCCAGCGGCGTGATTTTCTAGTCCGACATATGGAAAGTAAAAATCGTGAACCAAACCGAATTTGTTAAGCCCGACATGCAATTCCCCGTTACTAAGAACAATAGGCCTAGCCATTTAAACCACCAGTTTTATGATAGTTATGCAGTCGCCAGCGAAGATCACGCACGGCATTTATAAAATACAAGAATGCATCGTATGGTGAGTCGTAAGGGCTAAAGTAAGCGTGAACATCGCCGTCGCTAAACCATTTAGTACACATATAATATACATGGTCCGAGGTTTGAAGTTTCCTCCAATCGGCTATAAGTTCAATATCACCGGTACGAATAATGTCGTTTTCCAAAGAGTAGATATAGCGTAAAGCCTCTTGTTGCATACTATTGCCCAACCATGCAGTAAGATCGCGTTCGTTATCTGCCCACGTGACAGTCTGGGGCATGCTAATCTCGCCAACTGGCTCGAAAGTGGCGATAGCGTCGGATACAGTATAAAAGGTATTATCAGAATTTTCCAGCCATTTACCAACAAAGCTTTCAAAGAAGTCGAATATACCTGTATCTACCCATTGGTGTTCGCCAAAAGTTTCATAATCCATAAACAAATTCAGTAATGGCTGTTGGTCAATCGAGGCATTAGTCCATTCGATATATTTATCAACTGTCAGTGGCCACTGTTCCCATGATTTGTTACTAAAGCGGAAAGCAAGGTCGTCACTGAGGTGGTAATTTTTAAGCAGTAAAGCGATATTTTTAGTTCCCACAGGACGATAAACGTGGTTTGGACTACGCCACTCCAAAATCGGATCCCAACCTTCGGCCAGAATACCCTTAAAGCCATAGTCGTCAGCCCATTTTGCCAAATCATCATTATACGCCAACTCAGTGTTTCTAAATACTTGAGTCTCAACACCAAATAATTCACGAATTTTTAAGCGATGAGCCTCGACTTGAAGTTCAAATTCGTGACGGCTATAAAAGAATGCGAGGGAATGGTAGTAGGTCTCCGCAACAATTTCTACCTGTCCTGTTGCCACTAATCGCTTAAAGCTGTCCAGTACATCAGGCGCCCATTTTTCGGCCTGCTCGATGAATGTTCCTGTGATACTCAGGGAAAGCTTAAACTCGGGGTGTGAGACAAGTAGTTTTTCAAGTAGAGCATTCATTGGTTTATATGATTTATCGGCTACTTTTCTAAAAACCTGCTCGTTGTTTCGGTCGGTGTCGTATCGCGGTTCGTCGAAATAGTCGTGATTGACAGCAGTATCGAACACACTATACTGACGCACGCGAAGCGGCTGGTGAACATGTAGATAAAGGACGATGCCTCGCTTACTCATGAAGGGATACCTTGTTTGACTGTTTGGTAGATGCGCGTACAGGTATGGGCGACATCGTTCCATGAAATTTTATCGTACTCGTATTGAATATTTTGCTTGAGCGATTGCTGGAGAGCTGAGGAAGTGGCGATACCAACCATCTGGTCTGCCAAAACGTCAACGTCCCAAAAATCATAACGAAATATACTATGCAATACTTCGCCAACGCCGGATTGCTTACTAATAATGAGCGCATTATCGTGATGGGCGGCCTCGAGGGCTGTTAAACCAAAGGGTTCACTCACGGAACTCATAACAAAGATATCGGACACGCTGTAGGCGTCGCGCCATTGTTTGCCTCGTACGAAGCCTGTAAAAAAGACTTTATCGGCGATACCTAAGTCTGCTGCCAGGGAAATAAGCTCATCTCGCTGTTCGCCGTCACCAGCCAGTAAAAAGGCAAACTTATCGTACTTTTCACTGGCTCGAGCAGCAGCGCGCATAAAGTGCGTTAAGCCTTTTTGAACAGTGAATCGTGTAACGGTTGATACGATAGTAAAACCCTCGTCTTTAAGAGCTTCCAAGTAGCGATACGTACGATAATCATAGTTATAACCGTCATCAAAACTTGTGATGTCGATAGCGTTATGGACGACTTCAATTTTATTTTCGGGAATGCCGTATTTTTGAATGATAATACTTTTCGTAATATTACTAACTGCAATAATACGATCGGCCATCATTAACCCCTGGTACTCAATCTCGTGTACGAGTGGGTTACCGCTGCCAGATCCGCAACGGTCAAATTCGGTCGCGTGAACGTGCACAATCAAAGGAGCATCGGTTAGCTGTTTTGCTCGCATGCCGGCTTCCATTGTTAGCCAATCGTGAGCGTGGATAGCGTCAGGTTTACATGTTTTTACAAGAGTCTCAACAAATTGTACGTAGCGTTTTTGTACGCCGCGCATATCTGCAAGGTTATTAACGTCAGCCGATGAAAGCTCTTTTGATAAAACTGTTTTAGAATCATAAGCCCCCAAACCATACCGTTCAAGAGGAGTAAGCTTGGTTGCGCTATGAATAGTCATAAAATCAATATCAGGATGAGCGGCTGTGTAGGGAACAACAAAATCAATCGTGGCACCCTGTAACGCCAATGCCTTCGACATATGATAACAAGCCACACCAAGGCCACCGCTGTTATGTGGAGGAAGTTCCCACCCAAGCATCAAAATGTTCATACAGACTTTTTAACGAATAACCTACATGAAGGTCAGCCGGGCTACTCCTTTTTAATTTTCACACGTTTTCTGGCCTCATTATAGGCGCCCGCTTATGCTTTTACAACACTTTGGGCGGACAAAGTTATACACAGTTTTACAGTATAATTTAAGAAATATTACAAGTTAATCAAAAGCTAACCCGCTCAGCGTGAGACAAAGCCCTAGGTGCTTATAATAGCAGGCAGAAACCATCCGTTATACATCTCGCAATTATTCGCCACATCTCTTATACTAAGTAACCGTGAATGACATTTTTGATACTTCTAACGTAACAACCGAACTACAAGATTTTTTTGTTCAGCCGAACGCCTTTCGCTCGTTGCTTACTCTTGTTTTCTCGATTGCTATTGCCTATTTTGCCAGTAAATATCTGGCGCGGGCTATTATCAAGTTAGCCCAAATCGTTTCGACGCATACCGATAAAGAGACGAACGAAGAAAAACATATACGGCTGCGTCAAATTGAAACCTATTTGAGTATTGCCGTTGCTGGTGTTCGGGCAATTGTCGTAGCGGTTGTCGCCTATATTACCTGGAAAATTCTCAGCCCGCCATCGAGCGGTGGGGTGGCCGCTATCGGTGCCAGTGCTCTGTTTATTGTGTTCGCCGGTCAGTCGATTGGTATGATACTGCGCGATGTTACGACAGGCGCAACGATGATTATTGAACAATGGTTTAATGTGGGAGACTTCGTCAAAATCGAGCCATTCTGGGATGCTGCTGGTGTTGTTGAGCGTTTTACGCTTCGTTCAACTAAACTTCGCAGCTTGAACGGCGAAATACTGTGGATACACAACCAACAAATTCAAGCGGTCCATGTGACGCCACGGGGCATTCGTACCATGGCAGTCGATGTCTTTGTCAGGGATCGCGAACTAGGCGAAGCAACACTTAAAGAGCTTATCCATGCTGTGCCTTCTGGCCCAACGTTACTGGCCAAACCGTTGCGTATTAAATCTACCGAGCGCTGGAGCGATGATCTGTGGCGCATTACGGTTATTGGCTATACGGCGCCAGGTCGTGAGTGGCTAATTGAAAAGTTTTTCGTTAACGCCATTAAAGACGTCGATGACGGCGTCAAGGCAAAAAGTAAACGCGTCTTTATTTACGAACCGATTACTCGGTTTGCAGATCCAGTGGCCGACAAGAAGTTTTTACGCGCTATTCGAGCCAGTAAACACGACTAACAAAAGACTCTTTGTTGAAGCCTTGGTTATCTGTTACAATACAAAGCTATAGGGGCATAGTACAACGGTTAGTATATGGGTTTCCAAAACCTAGGATCGTGGTTCGATTCCACGTGCCCCTGCCA
>JACMLL010000033.1 GCA_014379635.1 Candidatus Saccharimonadota bacterium
AGTTTAATCCTTACTTTCCCCGCGGAAAGTAATCAAACGCGCTTCTTTTGGCTGCAAAAGAAGGAAAACTGCTGGGGTTGATGAAAAGCCGCGGCATAAAACCATCGATTACTGCTTGGTTGGTTGCGGAACTCGCTACGCTCAAACATTCTCACCAATCCAGGCAGTAATAGCTGGATTTATCCGGTCTTTTCAGAGACCCCAGACCCCATTGGCGACGAATAAAAAAAAGAAATACAGTAACGGTTGACCGCATTAGAGCCGCGCAGTTACTCCCAGGACGGACAATCTGCAGCCCGGGTCTGACCAGACGCCGGGGCTCTTGTCAGACCCGGAGCGAAGCCCTGTTCGTCCCGGTGTGTAACCGAGCGGCGATCTTAACCGACCCGGAACGCCTATTCCCCTCTTACGGATACTTGACGCACCCCGCTATATTTGGTACAATCAGTTAGATTTTGTTATTAATTTAAAGGAGTTACTCCATGTCACACGTTAAAGCAGGTGGTTCAGCCAAAAACGTCCACAATAATGCGGGTCGCCGACTTGGCGTCAAGCGTTTTGGTGGCCAAACAGTCCGTACAGGCGAAGTCCTAGTCCGTCAAACAGGTTCAACCAAACTTGCCGGCCCCGGTACCTTCATCAGCCGCGACTTCACGATTCATGCCGCTATCGACGGTGTTATCGGTTTCAGCAAAGTACGCAAAAGCCGCTTCACTGGCAAAACGACTCCCCGTACCCAAGTTCACGTCGTTTAATATAATACGTTTTCTTAATAAAATAACCTCCGACAAGGAGGTTATTTTATTAAATCGATATTTATCTATAGAATTGAACGCGCGGCGTCTCGGTGTTGTGCGTTAATTATCTTACCATTGCTATCATGTTTAAGATTATCATCGGCAAGCTGTCGGTCACCGTTAAAACTTCCGTCAAGCATGGCAAGCGCAATACATGTCGCGTATTCGCGGCTGGTCGTGTCCGCCGCAAACCTAGAGTGGTTATCGCTTCGTTTCTGTCCGTTAGCCACTAACCTATCGCCATAACCCCGAGGGTTTCTTTTTACCGCATTGTTAAGCTTATCCAGTAAATAGACACCCACGTCATAACGTACATTTTTATCAGTTCTAATTGCATCAACAGCATCCAATGAAGCCTCTGCGAATGAATACTTTTTTAGTATTTCTTTTAGGCCAATGTCATACTTCATAGAATTTCTAAGCTGGTCCGAGGCGACCTCTCTGGTACCCTGAGTCACGAACTTATCATGCTCTTGCTGCGCCTTTAGAATAGGCTCATTCGCAATACTCTCTGCCCTTAACCTAGCTAGGCCCGCCGCATGCTCCTCCTCACTAGCCCACAAATAATCGTAGTCGGTGCTATTAGTTGACTCGGACAGTTCTGGACGTGCGTTTGGGGTAAAAATACGTTCTAAGCGTGGATTCTTTTCTTTTTCGACGTTAGGCTGCTCAGTTGCATTCTCGAAACCTACGAACCCAACCGACTCAAGAACACTTCCGCCGAGGTCTCTTGCAAGTTTTGCTTCGGCCTCGGGCGAAAGCTTGTATCGTTCTGGTGTACGATTGAGGTCAGCGGCCAATTCTTCGGCTAGCTTGGTCTGACCATCAAGGCTACGTGTAGTATCAGATAATGGTTTTTCAACATACCCATGCTCGCTACCAAACTTTTCTTCCGTTTGGCTCGTAGCAATACGACGGCCACGTTCATCGACACGATCAGTCAAACGCCAAACTTCAACCCTTCTGGGTGCGCCATCAACACTACTGCGAGATACAAGTACTGGTTGGCTATCTGATAATTTTTCGCTCATAGCTTATTTGTTTTATTAACCTTTATGCAGATTATAGCATAAGACTAATAAAAAAGCAACCCCTGGTGTCAGAGGTTGCCGTCATTCACGAAGATATCGAAAGTATTACTGGATAGGTTGCTGCTCGAGCAGCCCGAGATGGAACTTCACACGCTCGACAACATCACCGATCACAACTTGTGATTTTACTAGGTAGTCGTCAACGCCAAGCGCTTCAGCCCGCTCTTTGTCTTTTGGCTGACTGAGGGCGGTTAACATAATAATACGAATATTAGCCGTTTCGGTGGTGTTGCGTAAAATATCGAGTACATCAAAGCCGCTAATCTTTGGCATCATAGCGTCCAGCAAAATAAGGTCGGGCTTAAAATCGATTGCAGCCGACAAGGCTTCCTCGCCGTTGTTGACTTCACGAATCTCGAAACCTTCGAGCTCCATACGAGATTTGTAAACAGTCGACAATGCGACATCGTCTTCCACGAGGAGAATTTTTTTCTTTGTATCCATACTGTCCATTATAGTACTACACTTGTCGTTAAAAACACAAGCATTACAGTCCCAGCTCCTTTTTAGCCGCGTTAAGTTGCGGGTCAATGCCGGCGTTGATATCTTCTTGGGTCAATGCAGCTGTGATATTAGGTTTAATACCCTCTTTTGTGATGTTCTTGCCACTTGGCGTATACCAGCGAGCGATGGTTACCTTGAGCTGCGCTCCCTCGGGGAGTGTAATCAATTTCTGAACGCTGCCCTTACCAAACGTCTTCTCTCCAACCAGCTTGGCGACGCCGTGATCTTGCAAGGCTCCGGCCACAATTTCACTAGCGCTGGCACTGCCGGCATTAACCAACACAGCCATAGGAATACCCGCCAGAATAGCATCGCTGTCAGATTTGAGCTCCTCGATGACCTTGCCATCCGTCCGTTCGGTAACGACGACCTTGTTATCAAGCCAAATTCCCGCGACGTCCTGTGCGGCAGCTAAGTAACCGCCGCCATTTCCTCGAAGATCTAAAATGACAGCTTTGACATTTTGACTTTTAAAATTCCGAGCGGCTGCACGGGCTAAAGTAGCAGTTTCATTATCAAATCGGCTGATTGTCAGCGTACCCACTCCGTCTGTCACGCTACTATCGACGCTAGGGTTAGAAATAGTTGCGCGAGTAATGGTAAATTCTTTGACTTCGGTACCGCGAAGAACCGAAAGCTTGACCGTTGTACCCACTTCACCACGAATTTGAGAAACGGCCTTTTCGACAGTCCAACCAGTCGTTGCTTGATCATTAATGCTAAGAACCGTATCACCCGCGTTCAGACCAGCTTTTTCCGCTGGGTTAGATTTAAGTGTCCGTATAATAGTTATTTTTTCTTGTCGAAGACCAATCTCGGCACCAATACCACCGCCGATATTACCAGACAGGTCATTTTCGAAGGCACTTGTCTCTTTTGAATCCATGTAAAGCGTATAGGCATCGCCTGCCGCGCCAACTAGGCCCTTATTTGCTCCTTCGACAAGTGCCTTGTCGTCGAGCTTACCGTCATAATTGGCCTTGAGGGCTTTGTAGGTTGCTTGAATAGAGCTTAGGTCAATATCACCAGCATAGGTTTTAAGCCCAAAGGTAGGCCCTACAACGCTCAGTATTTGTTCACTACGGGTACCTACGAGGAATCCGACCACAGCCGTTGCGGCAATAATCAAGAATAATAGATTAGCTGATAAAGGCTTCTTGGCCTTCTGTTTGTGCGGATGCGCACTATCTGAATGCTGCTGGTGGTCTGTCATAGTTCTCCCCTGTTGTGCCTTTGTTTACTTACTCATAATTATAGCGCACTCTGGGATGAGTGCGCTATAGAAGTTATGGTTTTATATTACTTTACGATTTGAACGTAGTGGTCAAAAGCGCTCGTAGGTAGATTCATCATACTGTACATACCGTAACCTTGACCGTAATCATAGTTATATTGACTGACAGTAACTGTGCCACCGTCAGCGCTAACACCCTCAACCCACGCAACATGTCCATATTGCTGACCGGCTTTATAAGGATCCATGACGGCTATCGAGCCTGCCCGTGGGGCTCCATCGGCTGAATTGAAACGCGCCATTGCATTGCCGGTAAAGTCCTTTGCGTCACCCCACTTTGGATAAAAACTCGTCTCTTTTGCTATCTTCCACGCGACGTAGCTCGCACATTGACGACAGCCGTATCCATATCCATCGTTACCATTTCCATCGGAACCGCCCGTAGACAAGTAGCCCCACATAGGACAAGTAGATCCATTCCATGGATAACTACCGAGCAAGCCACCATCAATAACAGTACCGCCGCTGAACCTAGCCGCCAGTGCCGCTTGATTGGCCCGTGATTCTGCAATTTGAGCTTGTTTATCACCAATGAGGCCTTGGTATATCGCCTCGTCATTGCGCGTTGCATTGAGAAGGCCTTGCTGTTCGGATTCTTTGGCAGCAAGTACATTCCTTTGATCTTTTTGGTCGGCGAGTAGCTTCTCTACATCGACTTTTTGTTGATCGAGTGTAAGCTTTAGCGCTTTGATCTCTGCAATCGTCGAAGTCAATTGATCGCGGACGGAATTTCGATACTCTTGCTTGTCAAGGTATTCACTAATAGTCTTACTACTTGCAATCATCTCAATTGGAGATATCTTATCATCAACGTATAGGTCTGCGATAATGTCACCTAAAAAGCTTTTGTTGTCGGCAATTTTTTTCTCCGTGGCGGCAATATCTACAATCAATTTGTCATATTGAGCCTGGTTGATATCAATTTGAGCCTGAATAGCAGCCTTTTGATTGGTAAGTTTTGCCACTTCCGAACTTAACGTCACAGCCTCGTCATTAAGGCGATTGGCTTCAGCTTGATATTGATTAATCTCCCTTTGGAGAGTTCGAATTTCACCATCGAAATCTCGTGCATAAGTAGAATTATTGATTTGAATCGCTACAGCGATGGCCACAACCAACACGCCAAGCACTACTAGCAATGACTTTGCTATAAAAGGGATTGAAGCTGGTGTGGTGGTACGCAGTTTCATGTCAAGGCCAAGCGTAACATAAGCAGTATAGGTTTGTCAATCATAAAACCCCCTACTACAGCTTCAAATAACGTCGGGTTGCAAGAAGGGACGAAACAATTCCAATAAACGCACCCAGCCCTATCATCCCTAACAGGACAAAGACTCCATAAGATGTTACGTAATTAATGGTTGCTTGGACGGAAAAAAAGTTGCTCAAGGATTTGGATGAGGCATACAATCCCGCCAATCCAAGTCCTGTCGCGATAACGGCCGCTATAAATCCATAGACAAGCGCCTCGACTAGGAATGGGCCACGAATGAATGACCTATCGGCCCCAATTAATTTCATCATTTGTATTTCTTCCTTGCGATTAAAGATGGCCATCCGAATGGTGTTAAAGATAATCAACGACGAAATAGCAACGAATACGAGACTCGCAATAAGGCCGATTTTTTCGGCAAAGCTAATTCCCTGACCAATCGACTCGATACTAGCCTTTCTTTCGCCAGCAAATGATGGCGCCCGAGCAGAATCAATACTTTTCTTTAAAAGCTGATTTGTATTAACAAAGTCGCTAAGCTGAGAGGTATCGTTAATGTCTTGGATAGTGACGTGAAGAATACCCGGGTTTCTGTTAGTCGCCTCTTTTGATGCCTCGAGAAAGGCGATGTTCTTTTTATTTTCCTGGATTTGCTGGGCTTTGGCATCTTCAGCACTCACGTAATCTACCGATCGGACAGATGATAGTTTTTGTAACTGCTGCTTAATAGCATCCGCTTGAGGATCGGTTGTTTCGGTTTTTAGATAGATTGACATCGGTACCTTATCGCGAAGTTGCGCGACCGTCTCGGCCAATATAGAGCGTGCGACAACCGCCGTAAATATAATCAGTAGTGTAATTGTCATAACAGCCGTTGCCGCAATGGTCAGCCAAGCGTTACGCGAGAAGTTATTAATTCCATAACGGCACATGCGAACAAACGTCAGCCACTTGCGACGGTTTTGCTTTTGCCTAGCAAACGCCTTTGAATCTAATTTACGCTTGCTCATTGCCTGTAACTCCCCTGCGCTTGGTCACCAGTAATTTTACCGTGTTCGATCGTAATCACCCGTCGCTTCAATTTATTAACAATATCAACGTTGTGAGTGGTCAGCAGAACCGTCGTGCCGTATTTGTTAATCTTTTCAAGCAAGCGAACAATATCCCAGCTGTGCTTTGGATCGAGGTTTCCGGTTGGCTCATCAGCAATCAGAATCTTTGGCTGACGAACGACGGCACGAGCAATGGCGACGCGTTGACGCTCACCGCCAGACAATTGATGCGGGAATTGCTTTTCTTTACCTGTCAGTCCAACCAGTTCAATCACTTTTGGAACGGTGTTTTTAATTTCACGACCACTCATACCAGCAATCTCAAGGGCAAAAGCAATATTTTCAAACACGTTTCGCTGGGGTAATAATTTAAAATCTTGGAACACCACGCCAATCTTGCGTCGGAGCATCGGAACGTGGCTATCTTTGAGTGTATCGTAGTCGATACCTCCGACAACTATCTTGCCACTGGTCGGTTTTTCTTCACGCGTCAACAGCTTCAGAAGCGTCGACTTTCCGGCACCGCTGGTACCAACTAAAATAACAAATTCGCGCGGCTCAATAAACAAGCTCATGCGATTAATGGCCGGCGCAGTATCCTTGCCGTACGATTTTGTTACCCTGTCAAGTAGTATCATTGCTAACCACCATTATAGCATAAGAACAAATGGGCGGGGCAAATCTAGGCTGCCTCTGGACGCTCTAAGTAGGCTTCAATAAAGCCATCAAGTTTGCCGTCCAGTACCCCGCTGGCGTCACGATCTTCGTGTTTTGTACGTGTGTCTTTGACCATCGTATAGGGATGGAGGACGTAATTGCGAATTTGACTGCCCCAATTGGCTGACTCGCCCGCCTGAAGGTCTGTAATGCTGGCGGCGTGCTGTTCAAGTTGAAGTTGCGCCAGCTTACTCCGTACAATTTTGAGGGCTGTCTCGCGGTTTTGCAACTGACTACGCTCATTTTGAATCGATACAACGATTCCCGTCGGAAGATGCGTTACCCTCACGGCACTATCGGTCGTATTGACCGATTGACCACCGTGCCCACCAGCTCGGTACACGTCTATCTTCAGGTCTTTATCGTCAAGTTGAACCTCTTCGGGTACATCAATCTGGGGAAGCACCTCTACAAGTGCAAAGCTCGTCTGGCGAAGATTATCACTATTATAGGGACTCAGCCGCACCAATCGATGAACGCCGTGCTCACTTTTAAGTTTTCCGTAGACGTACGGGCCCGTTACCTCGATGACGCTCGATTTTATACCAGCCGTTTCACCGACCGAACGTTCAATGATTACTGTTTTCATTCCTGACTTTTCTGACCAGCGCAAGTACATCCGTTCCAACATCTCTGTCCAATCTTGTGCGTCCGTGCCGCCGACTCCTGCGCTGAGGCGTAAGATTGCATTACGTTCATCATATTCGCCGGTATACAGCAGTTCTCTCCTTTGGAGTGCGAATTCACGCTCGAGGGCGGTCACCTGCTCGTTAAACTCACCCAGCAAACTATCGTCACCCATATCGATTAACTCAGCAATATCTGCCACCTGAGCCCGAAGGACCAACCAAGGCTCAACCGCACTGTTAGCCGCGGCAAGTTGCTTGCTTTTGTCTTGTGCCTCCTGCGGGTTGTGCCATATCTCGGACGTCGCCAATTCGCCTTCGAGAACTGCTATTTTTTCTTGTTTGGCTACAATCGAAAGACGCACAAAAGCCGCATCGACTTGTGACAATAAATTTGTAATTCGTTTAAGTAGTGGCTGCATGGTTATCTATTGTAACTGATTTCACAACGCTTCAACAGCGTCTACAAATTGCTCGCCGCGATCAATATAATTCTTGAACAAGCCAAAACTGGCGCTCGCCGGGCTCAACAGCACAACCGAACCCGAATGAGCAACCGAATGAGCCCGTTGGACGATTGTCTGGGCAGTAGGATTAACCATAATTTCAAAGTCTGTAAATCCAGTTTTCCGACAGCTAGCGGCTATTTTTTCAGCCTCTGCACCAATCAATATAGCCCTCACTTTATGGTGAGTTAGCTCTGTGGCCAATTCACTAAAATCAGACCCCTTTGATGATCCGCCCAGGATAATAACTTTTGGTTCATCAAAGGCTCTAAGGGCTGCAATCGCCGAGCTGGGGGTTGTCGCAATACTATCGTCGTAGTAGCGTACCCCTTCTATTTCACGCACAAATTTCAACCGATGAGGCAGTCCCGTAAAGCTACGAAAACCTTTTTCGATTACCTCTCTGTCATTGGTCAAACTCCAGACCGCCTCAATAGCCGCACAGGCGTTATCTTGATTATGCCGACCAATAATTTGCAGTGCATCAACTGAACAAATTAACTGTTCAGCCTGGTAGAATGACCCGTCTCGGATATGGGCTGCACTGACGTCAGGGTATGGAATAGTCTGCGCTGACGAGTGCTGAGCAATCGTCTTGGCGTACTGGTTTGTTTGGTTATACACAAGAATATCTTGACTTGTTTGATAGTGCGTAATGCGAGCCTTGGCGTTTACATAATCTTGCATACCATCATGCACATCAAGGTGCTCCTGCTCTATAAATAAGACTACGGCGATATGAGGCGACGCTTGGATATCCCACAATTGAAAACTTGATAGTTCATAGACAACAATATCTTCACTTTTAATATCCGCCAGTACATCAAGGGCGGCTACACCAATATTACCCACAAGCCAAACTTTTTTTCCAGCTTCCCTAAGAATACTAGCGATAAGGCTAGCCGTTGTCCCCTTGCCTTTACTTCCGGTCACTCCAATAATTGGCGCGGGACACTTGGCGAAGAATTCGTTGGTTGCCGACCATATTTTACCGTCAGTTTTAATTTTCGACGGGTCTAGCCCAGCCGTACGCACCACCAGATCAAATCCGACCAAATTATCGAGAGCATCCTGGCCTATAATCGTCAGGACGCCAGTCGGAATATCAAGACTCGGCTGACGTTGGTCAACGATTGTTATCTCGTTTGTGAGGTCCGCTGCGTAGTAGCGATAATTTGATACACCTTCGACTCCATAGCCTGCAATTGCAATCTTCATAGAACTATTCTACCGTGGTTCGAACAATGTTGCTATCTTATCGTTAAGTTCAACTAACTCTTGGCGCTCTCCACTACTGACCGCGGCCAGTACCCATGTATTGGCATCGATGAATTCACGAGCAGTATCTATCATGCGGTCAAGTGAGACATTCTTTATCATATCCGGTACGGCACCATAATTTTTTATAAAATCATCTGCAAAATAACGGCCCGTATAAAAACTACTAATTTGCGAGACGGTTTGGGCGCCCATCTGGTAACGTCCGAGAGCGAATGACTTAGCCGCCTCTATCTCGCCTTGGTTAATATTTCCATCCAAAACGCAGCGAATTTCGCGCGTAATAATATCGAACAGCTCACTGGCTGTTTCGTGATTAACCTGACCAATGATATCCCAGCTGCTATCATAATACCCCGCTCCAACATGAGCACTCACATTATAGGCAAGGCCTTTTTGACGAGCCGCGCCAAAAATACGCGAGTACATCGTGCCCGTCAGAATATGGTTGAGATAATGCATCGAGTCTAACTCCTCGTCACTCAATTCGCGAGGTAGCGCCATGGACCAATTAAAGGTCAGGTTGGTAGCATCTTTACGGCGAATCACGCTTGGGTTGGCACTCGTCAGCTCGTCACGCGGGACGATGAACCGTTCACCTTCTGGTAACTGGAAACCCTCGATTAAACGCTTGATCTCAGCCTTACGGCCACGAAGTTTACCAGCCACAACAAAGCGCATGTTACGGGTCGTGTGCGTACGACGATGATGCTCGCGCACATTGGCCAGCGTGACATTGCCAATCGTAAGAAGTGACTGACGATAGGTCAGCACGTCCTCACCAAGTAATTGCTGCACCCGGGGCCACAGCAGACGATGGTGATCATTTAAATAATTTGTTAGCTCGCTTCGAACATTACCCCTCTCGGCCTGGAGTTCAACGTCGTTAAATCGAGGCTGACAAATCGCCAATTTTTGAAGATCCATAATACGGTCCCACTCAAAATCCGCACAGTCGGCTTCGTATACCATCGACAGATCACTGGTATAGGCGTTTCGATAGGCACCATTTTTAGTAAATTCCGACTCGAACTCGTGTTCTGTTTTATAGCGTGCATTGGCTCCGAAGGCCATATGTTCCATAATATGGGCAACCTGTTCAATGTCTTTTGCCTTAGTGTAACGATTACCAGCCCGAAAGTGAAATTGCATGCTCATAACAGTTGCGCCAGGCACATTAATGAGTAATCCTTTGGCACCATTCTTTAGGCGCACCTCTTCAACGGTATGATTCATATGACTCTACTTTCTACCACCCGTTATTTACGATTAGTTTTACGATTTTGACGTTCAGATTTCTTTTTTTTGCGGACATCATTTTTTTTCTTGTGTAATAGCTGTAACTCGGTTGCTTTTTTTACTTTGAAATCACTATCTCGACTCAATTCACCACCGGTCACTTCATTGACACCATGTTCGACGGCGTTCTCGGCCAGTCGGGTCAGTTCGGTGTCGTATTCCTCATCTTGACGAGCTACGACGTCGTGTTTGTGAACATTCATCACTGCCCGTAGAACTTCGTCTCGTAATGTTGCCTGCAAACTACTGAATAAGTTTTGGGCTTCGCTGCGGTACTCGACCAGCGGATCGCGTTGTCCAACGCTTCGCCAATGAATCCCCTCTCGAAGGTGTTGCATATTCTCGAGGTGTTGCATCCATAGCGTATCAAGCACCTGCAAATAAACTTCACGTTCAACTTTTCGGACGACATCTTCGTCAAGTTCTTGCTCTTTAGCTTTATAAAGTTTATCGACTTCTCTGCGAGCCAGCTCAAGGCGTGACTTATCATTCTTTTCATCGCCGATAGCTTTCAGTTTCTTGTCACTGAGTGGAAAAATAGCTTCAAACTCTTTGGCAAAGTTCTTTCTGTTTTTTGCTGGCAACGCAGTTAATTCGCGTAGCTTAGCGTCAAGCAAAAGCTCCATCTCGGGTTTAATATCACTTCCCTCAAGAATCTTGCGTCGAATCGTATAAACGACTCGACGATGGCGATTAATCACATTATCGTACTGTACGACATTTTTACGAGTATCAAAATTATAGCCTTCAACCCGTTTTTGAGCAGCTTCGAGCGTTTTTGAAACCGCTGCATTCTGAATAGGCGTATCCTCATCAACCCCAAGCCGATCCATCAGACTGGCGATACGCTCGCCTTGAAAGATACGCATCAGGTCATCTTCGGTAGAAACGTAAAATTGAGTTTCACCTGGATCGCCCTGACGGCCACCACGGCCACGAAGTTGGTTATCAATACGACGAGATTCATGGCGCTCAGAGCCAAGCACAACCAGCCCGCCCAGCTCGACAACTCCTTCGCCGAGTTTGATGTCGGTCCCACGTCCGGCGATGTTCGTCGCGAGTGTGATAGAGCCCTTTTGACCAGCTTTTTCAATAATTGCCGCTTCCCGTTCATTATTTTTAGCGTTCAAAAGTTCGTATGGCACACCTTCCTTGTCAAGCCAACCAGCAATGAGCTCATTTTTGGCAATTGAAGCCGACCCGACCAAAACAGGACGACCTTGGGTATGATATTCTTTGATGGCATGAGCAACTGCCTTTAATTTACCTTTTTCTGTTTTAAAGATAAGATCCTGCTTATCGGTGCGATCAATTGGTCGGTTAGATGGAACCTGAACCACATCAAGGCTATAAATTTGCTGAAATTCTTCGGCTTCGGTAAAGGCAGTACCTGTCATACCAGACAGCTTTTTATACAGACGGAAGTAATTCTGAAACGAGACAGTTGCCAAGGTCATGCTCTCTTGGAGGACAGGGACCGCTTCTTTGGCTTCAATCGCCTGGTGTAAGCCTTCGTTATAGCGACGTCCTTGCATCAGACGCCCCGTAAACTCGTCAACAATAATCACTTCACCATCGTTGGTAACGACATAATCTTTATCGCGCTTAAAGAGGGTTTGAGCCCGTAACGCTTGGTCAATATGATACACCGAACGAACGTAATCCGGGCTGTATAAGTTTTTGACTCCAAGGAGCTGTTGGATTTTCTCAACACCCTCATCAGTCAAGGCAACACTTCGACGCTTCTCGTCCAGGATGTAGTCACTTTCAGTCAGTTGAGCGCCAATTTTTGCAAATTGATAGTAACTGTCAGGATTTTCAGCAGCTGGGGCACTAATAATAAGAGGTGTTCGAGCTTCGTCAATCAAAATACTATCGACTTCGTCCACAATAGCAAAGTGCAGGTCACGCTGACGAAGCAAATCGACTTCGTTGACCATGTTATCGCGTAGGTAGTCAAACCCAAACTCATTGTTAGTTCCGTAGGTAACATCGGCGGCGTACGCCTCCTTACGAGTCACTGGTCGTAGGCGTTTCATGCGAGGATCGTCGTGTGATTCATTGTTGTACGACGGATCATACATAAACGAGGCCTCGTTAATAATGACACCTGTCGAGAGGCCCAAGAAATGATAAAGTTCGCCCATCCAGCTAGCATCACGCTGCGCCAGGTAGTCGTTGACGGTGACAACATGAACACCTTTTTCTTCCAGTGCATTCAAATAGACAGGTAGGGTTGCAACAAGAGTCTTGCCCTCACCTGTTTTCATCTCGGCTACGTTGCCCTCATGCAAGGCCATGCCGCCGATAAGCTGCACGTCGAAAGGACGCATGCCGAGCACACGATCAGCCGCTTCGCGAACTAATGCAAAAGCGTCCGGCAACAGGCTATCAAGAGTCGTTCCTTTTTTTTGTAACTGTTTTTTCAGAACTTCAGTTTGTTTTTTAAGATCACCTTTTGAAAACTTGGCGTATTTATCAGCCAAAACATTGATGAGTCCGACTTTTTTTTGCAGCACCTTTAAAATCTTAACTTGTGGGTCACCAAAAATCTTGGTTAACACCTTTTGCCTACTTACCATAATCAATAACCCTCACTTATCAGAAACTTCTGTAAAATTCTCTATGTATTATACGGCCAGAAGGAGGATTGGACAAGGTGTTAGTTTTATAGTTCGCGCGCGTAACTACGCTTGAAGCGACTCATGACACCTCGTCTTCCAACGTGCGCAATCGTGGATTGCTTGTATTTGCGCAGTTGTGAGACGATTTTTGACTCTACAATATCAACCGCCGCAAGCATATTGCCTGTTGAATCAGTTGCGGTGAGGATTTTGTCAGGCACCGACAGTACTATCTCGGCTTCGTATTTATTACCGTGGTCTCGATTGACCTGTTTAAGTTTAACCTCGGCCGTCACACTCTTGCGTGCGTGGCGAGGCAGATAACGATCTAATCTTCCAATCTTTTTTTTGACATACTGCTTGGTCGTCTCATCCAGGTCATATTTAATTCCTGTGATTTCGATTGATTTGATCATGTGCTACCCTCCTATTTGGTTTGGTTGGTAGTTTTATTATAACACTCTAACCCAAGCTACGCCTGTAAGTTTACAGATTAAATAATCTCTCGTCCACCAAGATACGGGCGAAGGACCTCAGGGACGCGTACATCACCTTCGGCTGTTTGATAGTTTTCTATAATGGCGATTAACGGACGCTGAGACAACACAGTAGCATCGTTAGTGTGAATCAGCTCAACACCATCTTTGCCGCGGTAACGCGTCTTGAGGCGCCTCGCTTGATAGTCAGTCATATAGTCAGCGGTATGAGTCTCGCGATATTTATCCTGCCCTGGTAGCCATACATCAATATCGACGCCTCGGGCATTCGGCTTACCAATATCAGCCGTACACTTCATCACAACTCGGTAGGGTAGCCCAAGACTACTCATCAAGTATTCTTGAACAGCAACCATCAACAAGTGCTCGTCAAGCGACCGGTCTGGTGAGGCTAAACTCTCCATCTCCATCTTGTCGAACTGGTGCATGCGAATAATACCTTCCATATCCTTACCGTACGTACCAGCCTCTTTACGGAAGCTGGTAGCATAGCCAACATAGCGCACTGGTAAATCGTCGTGATTAAAAATTTCGTCAGCGTGCATACTTCCAAGTACGTGCTCAGCACTTCCCTGCAACCAAAGCTCTTCGCCTTCGATCTTGTAACGATCATCACGCGGCTCAAGACGATCCATCGCATCGTAAAGCTCGGTTTTAATCATTGATGGTGGTAGTACCGGTATAAATGGCTTCGAGCTTACCTCGAGACCGGCTTTTTCGATAATGGCCTTTAGTACCAGTTCATCGCATAGCTGATTCATCGCCCACTGCATCATCGCCCACTGTAGGCGCACTAAATCGCCCTTAACGTAAGCAAACCGACTGCCAGCCACTTTAGCGGCCCGCTCTTTATCGATCCAGCCTTTGGCCTCGGCAATTTCAGCATGATTTTTAGGCGTAAATTCGAACTTTGTTGGCTCGCCAACCACTTTCGAAATAACATTTTCGTCTTCACTGGCGCCAACTGGCACGTCGCTCGTTGCAACGTTAGGAACTTGCTTTATAAGTACAGTGAATGTATCGTCAACGGCGCGCAGAGACATCTCGACAGTCGCTAGTTCGTCTTTGATTGATGTAGCCTCAGCAATCAGGTCGTCCGATGGCCTGCCGCCCTTTAGCTGTGAGGAAATAGTGTTTCGTTTTTCACGCAGAGTATCTGCCTGAGACAAAAGGCGACGGCGTATTTCGTCTTGACGAAGCAGTTCGTCAATATTGACGTCGTAACCTTTGTTTTTGGCATTTTCTTTGACTAGGTCGGGATTTTCTCTGATGAAACGAATATCTAACATAGTATTTATTGTATCAAATTTATCTGTTATTCCGTACGAAGTGCTTCGATTGGATCAAGCTTGGAAGCTTTACGAGCGGGAAAATAGCCTGCCAGCATCGCAATCGCCATCAAAACAATGACCAAAAATATAATTGGAATAGGTTGGAATATCAACAGATAATTACCGTCACCCAGTGTCAACTGGCGGGTTATCCAAGGGTTTAACGCAAGGCCTGTCGCTACGGCAATAACCGCCCCGATTGTGCCACCCAAGAATCCAATCCAGGCCGCTTCAAACTGAAACAATCGGCTGACATGACGGCCGCGCATACCCAAAGCTTTCATGAGACCTATCTCACGGGTCCGTTCCAGAACAGATATATACTGCGTATTAACAATCCCAAAGACACTCGTAATGAGAGCGAGAACACCAAATCCAATCACGATACCCTGCAGAATATTTACGATAGTAAACAGTAATCCCTGCAGGTCTTTGGCTGTTTGAACGCCGTACCCTTTCGCGACTAGTGCCTGTTTGACACTCGCAGGGTCAACACCTTGCTTTACGCTAGCGGTAGCGATGCTGTACTTGTGGTAACTGCTAGTTCCTTCGGTGCTAAACTCTGACAATTCCTTGGCCTGAACATTGCTGACTTGTACGTTTGACATTGCCGTCAGGGCAGTAGCTGATTTTCCAACAATGGCAACCACTTTAAATTGAACATCTTTTGGTTGTGGTGCCCCGAGCTGTTGAATCGCGGCAGCGCCCTGGGTAAGTGCCGCCTGGATTTGCGCCTGCGTTGGCGTTGGCGTGCGCTCAAAGTGAATCGTTACCGTTGCGCCGATGGCGTCTTGGGCATACTTAAAACCAAGCAAAGACACGTACGCTTCGGGTAAGGCAATCTCGCCATCGGCAATTGACGTGCGAAGTGCCGGTAAGCTTCCGGCGGCAACAGTCTGAGTGACACCCGAGTCGTACTGGGTGACATCTGCTGTATACTTTTTCTGACCTGGACGAGTCATATATTGAGCGTTAATGGTATACGCCGGGTTGATACTGACGATATCGGCACGGGCAGCGATAGCGTCAATATCATCCTGCGTTAACTGCTTGATGACGGTTCTTCCAGTAGCTCGCATCAATAGACTGGCGTTCGGGTCGTACTCCTGAGGTCCGGTTTGGCCACCTTCAAAAAAGCTCTTGTCTTTGGCGATTGCCAATATCTGCGGATCAATATTTGTTGTCAAAAGCGTATTGGCATATTGGCGCGCTCCCTCTCCGGCAGCAATGGCGAGAGTCAGCGTAAAAGCCCCGACGGCAATGGCAAGGCTGGTCAGGATAGTGCGGGCTTTGGCATGCTTCAGGCTACGACCCGCCCGACGAACAATATCAAAAGTTTTCATTATTTGTCACCTCCCATAATTCGATCAATCTTTCCGTCTTTTAGATAGATCTGCATGTCACATTTAGCGGCTAATTCTTCATCATGAGTCACGACGACAAGTGTACTTCCGCCTTGTTTATTGAGACCGAACAGTAGCTTTTCAATAGACGCGCCGGTCGTGGTATCTAAATTACCTGTTGGCTCATCAGCAAAAATAATACGTGGCTTATTAACAATCGCCCGCGCAATCGCTAGGCGCTGCTTTTGACCACCAGACAGATTGCCTGCTTTTTGCTTCTCTTTGTCGCTCAGTCCAACTACTCGTAGGGCTGCAATAACCCGCTTAGTACGTGCGCTTGCAGACATACTAGCAATTTCAAGCGGCAAGGCAACGTTCTCGAACGATGACTCGTTGGCCTGCACAAAAAAAGCCTGAAAAATAAATCCAATTTTTTCTGATCGAAACTTATCAACCGCTTTGGCCTTCAATCGCAAGATATCGACACCGTCGACAATCACTTCGCCAGCTTCTGGGCGATCGAGACCGCTCATGACATGCATCAGGGTAGACTTACCCGAACCAGATCTACCAACGATTGCCACGCTCGCTCCGTCGGGAACGACAAAATTAATATCATCAAGCGCCGTAAATGTAGTTTGCTTTTTACCGTACGTTTTTGTGATATGTCGCACTTCAATCATCAAATACCCTCCTGTGACGCTTTTGTAAGCTTACGCCATATCTAAAAATAATACCCAACTATCTTAACATTGCTAGTGGTTAAACAGAAATATTCAGACGAAAACCCTACCAGTCAATCGTCTTGGTTATGGCAAAGTAATGTCAGGGTAAATCCCGCGTGTCACATCGTCATAGTCGCTCCGCAGCTGCGGAAATGGTACACCTTCACGAGCCGTTACGCCTTCAAAAATCCAAAAGACTCGTTCACTAAAGCCCCAACCACAGGCTGGCGGCATGCCATATTCAAGCATTTCAACATAATCGATATCAAGCATCATCGCTTCGTCATCGCCACTGTCGCGCATTGTTTGTTGCTCGACAAAGCGATTCAACTGGTCAACTGGGTCATTAAGCTCCGAAAAGCCATTGCCGAGCTCGCTGCCGGCAATAATAGGCTGGAACCGCTGGACTGTGCGGACATCTCCGGGATTAGTCTTTGCTAGTGGACTGATAAACGTTGGGGTATTAATCAGCCAGACGGGACCGACGACGTCTTTGCGTATATTTTTCCAAAGCTTGTCGATACCGCGGGCTCTGTTTTCGGTCTGCTCAACTTCGAGTTTGTTGTCAGCTAGGGCTTTTTTTACCTCATCCAGTGACGATTCATGGACATCAATACCGTAACGGTCTTTAATGACGGTCGCATAATCCCATATCTCCCAGTCAACATTCATATCGACGTGTTTACCGCCTAGGTCAAACTCGAGCGTTCCGAATGTTTCTTGTAGAGTAAACTTGTACATGTCAGTCATAAATTGCATACCGTCTTGCCAATTAGCGTATGCCCAATACCACTCCATAGCCACATGTTCTGGCAAATGCTCGTCGCTATAGTTTTCATTCCTAAATCGTGGACCAATATCGTACACTTTTTCAAAACCAGCGCCAAGCAGACGCTTCAGCGGCAGTTCGTGGCTAATGCGCAAATAAAAATTCTGGTCCAGAGCGTCCATATGAGTCACGAATGGATTTGCGTCAGCCCCACCGGTTGTATGTTCGAGTACAGGAATATTAATCTCTATGAAGTCGTGTCGATTCAGATAGTCACGTGTGGCCTGCCAAAACTTACTTCGACGCACAAAACGATTGCGCACGTCCTGATTAACGTTCATGTCGATATAACGACGACGCATACGTTCTTCTTTGTTAGTAAAACCTTCTTGAGCGCTCGGCATTGGACGCAACGCCTTTGAAAGAAGCCGGAAATTAGTTACAAATATAGAAATTTCGCCGGTCTTACTTTTGATAATTTCTCCGGTCGCTTCGACAAAATCACCCGTGTCAAGCAGTGGTAAATCGGCCATACCAAGTTGACCAAGAGTCTGGTTGCGCTCGCCCACACGACCATCTTGAAAAAATAGCTGTATCTCGCCACTAAAATCCTTGACGACGATAAATGCCAATTTACCAAACTTCCGAATACCGACAATCCGACCTGCAACAGTCGCTGTTTGACCTTGCAATTCGTCAAAATGACCGATAATATCACCCGTCGCTTGTGTCCGATGGGCATCCGCCGGATAGGGATTAATACCTATCAGTTTTAGTTCATCTAATTTTCTGAGCCGCTCATTTCGAAAATCTTTTAGTGTCGCCATATCCACTGCAGTATAGCATAAATACAATTATCCACCGCTCAACTGGCGGTGGATAATTGCCTTAGAATCGCTAAAATCTAGCCGATATTGATGATTTGGTACGTAACATCACCTTTCGGTGTGGTGATACTGGCACTATCGCCAACTTTTTTGCCAAACACAGCTTCTCCGATGGGAGATTTGTTGCTCACTTTACCCTCGTGTGGATTAGCCTCAACCGGCCCTACAATAGTGTAAACGACTATTTTAGTGCCGTCAGTGAGCTCGACTTTACTACCAAGCGTCACGTGGGTCTTACTGCCTGTCTTGATGAGATCTGCGTTCAGCAGAATGTCCTCAATCTCGGCAATACGGCTTTCAAGCAGTCCCTGTTCTTCGCGCGCAGAATCATATTCGGCATTTTCGCTCAGATCACCAAAATCACGTGCTTCTGCAATTTTGTCAGCAATAGCACCCCGGCGACTTTTAAGACCCTTGAGTTCAAGTTCAAGTTCTTTCTTTCCGGTGGTGGTAATTTGGTATATTTTTTTCATTTTGTTATTTTCCTTTTAGCAAAAAGGTGCTTTTTACACACCTCATACGCTATATATAGTGTACCATACCGTATAGACGACGCAAAATCATTTATTAGGTCAGCTAAGTTTAGCAACCAGTTGCTCGCGTGTCAATAAGGAGGTTTCTCCAGTTTTTCTTTCGGTAAATTCGTACTGTTCACTTTTAATCAACCGGTCACTCACAGTTACTCGATACGGCACACCGATTAGTTCACTGTCGGCAAATTTCTGACCAGGCCGAACATCGCGATCATCATATAACACTTCTACTTTTTGAACCATTAGCTCATCATATAGCGCATCCGCGTGCTCGGTGGCCTCATCTCCGCCAATCCGCACCAAATACACCTTGGCTGGAGCAACATTTTCAGGCCAGACAAGTCCCTTGTCATCAGAAAAGTGTTCGGCGAGAAGCCCCATCACACGACTTGGACCAATCCCATAACTACCCATAATAACTTTTTTGCTTGTACCGTCCTCATCGGTGAAGGCAAGGTCGAGTGCATCGCTAAATTTGGTTCCAAGCGTAAAGATATTGCCCATTTCAACCGCCGTCTTCTCTACCATCTCACTTCTTTCAAGACCTAGGTCAGCAAGAACTTCGTCGTTATAGACCTCTTCGTTGATTGCAATTCTTCGAGCCTCGTGAACATAAATCTTGTCCTCACCCACGGGACTAACTGTTTGAAATTCATGGCTGTATTTCGCAAAGCTTCCACCACTAGCAAACGTTTTGTATGTCAGATCCCCCAGCCCCAATCGCTCAAAGATATGCAAATACACGTCACTTATCTTTTCATAAAATACATCGTGTTCATCCTGTGTACGACTAAAGCTATATAAGTCCTTCATCCAAAATTCTCGGCCACGCATCAAGCCACTTTTAGAACGCAGCTCATTACGAAACTTGATTTGGAATTGGTACGGATATACCGGCAGGTCTTTGTAGCTTTGAATATGATTTTTCATAAGCTGCGTCAGCGGCTCTTCGTGCGTCGGAGCCAGCCCTAACTCGCTCCCACTGGCAAGTTTTGTTTTAAACCACACATCCATTACTTCGTCGTTCCAGCGGCCTGAAGCTTCCCAGACGTCTTTTTGTTGTAAGGCGGTCAAGCTGACCTCACTACCACCAACCGAGTTCATTTCCTCACGAATAATGTTGATAATCTTATCCAAAACAATTTTACCGAGCGGCAGATAGGCGTACACGCCGGCCATTTCTTTATGAACAAAGCCGGCCCGTATCAAAAGCTGGGCATTTTTGGCCACTTCATCAGCCGGAGCTGTTTTGCTGGTTTTTGTAAATAAGTTTGTTAATCGCATAATTATCCTCCTAGTGTATTCAATAGTGTCGGATTAATAAAGAGGAAATAAAACGCAATCCCATTTTTTGTCATATGAAGAAGGATTGGCGCCCACAGACTACCGGTCGAAAGCCGAAGCAAACACAGCACAATACTCAACGCAAATGTATCAATCGCCACGTTCCAGGCGCCATGGATAAAACCGAATAGCAAACTCGTGACAAGAATTGCAATCCAAATCGGTACGAACTTTTTAAGTTTACCAAATAAATAGCCTCGAAACAGGACCTCCTCGGCGACGGGCGCGATGACCACGAGCGTAAGAAAGGCCAAGGCATATTCATAGCGCTGGCTTAATGATTCAAATCCCGTATTTTGTACCTCTGTCACGTCGAACCCAGATAGCAGTACTGTCGCCAAATAGATAAGCGCGGTAGAGATTAGAAAATAAACAACTAGCCCAGCTGGCGCCGTCCAAATATCCATCCAAGTAGGAAGCCTGTGCAGGCCAAGGTCACTCAGTGTAGTGCGACGCTTTTTAATAATCCAAGGAAGTCCAATAACAAGACCAAGCGTCACGAGGTAAATAAGAGCTGCAGCTGCACTCGTCAGCAGATTCTCGTTAATAGCGCCAAGTGGTGATAAAGGTGAATTCGAGAGTAACCACAGTAAGCCCCCGACAAGCAGCTGAGCAGCCAAAAAGCCGCCAAAAATCCACCCAGGCAAAACAACTATCATCCACCATTTAGAAAAGTTTTGTAACATCCGCAATCGTTATAAGGACGACAAGGCCCATTAATGTCAAGAAACCGACAGTTTGTATTTTCTCTTCACGCTCTTTGGTAAGTTGTTTTTTAGATACTCGAAACAAAGCAGTGACGAACCAGCGACCACCGTCAAGTGCAGGAATTGGCAAGGCATTCATAACAGCCAAAGTTAGCGAGATAATCGCTGTCAAAAATACAAGTTGAGTTGGACCCGCTCGCTCGGCCTGCGGAAAAATAGTTCCCAAAATACCAATAGGACCCGCCACACTCTCGCCTACCGTTTTGAGATTTTTGCTTGCTTCACTGCGAGTTGACTGGTCTGGACTCAGCTGTAAAAATAGACCGCTGGCTAGATTACCGACAAGATTGCCAAGCCCTTGAAGTGTTGCCCAGGTGAATTGTCCAGTCGTCACGATGCCAACTATCGGAGCCGACCAAGTTGATTCTGTCAGTTGTCGCTGACCAAGACCGGCCCCAAATAAGCTACCCACTTTATCACTGCGGAGAGTAAGCCTTACCACAGACTCGGTGCCGCCACGTGCATATATTACATCTACGGGCTTGCCCTTGTTGAGCTTGGTCAGGTCAATCAGCGCCTGAACTGACGGTACTGCTTGCCCGGCAAAACGAATAATTGTATCCCCTTCTTTCAAACCAGCTTTTTGCGCAGGGTAATCAGGCATAAGCATAGTAATCTCGACTGGCCGTTGTACTATCGCTGTATCGCTTGCAATCGTAAACTGATCCGGCAGTACTTTAGGTAATCCAGTAACAGCAAGAACTGTTAGTAAGAGTGCGGCAACTACCCAGTTAGTAACGACTCCGGCCAACAAAATCTTGGTTTTTTGCCAAAAACTTGCCGCACCATAATCACCTTTACTACTGGCGGCATCATGCTCGCCCTGAAGCTTCACAAAACCTCCAAGTGGCAGCCAGTTAAGGCTAAAAAGAACGCCGTTTTTTAGTTTTTTACTCCAGGCCCGTGGCGGAAATCCGACACCAAACTCTTCGACGACAACTCCGTTGCGACGGGCCACAATGGCATGTCCTAATTCATGAACTACTACCAAAAAAACCAGAATTATCAAACCGAGAGCAATACCAACAATTAATTCCATTTATCCCCCAAAACGCCGTGCGCGCGTGCTATATTCTTTTAGTATATCGGTTACATCCTCTTTTGTCATATCTGGCCACAGTTTATCAAGGAATAACAGTTCGGCGTAAGCCGATCGCCATAGCATAAAGTTAGATAAGCGGTGCTCCCCGCTTGATCGAACAATCAAATCGAGTGCTGGTAAACCTGGTTCATAGAGGTTGTTTTCAATTAATTCGGGAGTTATTTCATCACTGGCGACGCCCGACTGAACAATTTTTTTAACCGCATCTGCAATTTCGATTTGTCCGCCGTAATTAAAGCAGACCGCAAGTGTCCCACCGGTGTTATCGGCTGTTTGAGCTTCGGCATCAATAATTGCCTTGAGGATTTTCTTATCAACTCGATCAAGCGAACCAAGCACTTTAAGCTTGATGTTGTTATCGTTGAATATATGCAAGTCAGACGTCAGCAAGCGCAGCACAAGCCCCATCAATTTACTGACCTCGTCTTCGCTCCGTTTCCAGTTTTCGGTACTAAAAATATAGGCAGAAACATACTCAACACCGGCGTCAAACGTCGCTTTAGTAACTTCATGGATAGCATTATAGCCAGCCAAATGGCCTTCGTACGCCGGAAGACCGTGTTTTTTAGCCCAGCGACGATTACCGTCAACAATAAAACCTATATGGCGAGGGGTAAAATCAGCCATTAGATTGTTAGAATATCTTTTTCTTTGGCTCTAAAAATTACATCGATTTTGCTGTTGTACGAGCCAATGTCATCGTCAATCCCTTTTTCAATTCGTTTGACGTCATCTTCGGATAGTTCTTTGTTCTCTTTTTTGCGCTTAGCATCTTTTAGGGCGTCCTGACGGATGTTGCGCAGGGCAATACGAGCTTCCTCAACCTTATCGCCTGTTTGCTTAACCAATTGGCGACGACGTTCTTCGGTCAGAGACGGAACCGAAACGCGTACAATACGGCCATCATCGCTTGGATTAAATCCGAGCGACTGGTCAGCCCGGATTGCTGCAGCAATAAGTTGTACATTACTCGGATCAAACGGTGTTACCTGAAGTAGCTGCGGCTCAGGTGCTGTAATGTTAGCCACTTGGTTAAGCGGTGTCTTTTGCCCGTAGACTTCGACCAAAATACCGTCGAGCATGGCTGGATGCGAGCGTCCGGTGCGAACTTTTTTTAACTCTTCTTCAAAATGAGCGATTGCCAGCTCAAACTTTTCCTCATATGGCTTGGTATCAAACATAGTCCTCTTTTCTTACTTTGTCTTAATTATAGCAAAAATCGCCCCTTTCGGAGCGATTTTTTTCACCTAACAGTAGTTTGGTCTTATTCTGTAACGCCGAGCTCAATGCGTTTGAACTGACGAATTACAATGTTTTCACCGAGAATGGCGACGTTTTCTTTCAAAAAATCGTTAACGGTCTGTTTGTCGTTTTTGATGTAGGTTTGGTTAAGCAGGACTTTTTCATCAAAGTTCTTCTTTACCTGACCAGCCACGATCTTTTCAGCGATAGCCGCCGGTTTGCCTTCGGCTTTGACACGTTCGTGAGATTCACTCCGAACACGCTCCAATTCTTCGGCTGGAATATCGGCTTCACTGACATAGATAGGTGCCATCGCAGCAATCTGCAATGCAATTTCATGGGCGAAAGTCTTGAAAGTATCAAGACGGGCCACGAAATCAGTCTCGCAGTTTACTTCAACCAAAACACCAATACGTCCGCTGTGAACATAGCTATCGATAATTCCTTCGCGCGCTTCACGATCGCCTTTTTTCTCGGCTTTAGTAACGCCTTTTTTGCGCAACGCTTCGAGGGCTTTATCAAAGTTACCTTCCGCGTCAACCAGCGCAGCCTTGGCGTCGGTCAAGCCGATACCGGTGAGTTCTTTGAGTTTCTTAATGTCGTCAATTGATACGCCCATCGTTATTTCTCCTCTTTGACAGCTTCTTTATCGGCTGCTTTTTCAGCACCTGCGCCTTCGCGGACTGCAGCAGCGACATAATCAAGTAACAGTTGAACACCCTTGATAGCATCGTCGTTGCCAGGAATAACATAGTCAATCAGTGATGGGTCAGCGTTGGTATCAACCACGGCTACAATAGGAACGCCGAGCGTTTTGGATTCCTTGATGGCATTGATATCACCAATCACGTCGATTACAAATAAGGCACCTGGTTTACCGTTAAGGTCTTTAATGCCTCCGTATTTACCGTTCAATTCGTCAATATCTTCTTGGAAGCGCTGGACTTCAAGTTTGTTATAACGCTTCTCAAGGTCACCTGACACCATACGTTTTTCAAGATCTTTCAGTTTCTTGATTTGTTGACCGACTGTCGCGACATTTGTCAAAATTCCACCAAGCCATCGTTCGGTCACATATGGTTGATTCAACGATTCAGCTGTTGTGCGCACGATTTCTTTGGTGTGCTTTTTTGTGCCTACAAACAAAATTTGCTTGCCGCTGCTTACAACGCTCGTCAAAAATGGAAGCGCGCTGTCGAGGCCTTCGACGGTCTTTGTCAGATCAATAATGTGACTGTCCTGACGTTTGCTATGGATGTATGGCGCCATTTTAGGGTGCCAACGGCTGGTCTTGTGACCAAAGTGTACGCCTGCTTCAAGCAGGGCTTTAATATCGACAGTTACTGCCATGATGTTTTGAACTCCTTTTTCCTCACCCGCGCGCCTGATGGTTTCAGGAGTGGTGTTGCGCGAGCTGTGTCGTTAAAATAATTTACCTTGTGAGTATAACCCCTTGGGCAATAAATTTCAAGAGCCGCCACCTTTGACAAGTCACGCAAAAACAGATACAATAGCTCAGATTATGAAAACTAACCTACACCCAACCGAATATCGTCCCGTCGTATTTAGCGATGACGTGGCTGGGTTTGCTTTTTTGACTCAGTCAACGACGCAGACCACCGACACTATTAAATGGGAAGATGGCAACGAGTACCCACTAGTCAAAGTCCACATCTCAAGCGCCTCTCACCCGTTCTTCACTGGTGAAGAGAAAATTATCGACACCGAAGGCCGTGTCGACCGTTACAAAGCGAAATTTGCCGCTGCAGAGTCTCGAAAAACTGCTCTGGCCAGCAAAGCCAAAAAAGCTGCTGCCGTTAAAGCTAAAAAAGCTAATATCGAGCAATAATACAGCTCCTAAAAAGAGACTACTTTACGTAGTCTCTTTTTATATGCGATAATATAAGGAACTTATGCCAAAGATCAGCCTCAACATCGACGAACTCCAAACTGAGCAAAAACAGCTCGGTGACTTTTTAGCTCGTCCCGATGCGTACGCCAGCGACGACTACACCATCAAGAACAAACGCTTCACCGAGCTTGAGGCGATCTTGGAAAAAGCCGTCCTGCGAGAAACCCTCGAAGCACAGCTAGTCGAGGCCAAAGCCCTTATGGGCGGCAGCGACGAACTGGCAGAACTGGCCAAGCTTGAAGTGAGCGATATCGATGGCCGATTAGAACAACTCGAGAACGACTTATTTATCATGTTGGCCCCAAAAGATCCAAACGATGAAAAGAACGTAATTATCGAAATTCGCGCCGGTGCCGGTGGCGACGAAGCCAGTTTGTTTGCGGCCGAACTATACCGGATGTATTTGCGTTACTGCGAGACCCACTCGCTCCGAACCGAACTTATTAGCGAAAGCGCCAACGATACCGGCGGCTACAAAGAAGTTATTTTTAGCGTCAAAGGCGATAGTCCCTACTCGAAGCTTAAGTTCGAATCTGGCGTTCACCGTGTCCAACGAGTTCCAGCGACCGAATCCCAGGGTCGGATTCATACCAGCACCGTGACCGTTGCAGTCTTACCTGAAGCGGCCGAGACTGATGTCGAGATTAATGCCAACGAACTTAAAATCGATGTTTACCGGGCTGGTGGCCATGGCGGCCAATCCGTTAATACCACCGACAGTGCCGTTCGTATCACCCACCTGCCAACTGGCCTGGTCGTCACCAACCAAGACGAGAAATCACAAATTAAAAACAAAGAAAAAGCTATGAGCGTACTACGTAGCCGCCTGTTACAAGCGAAACTCGACGAAGAACGTTCAACGCTAGACGCCCAACGTCGCAGCCTGATTGGTAGTGGCGATCGCAGCGAAAAAATCCGCACCTATAACTTCCCACAAGACCGAATCACCGATCACCGCATCGGCTACAGCCGCAGCGGCATCCCGCAGGCCATGAACGGCGCGATTGAGGACCTAATCGAGCATTTACAAGCCTATGAACGCGAACTCGCTGCCGCCAGTGCTAGTAATTAATAGCTGGCTCCAGTCTGCTTCTAGCCAGCTGAAAGCAGCTAATATAGCAAGTGCGCACTTAGATGCCGAGCTTATTCTGGCCCATACCTTACGAAAAAATCGAACCTATCTTCATGCCCACTCTGACGACATATTAGAACCCCGCGTTCAGGAAATTGCCGATGCCAGGCTGGCGCTTCGACTCGACCACGTCCCTATTGCCTATATTGTTGGCTACAAAGAATTTTACGGTCGCCGTTTCTCGGTGACCACCGACACGCTTATTCCCCGTCCCGAATCAGAGAGTATCATCGACTCATTAAAAGAGCTCGTACCTGACAATTTGCTTCCATTTAACGGCACGAGGTTGCGCCTGGTCGATGTTGGAACCGGCAGTGGCTGTCTTGGCATTACCGCAAAGCTCGAGTTGCCAGAGCTAGAGGTAACGCTGATGGATATCAGCCTCCCTGCCCTCACGGTCGCCACAACCAACGCTAAGCGACTGCACGCCAACGTCACGATACGTAAAAGTGATTTATTGCAAAACTATCCTCTGCCCGCAGACGTTATTGTCGCCAACCTGCCCTACGTCGACCCTTTGTGGGAGCGTTCACCCGATACCAACCACGAGCCCACTCTTGCTCTTTTTGCAGATGACGGAGGTAAAGCTCTTATCAATAAACTCATCGACCAGTCAGTTGCTATCCTCAACCCACAAGGCCTGCTTCTACTCGAAGCTGATCCGCAGCAGCATGCTCCAATTATTGCCTTTGCTGGTCAAAAAGGCTTTCAACTTGTCAGGAAACAGGAATACTGTATCGCATTAAAATTGTCTTAGATGCCGATAGTAACGTTTGCACCACCCCATAAATTGAGGACTATAGGCACTATCACGATAATACTAATTGTAAATAACACGGGCAGAATAATATCATTACCACGAATTTTTTGATGATGATAGTACGAATCGTAGCACTGTTGTAATATAAACCCAATACACAGAACCGTCAGGGACACCCGTGGCAGAAGCACGCTTTCACTACCCAGGCTATAGGCAATTGTCCAATGATAAGCCAGCCAGCCGAGCTCAGCCATCACAAGGCCCCACAATAAGCTCAGAAACAAAATATGAGTCTCGTTATAACTTGCCAACACGTGATGCGCAGTGGCGAAGCCAATCAACCACATCAGTACCACCACCGTTGAAGCCGGCCAACCGTACGAAATTGTGTACAGGGCGGCAACACCCGCAGATAAAGCGACGCCAGCCTGTAGGGCAACGTATAGCCTTTTCGATTGTGGTTTTAAAAATAGCAGCCAACAGATATAAAGTAATGTAAACACCCCCAGAATGAATACCTTTTGAAAGCCGCCGACGTTGCTAATATATGTCGTATACAAAAATACAACCAGACTAATACTGACGATGAAATCAACCAAATTCGCCTGCACGTTCACAAACCAGTATCTTGGCTTAACAGCCAGCACTCTCCACTTACTTAGGAATATCAAGCCAACCGCAGGCCACGGAGATTCGGTTGCCCGTATCACGAGCACCACAACTATCGCCAACCCAATGTTTAGACCAATATAGACAATTTCACTTAAAAGCGATCGACGGCGAGCATTCTTTAAAAATTCCATAATTATCTATTATTATACCACGCAACAACCGTTGCTTACTTCTGTGAACTTACAACGATTACGACAAAGCTCGTGTCTACATCGACAACCACTGGTGGTGTTGTTGTTTTAATTATTGCTTTGGGATAAAATTCTTTCAACTTAGCGATAGTTGCCGTCTTTGAAGCATCAATTTGATATATTTCTATACCGTTATAGGTTCCTTCAGGAGCATTATCAACTGCGGAAATAATGAAGCCTTTAGCCCGAAGCCTGTCAGCCTGTGCCTGGCCGGCACCTTCAACGCCCGAACCGTTCAAGACGACAATGCCAGCTTTTTCGCGCGTCACAGGATTGCTTGAAAGAGTTTCGTCGATAAAGGCTCGAATATCATCGTAGTCAAAAATACCCGCGGACGGCATAACCACACTGGCGCCATTATAGTTACCTGATTTGACAACACTCTTGTCGTCATCAAATAGGCTAATACTTTTAATATTGTCAGCTTTTATTTCAGCACCGAGCTTCATGAGTGTCTGAATTTCTCCGGTCTGGATATTCGTACGTAGGTTCTGACCAAGCGCGTCAATCAGACTAGTCACTTTCGAAAGGTTCGTTAGTGTACCGGTTGTGACGGCCTTTTCCTTCAGCGCAATAATAATCTTTTGTTGATTCTTTTCGCGATCAAAGTTGGAGTTACCGAGGCCGTACGTTGGCGCAATGTCGCCGCGTGCCATTGCGAGGTAGAGGGCATGCGCCCCATCAAGATGATGGACGCCGTTCGTATACTTCACCAGATTGCACTTATATTTACAGCGCCAGTCAAAGTTTGTATCGTAAACACCAGGATCGCCATTGCTGCCTTGAATGTTAACATCAACCCCACCCACTGCATCGACGGCATCTTTAATAACGGTATTATTAACGTGAATACCGTATTGAATATCAACGCCAACAATATCCCCAACAAAAGCTTGCGTTTGGCTCAGGCGCTCTTGTTCGGCGTCATTACTGCCGTAATTATCATTAACACAGTTAAAATATTCGTTAATCTTGCCCTCATAGCCGCTGTTGCAGGCCATACCGTATTTAACATACAAATCACGCGGAATACTAAACATATAAGCATTCTTTTTGGTTTGGTCGACGCTAAGCACCATCATCGAGTCGGTCAAAAACGCCCCACCGTGCCCAGGATCATCCTCTGATGTACCCAAAATAAGAAAATTACTACGGCCATCGCTATCTTGTTTTAGCGTTTGACTTTGCAAAATATCGAAAATACTACCTCTAAAAATATTACCTCCAGCCAAGAATGTCTTGAAGGCCAGCCAGCCGGCTGCTATTACCCCTATGATAACGAGTGTAATGAAGAAACCTCTAAGAATTCGTCGCAACTTGCTGCGTGGTTGAGACTGCTTAGCCAGCCGACGACGTTGGCGACGGCTGATAGCTTTGGCTGGTGGCTCAGACGTATCAATTTCACGAAGTGATTCGTCTATGTCCGATCGGCCTATCGCTTGGCTCGTGCGTGCCTCACCGACGCTTTGGCGGACGCGATTACCTGTATGTAGCGACCTGTTAACGGACCCAGCATTAGCTGATGGACGTTTGGTGCGATGGAAATCGCCCAATTGGCTGCCATTTCGCCTGGGGACAAATCCATCAATAGATGGTCGTTTATTTTTCATGAATACTCATACCACTATACCTAATTTGGCCGATATTTTGAAGACCAAAAATCATAAGTAGCTTCTACCCCTCTCTATTGAAATCGTGTATAGTTAATACCACATGGAAGCAACTTTTCTACAACGACATCCCTTCTTAAAAGATGTGCTTAATATTAGCGTATTTATTATTGCTGTATTAATTGGTACCTTACTCATCAACACGTTCGTCTTTCGTAGTTTTAGCGTTATAGGCCCAAGCATGGAAACAACCCTCTATACAAACGACCGTTTGGTTGTCAACCGTTTACCAATTACACTGGCTCAACTTCAGAATAAAACATATATTCCAGAGCGTGGCCAAGTTATTGTCTTTAAGAACCCCAACTACACTATCGGACTGGGCGATGAATATATCGTAAAGCGAGTTATCGCCTTTTCAGGAGAGCGCGTTGTCTTGAATAATGGACAATACACGGTCTACAATAGCCAGTTCCCGGAAGGCTTCAATCCTGACGATGCGAATCAAGGAGAACCCGGTAACCCCACCACCGGCGAAATTGATACAGTTGTCCCCCAAAACGAGCTGTTCGTATCTGGCGATCACCGACAAGGCAGTTATTCGCTTGATTCGCGCAACGGCCTCGGAACCATTCCTTCCTATGACGTTGTCGGACCTGTCGGTCTGAGGATTTTTCCGTTCGATAAAATACGCGGCTTTTAATCAAGTTTATCCAAAAAATATGCCTAAAACAGAAGAAAAACTATAGACTAGATCGCCCGACAGCGCAATAGTAATTACTAAGGCTTATATCAACGCGAAACACGGAAACCAATTTGGGAACCAGTACTGTGTGGCGCATTGTACAAACCAAGCGCAAACACGCCAGCCCCGTTGCCATCGTATACGGTGCCTCCTCGAACGAAGCCGCGCGTGTTATAGCCACCGCTATTATTTTGCAGCTGACCAATTCCTTGAGCCGAACCCCAACTAGACGCAGCTGGCGTACCGTAACTCGGAGCGGCCAACGCCGGCATTCCATTCATCAAGAGGGTGTTCCACTCTTTCCAGTCGTACTGACCAGTCCCGTCACTCCGCGCCGGTTCGTTGCCGGTGATAGTGCCGGTTGTCCATTCCCAAACATTGCCAGCTAAATCCCAAATAACTTCACGGTTAGTTAGAGTCAGAGTACGGCGTTGATTAGAGGGGCTACTTTGGCCGGTGCCACTGTAGCCGTTGGTATCGTTTTGATCAGCCTCCAGAAGGTCGCCTGTCTCAGTATCGTTGTGCCCACTGTAAACATACCCAGACCCGACCGCTCCGCCGCTCCAGTTACTAGCCACACTTACGACGTTATGGGCGATAGTCAGCCATTCAGCTTCAGAGATGAGGTGGCAGCCGGTACAGGCGGCCGAAGCGGTTGAAGTAGAGGTTGTTGTCTGAGAAATACTGACCCATGGCACGCCAGTAGCTTGGCTGGTGGCAACGCCGCTGACATTTTTGGCCTCGTACTTCATAGTACAGAAGTTGCTTGTGCCGAAAGTACTATTACCTGGTACGACAATAAAGCCGGCCGGACAGATGGTGCCGTTGGTCATAACTCCCGAACAGGTACCCTCAACTGGCGTTCCGTCACTGTTAATATTATAGTTACGGCCACTGTTCATAGCATTCAGACAGAAAGTCTGTGGGTTGACAGAGTTATTAACCTGAAAAGCAGTGTAGCTACTACCAGGACTAGCCTTCAAACAAATACTGTCCGCTACCGGAGTAGCGCTACAATCGTTAACTGTTGGATAAGTGCCGTTTTCAACCTGATATAACTTCAAGAGTTTCGAGGCATTGGTTAGGTCCGATGATAATGAGGCGACGGTGGCTTTTTGCTGAACGCCGCTATAGGCGACAATCGTAACGGCAGCTAAGATACCAATAACAACAATAACAACGAGAAGTTCGACAATAGTAAAACCTGTTTGTTTTTCTGACGGTTTGCGCATACACGTAGTGTAACACTTCATTCGCTGGAGCCACAAGCGGCATTGAGCCATTAATTCAACGACTTACCACAAGTCTATTATAATGAGCCTGGAGTGTAAATTACTTCTCCAAAAGCTTTTGAATCCGCCTGAAATCTTCATCACTGGCAAACTTAATTACAATCTGCCCTGCACCTTTTGTATTGGTTCGCACGCTGACATCGGTTGAAAAACGCGTAGCAATCCTTTTCGTGTCATCCTGGTACGGAGACTGGGCTGGAGCTTGCTTTGATTTATTGTCATGCGTTTGTTTAAGCTGAACAATGTATTGTTCAGTCCGGCGGGCGCTCCATTCCTGTTGAATAATTTGAGGTAATAACTTATTTATAAGTGCTTCGTCGAGCCCAATAAGGGGACGGACCTGGCCCTCGCTCACTTTTCTCTCAGCCAGTGCGGTGCGTACTGACATGGGCAATTTTAGTAGACGCAGCGTGTTACTGACTGCACTGATTGATTTTTTACCAACCCGCTGCCCTATTTGTTCAAGTGTTAAATTAAATTGATCACGAAGCTTCATATAAGCCGTGGCTGTTTCGACAATATTCAAGTCACGTCGTTGCAAGTTTTCAATTAACGAAAGTTCTAATTTGTGCTGGCCGCTTAGCGTCCTGACTAACGCTGGAATCTTATCAAGACCAACCAGTTTTGCTGCTCGATAACGACGTTCCCCCGCTACAATCTGATAGCCACCCCTATAGGGAGTCACCACGATAGGCTGCAAAATACCATGCTCGGCAATCGATGCCGCCAAATCCTCAAGTGCGGCCTCTTCAAATTGACGGCGCGGTTGGTCAGGATCGGCCACAATCTCAGTCAGCTTAATATGACGCATCTCGCTCACCTTCTGATCCTGAGCGGCAGTTGGGTCAAATGACTCGTCCAGCAACTCTATCGGAATAAGCGATTCAAAACCGCGTCCAAGTCCTTTTTTATTAGATGTTGACACGCGCTAGTACCTCCTTGGAAAGTGCTTTATAGGCTCTGGCACCTTTTGAAAATCTATCATACACACCAACAGGCAGACCATGACTTGGTGCTTCTGCCAGACGAATATTTCTAGGAATGGTCGTGTTAAATACCTTGCCCGGAAAATGCTTTTTAATTTCTTGGTGAACTTGACCGCTCAGTGTCGTACGGGAATCTATCATCGTTGGTAGTACGCCGAGTAGTTCCAAGGTTGGGTTCATCCCCTTCCGGACAAGTTTCATCGTTTCAAGCAGCTGTCCCAGACCCTCAAGGGCATAAAATTCAGCCTGTACCGGTAGCAGTACATAGGTTGCCGCAATCAAACCATTCACCGTCAGCAAGCTCAAGCTTGGTGGACTGTCAATAATAACGATATCGTAACCCTGTTGGCTTGCTTCAATGGCAGCTTTTAAACGAGAAAATCGCCTATCGGCCTGCGCCAACTGCACTTCGGTATTAGCCAGCAGTGGCGTCGTAGGTGCCAAGTAGAGATTTTTATGTGCAGTCGGGATAACAATCTGATCGAGCGTCATTACTTCCATAACAACATCAGCCATCGTGCCTTGCAACAATTGTTTATCAATCCCCAGACCGCTCGTCGCATTACCCTGAGGATCAAAGTCAACAAGCAACGTCTTTTTGCCAGACTTCGCAATATAATACGCCAAGTTAACCGCGGTGGTTGTCTTGCCAACTCCACCCTTTTGATTGGTCACTGAAATTACCGTCGCCACGTGTCTGTTTCCCTCTCTCTTTTGCCCCATTATACCATGAGCATATACAAAAATCCCCGCTGATTTGCGGGGATTTTTACTATTTACTGGTTGATTGAAGTAATTTCAATTTTTGAGTATTTTTGGCGATGTCCGTTTTCTTTGTGAACGCGCTTTTTTGATTTGTAGCGGATCACACGGATTTTTTCACCCTTTACGAGGTCGTCGATAACCGTTGCGGTTACCGTGACACCTTTGACAGTTGGCATACCAATGTGCGTTTTATCGCCGTCAATAACCAACAGTGCATCAAGCGTGAGCTCTTTTGTGCCTTCCTGGAGGAGGTCCACCAGTAGGGTCTCTTTTTCGGCGACAATAAATTGTTTGCCACCGATCTTAACGACTGCTTTTGTCATATTGTTCCTTTAACGTTTAACTAATCAGTTGCTAATTGTAACAGATACAGGGGTTGAGTGCAAGACTAGGCGTCGTGGTTGTTTTGTAAAGCGTCAATCCGACTGTGATCCAGTCCGTAATAATGCGCAATTTCGTGCCAAAGTGTGCGTTTGATTTGTTCAAAAAGCTGGGTTTCAGTCTGGACGACCGCCAAAATAGGATTCTTGAATAACGTAATCTTATCAGGTAGCACGAACGTATAGCCAGCTCCCCGCTTGGTCAGCGGTATGCCTTCGTACAAACCAAGTAAAATGTTCCCTTCGCCCAAATGAGCCTTGGCGCGCTGATGCTCGTCGGGGTCATCGGCGTAGACAATCACGACGTTGTTTAGGCCTTTGATATATTTCTGGGGCAGTTCGTCCATCGCGCGACTGATCAGTTGGTCGAATTCGTTGTCTGACAGATTCATATACTAAGTGTATAGGACTTTCGCGCTTTTCTATTCATCCGAAAAGGTAAACCATTCAGGATCTTCATGGATATCGTCGACGACATGATTCCAAAACGACTCGAGGCTCACTTCGTCAAGCTGTTCGTCGAGATCGATATCGTGTCGTTGTTGGTGCGCGGCAGAAATCTCATCTTCGTCAGATGATGAATCAATCGGCTGAAACTGGAGGTAATTAAGAAGTGGCATATGTTTGTGTGTTTAGTGTTACTGTACCTATATTAGCACAAACATTATGTTTTGTCAATCAACTTACCTATTCGTCGTCGCTTAATGCGGTAGTTTACGCTCTTTTGCTAAGCAGCTGAATTGCAGAAGCAATGCCCCAGCCAATCAGCGTATAGACAAGTGCGGCGACCAGTGTTTCTAGCTCGAGGCGTGATACACCGGCTTGAAATTGACTGACCTGAAGCAGTCCTCTAAAGCCAGCCACAAACGGATCGGTAAGAGTATAAACAAAGTTGGCAAATTGATTCTCAAGATTAGCGCCCAAAAGTGCCAGCACAACTCGCACCAATAGGAATGTCACGACTAAAGCTGTTATAAACCAAACTACACGTACCCCGCGATTAACGTGTTCGTCGCGTCCTTCATAATTTACCTTGCGAGTGACGACGCGCTGACCGTCACGGTCTTCTTGTTGTTCTGTGACCTGTTCAGTTGTATTAACCATCTGACTACCTCCCAATACTACTTAGGTTGTTGCATCCTAATTATACTACCAAACTCCTATTGCCGACTAGTGAGTCAGGTGTGGACTGTTTTAGGCTTTTTCCAAGGAAAGCGATAATACTGCGTCCCCGACCGTTACCGTCACTTGGTAACCATAGGTCTTAGTTGAAAGCGAGCGAGCCAATGTTTCAACAGCGATGACATCACTATGCTCGTCAATAGCTGTCTGAAGCTCATCGTTGTGGGTCACAAGGCTGAGCGCAATCCTGTCATCCACGTTCAGTCCTGCTTGTTTACGGGCGCTTTGGACGTGGCGGATAATCTCGCGAGACAGACCCTCACGCTTCAATTCTGGCGTGATTGCTAAATCAAGCCTCAGCTCATCACCTTGGAGTACGGTTTTAACATTCAGCTCTTCAGTCAAGATATCACTAAAATTTACAAACTCACCAAGTGTTGGCACGGTTACGCTCGCCAAAGGCTGACGAATCTTGAGACGTTCTTTGGCGCGAATGCTTAAAGCTTGATTCACATAATCCCGAACCGTTTCCATATCCTGAATAACAAGCTCGTTAATATATCCTGTTTTTGGCCAATCAAGTAAGTGAACACTCTCTCCGCCTGTTAATTTCTGGTACAATTCTTCGGCCAAGAACGGTGTAAACGGTGCCAGTACTTGGCTAAGCTGAACAAGTATATAATGCAATGTTCTGTAGGCATTATTTTTATCGGTATCATCACCCGACTTCCAAAAGCGGCGGCGGCTGCGACGAACATACCAGTTACTGGCGTCTTCGATAAACGGTAAAATTGGCTTGACGGCATTTGGAATATCGTACTCATCCATGTGCTTCTCAATGCTTTGGGTGAGCTGGTGAACGCGACTCACTATCCATTGGTCAAGCGGATTTTCAAGCTGCTTGGTCGGATCGGACATATCGCCCTTAAACTCCCAGCCGTCGACTTCAGCATACATTGTAAAGAAATCGTACATATTACCAACCATCGCCAGCTTGCGGTTGACGTCGGCAACTTCTTTATCCTGCAAGGCAAAGTCTTCACCGCTAAGAAGTGGACTTTGGAGTAGCAAGAAGCGTAGTGCATCGGCGCTATATTCATCCATGAGCTCGTTTGGATCGGTGAAGTTACCATACGATTTACTCATCTTGCGACCATCGTTACCAGCAACGTTACCGGTCACAATAACGTTCTTGAAGGCATTCTTGCCAAACAACCCGATACTCACTGCATGTACATAGTAAAACCATGCACGAACCTGCCCGACATACTCGACGATAAAATCACCTGGGAAATTAGCTTCAAACTTTTCGACATTCTCGAACGGATAATGGAATTGCGCGAATGGCATACTACCCGCCTCAAACCAGCTATCTATCACTTTGTCGATGCGTGTATAGGTAACATCGTCGACATCAAAAGTAATGTCATCGACCCATGGGCGGTGATAATCGTCCAGTTCTCTGCCGCTTAACTCTTTGAGTTCAGCGTAGCTACCGACAACCTTAATATGTTCTTTGCCCGTCGCATCGATACCTTTCCAGACAGGCATCGCCGTCGCCCAAAAACGATCACGACTTAGGTTCCAGTCTGGCGCGGTCTGGACTGTCTTTTCGAACCGTCCGTGCTTGATGTGTGGCGGGAACCAATTGATATTTTCGGTATTTTCTTCGAGCATCTGCTGGCGCTGTCCATCAATATCCATAAACCAACTGGGGTGAGCACGGTACATGAGTTTAGTGCCACAACGATGGCAATGCGGATAACTGTGGCGGATGTAATCAATTTTCCAGACAACGCCTTGAGCGTGCAAGTCTTTGGCTATCGTCTTGTTAATATCCCAGACGTACTCGCCTTTCCACTGCCCCTCGGTAAAGTGACCGGTTTCATCGATAGTATGAACTACCGGAATATTGAAGGTTTTCGCAAGATTAAAGTCTTCTTCACCGTATGCAGGGGCGAGATGAACAATACCTGTACCATCTTCCACACTGACGTAGTCGGCATCCCAAATTTCATGAGCATTCTCACCTCGATCATTAAACAATGGTTCGTATGTTTGATGAACAAGTTCATTACCCAGGAATGTGCGGATCAAGTTATAGTCTAAAGCCTTATGTTTCTCGTCCGTTAATACTTTTCCGAGTAAGTCTTTTGCTAAAATCAAATGTTCACCATCTAACTCAACTTCAGCGTATTGTATATCGCCATTAACAGCGACCGCAGTATTTGCCGGTAATGTCCAAGGTGTTGTCGTCCAGGCAAGTAAATAAGCATCTCTGTCAGTTAATTTGAACTTTACGTAAACACTTGGATCGGTTACGTCCTGATAAGCGCCGCTATCCATGGTAACTTCGGCCTTACTGAGCGGCGTTGCGTCCTGCGTACAGTACATAAGGACCTTTTCGCCTTCGTAGATTTTACCCTTTTTATAGAGTTCCTTGAATGCCCACCAAACAGACTCCATATAATCTTTGTCCATGGTCTTGTATGATCCTTGGAAGTCGACCCAGCGGCCAACCCGACTAATAGTATCTTCCCACAGCGAACTCGTCTGCACCATGTTTTCGCGAGCAGCAATAATATATTTTTCCAAACCGTAGTCAAGAACGTCTTGTTTACCTTTCAGGCCAAGTTTCTTTTCGGTGTACACCTCAGCTGGTAGCCCATGGCAGTCCCATCCCCAGACACGCTCCACCCGCTTACCTTTCATCGTCTGATAGCGCGGTATGGCGTCTTTAACGATACTCGAAAGAAGCGTTCCGTGATGGGGTACGCCGGTAATGAACGGAGGACCGTCATAAAAGACGTAGGCGTTATCCTTAGGACGTTGCTCAATTGATTTTTCGAACGTCTTGTTCGTTTTCCATTGTGCGACGATATCTTTTTCGTAGTCAACGGCACGGCGGCGAGTATTGGCTTTGAACTTCATCTTGTTTCCTTTCTGAAAAAACAAAAAAATCCCTATTTAGTCACTGGAATCCGCGCGAGCGGACGGTACCATCCAGTTTCTAAAAAGAGATTCTTCTTAGCGCTTAGTTGTTCGATCTAACGAGTCGATCATCGTTCGGTTCTACTCTCACTGCTGATTTCTTCCGAAAAACATTTGCGGGTGATAGCCGCTTATCCCACGTAGCAGGAATGTTTCACCTATAATCTTACCGTGATTCGTCGTCGTTAGCAACTCCAGAAGCAAATTGTTCGGTCTGTACCCTAGGCAAGCAATTCGCTGCCATATTTTATAACAATTCCAGCCACGACGGCCACAACAAGTATAGCTAAGCTAAATTTATCATAATCTTTTTTTATAAACTCTTTTGCTCGTTTTGCCAGTCTAGCCGACAAGTACAAGTTGTTCTCGCGGATATTGTAACGAGTCATCGAGAAAAAGACGAAAGTCGTTGATAGCGTAACGAGTAAACACCATGGACACAATGCCTGAATAACAAACATACTCATGTACAACAAATAATACGCAAATACAAACCCGAGTGCATAACATATTTGAGCCACAAACATAAACTTGCGCGGAAACTTTACACCGGACAAGCCAGCAATAGCGACCGTAATAACGACCGGTTCGGCAAGTAACCCTAGAAAACTGTTCGGAAATCCAAATAAAGCAGCCGAAGGATGGCTAGCAACAGTCGCACAGTTAATGATTGCGTTAACACTACAAGTCAACACTGCGTTTGGGTTCCTGGCAAGCTCAACCGCTTCAACCGACAGAACAAAGGACGCAATAAGACTAAGTACTGCCCCAACGAGCATACTTGCAAAGATCCAACGATTATCGCGTACCGCTTTGTCTTCGTGCGTAAAGTATACTTTTAATTTACTAAACATAATAGCTAACCTCGCTTATTGTTGGTAGTGGCAGGCCGCGCCACATAGTTTGCATAGCACTATCGTCCGACAGAGCGACAACCGTAGGATATTGCACGATATCATAAGCGCGGCAAAACTGCTCTCCTTCGACAGTCTCAGGATCAATTGTTTCTAGGATGTGGCTTGTTTGTCGTTCAAAGTCACGTAAAAAATCAAGGACAGCACGAGCGTGGTCACTTTCATTCTTATAGACGATAACGACTTTCATAAAAGCCTATTTTTCCAACTTTTGATGACGTCGGTCTTTCAGAATCTTAACAAAGTCATCAAGCGTTTTAAATTTATGGTAGACACTCGCAAAACGAACATAGGCAACTTCATTACGCATCGCAAGTTCGTCAAGGACTTTGTCGCCGACTTGCTTGGAAGTAATTTCGTTTTCACCAATAGCGTAAAGTCCATCCTCTATGTCTGAAATCATTGCTTCAACTTCAACCTCAGACGCAAAAAACTTTCCGACTGATCGTTTGATGGCATTTGACAATTTTTCTCGGTCGAATAGCTCGCGCGAACCATCTTTTTTTATAATCGCAAGATTAGGCTTTTCAATACGCTCATAAGTCGTAAAACGGGTGCCGTCTGGAGATTCTCGGCGGCGACGAATCGTCACTCCGTCCCCGACCTCACGAGACTCGATGACCCTGCTATCACCGATACTATTCTGCGCCATTTCGGTCTATGCTTCCTTGTCGTTTGAAGTCTTGTTTTTCTTGCGACGGCGAAGAAAGGCGGGTGTATCAGATTCTTCTTCGTTTTCATTTGGTTGATTCCAGATGTCGTGAGTTGTCTCTTCCGAAAATGCAGCGGCGGCGTCTCTGTGATCAAGATTGAGGTCAATCGCATCAACCGCATCGTCTGATAGCCGGGTGCTTTCAGGAACGACCGTTTCGGTTGTATCCGTTTTCTGGTGGAAGTATGCTGAATCAAAGCCTGTTGCAATCACCGTAATGATCAACTCGTCTTCAAGATCGGGCTTTAAGGTTGCACCGAAGATAATATTCGCATCAGGCGAGACAGCACTTGTAATAATTTCTGCAGCTTCTTGAATTTCGCTCATACTCATATCGTAACCACCGGTGACGTTGAACAAGACACCCTTTGCACCATCAATCGAAACTTCGATAAGTGGCGACTCAATTGCCTGCTGAGCAGCCTGAGCAGCACGATTGTCACCGCTTGCGCGGCCAATACCCATAAGTGCCGAGCCAGCATTGCTCATAATCGCCTTGACGTCTGCAAAGTCGAGATTAATTAGTCCGTGTTCGGTAATAAGCTCGGAAATTCCCTGAACTCCCTGGCGAAGTACGTCATCAGCAATCTTGAAAGTCTCAAGTAGTGGCGTACGGCGGTCAATTGTTTGTAGCAAGCGGTCATTAGGAATAGTAATCAGCGTATCAACTTGTCGGCCAAGTTGGGCAATTGCCCATTCGGCATTTTGACGACGCTTTTCACCTTCAAAGCTAAATGGTTTAGTAGCAACGCCGACGACGAGGATACCTAGTTCACGAGCGATTTCGGCCACAATATGACCAGCACCACTTCCAGTACCACCACCGGCACCAAGGGTTACAAACACCATATCTGCTCCGGTGAGTGCTTCACGAATTTCATCACGTGATTCATTGGCAGCAGCCTCGCCTGTGGCAGGATCAGCCCCGGCACCAAGGCCACCAGTTGTGGTGTGTCCCAGGTGAAGGTTGACATCAGCTCTGCTATTATGTAGCGCTTGGGCATCGGTGTTCATGGCAATAAATTGCACACCATTTAAGCCAGCGTCTTTCATACGGTTAACGGCTGAGCCGCCCGCGCCACCGACACCGACTACTTTGATGCTGGCAAACGTTTGTATATCGCTTGGTTTTACTTCAGGCATGTATCTGTTATCTCCATAGTATTCGTATTCTTTAATTAGTATACCACTTGCTCGTAAAAAATGGCTACGCCTTGAAGCGTGCCAAGAGCTTAGCCACAACCCCGCCCGCATCTATTAGCGGACTACTTGTCTTCTTTTTACCGCCGTACTGCGAGTTATTTTTGTCGGAATCGAGCAGCATCAGCCCGACAGCAGTCGCAAATTGTGGTTTTTCGATGTTATCGGCCACTCCGCCATAACCTGAAGTCTTACCGATACGAGCGGCTAGTCCTAGAGATTCTTTGGCATAGTCGACAATACCCTTCAGTTGAGCCGTTCCTCCTGTCAGAACGATACCGCCCGGAAGCTTACCGGCGCGGCGCGCTTTTTTCAATTCATTTTGAATTGCTTCAAATATCTCTTCCAGGCGTGCCTCGACTATTTCGTCAATGTCGCTTGTCTGAAAGGTGTAGATTTCTCCCTCGTATTTTAGGCTGACACCGGAAGTTGTACCCCGCAGCTGCGCAGAAGCGTGCTCAATCTTTAGTTTCTCGGCAATCTCTGGATCGGTCTTCAGTCCGATAGCCAAGTCGTTGGTAATATTAATACCACCTACAGGAAGAACTGCCGCGTACTGTAAATCCCCTTCTTCGTAAATTGCAATATTTGTCGTCGCCCCGCCAATATCAATCAGCGCGACACCATTTTCAAGCTGTTGTTCGCTCAGAACAGCCCTGGCCGCGGCGACACCCGCAACAATAATCGAATGAGGCAATACTTTAGCAGAGTCAGCCGCCTTTTGCAGGTTAGTCAGGTGAGGTGCGAGCGCGGACACAACATGAGCGTCAATCTCGAGGCGCGTGCCCGTCATGCCAAGTGGATCCTTGATATTGTCTTGTCCATCAAGTTTATAAGCGTGTGGCACAACGTCCAATATTTCGCGGTTAGCCGGTACTTTACCAAGCGTTGCCACCTCTTCGATACGAGATAAGTCCTCGTGAGTAATCTCGTGGTCAGCCGCACCGACGGCTATCATGCCATCGGCGTGAGTACTTAAAATATGAGTTCCATTAATACTGACTGTTGCCTCATTCACCTGGTAACCACTCATGCGTTCGGCTTCACCGAGAGCATCGTCAATTGCCTGCCCGGGACCGCTGAGGTTTACGACCGTCCCTTTTCTCATGCCACTATTTGGGGCGCTACCGACACCGACAATCGTCGGTGAACCTGTTGTTCCGTCTATGTGGGCCACGACGCAGCGTACTGTTGTTGTACCGATGTCAATACCGACAGCGTATCGAGAGTTTTCTTGCATGGTACTTAGTATATCGCTAATGCAAGAAGTTGCAAACTATATATCTTAAAGCTGCGTCAAAATCTCGACACCGTCTTCAGTCACCAGAACCGTGTGCTCAAAATGCGCCGCCAGGCTGCCGTCGCGGGTGCGGATAGTCCAACCATCGCTATCGGTCTTAATCTTTTCGCCACCAAGCGTCGCCATTGGCTCAATCGCAATCGTATCACCGGGAACGAGCAGGACGCCTGTTCCTTTTTGGCCCCAGTTTGGCACTTCTGGCGCTTGGTGCATTTCGTGTCCGACGCCGTGCCCGACTAGCTCGCGAATAATGCCTAATTTACCTTCACGCAAAACTTTTTCGACTGCGGCACCAATATCACCCGTATACGTTGGCCCCTTGATTGCGTCAATTCCTGCGAACAAACTCCGCTCGGTCAGGTTAAGCAGGTGCTTTTTGGCTCCACTCGGAGTTTCACCAACAATCATGCTAAAAGCGCTGTCAGTTTTCATGCCTTTATACGTAATCACTAGGTCAAAACTGGCGATATCGCCTCGTTCAAATCGGTAGTCGGTGGGAATACCGTGTACGATTTCATCATTCGTCGAGATACAAATAGTATTAGGAAAATTTACTTCAGCTGTTTTATAGGTAGCCGTCGCACCCAACGCTCTAATCTCATGGGCCACCCAAGCATCAAGCTCAAGCTCGCTCACCCCAACCACAATTTGCTTTTTTAGGCCGTCGTAAATAGTAGCTAGTATTTTGCCGCCCTCACGCATCGCATTAATTTCGGCAACTGTTTTTAGACGAGCTTGCATGCAACCAATTCTTCCATAATGCGGTCATGGACCTGACCGACAGTGCCTGTACCGTCGATGTGAACGATATTAATATTGTGTTCCGTAAAGTAACTCAAAATTGGATACATTTCATGTCGGTAAGTGTTAAACCGTTCGTCGATTGCCTGAGGTGTATCGTCGGTCCGACCACGAACCTCAAGTCGCATCAATAGCTCACTCTTGGGAACTTCCAGCACAACCACCAGACCGATAGGCCGTCCGTGAGATGGCTGACTTTCAACCAACCATTGAGCCTGAACGAGCGTTCGAGGAAAGCCATCGATGATCACTTGGCTGATACTGGCCGCCCGCTTTAAGGCAGCGTCCATAATTTCGTTTACCTTTTCCGGCGCAATCAACTTGCCTGCTTGCATTTCGCCCAGCAGTTCAATATTACGAGTATCACGCAGTAATTGACCAGTGCTCAACCAACGCCATCCCTGACGGGCAGCCAACATTTGCCCTTGGACGCTCTTACCAGCTCCGGCGGGACCAAAGAATATAATCATAATAAATGCTCCTTTTTGTTTTTATTGTAGCGCGTTTTTAACAAGTCGTGCGACTGTCGCGCCGTCGGCACTGTTACCAAGTTCTTTTTTAACCGCACCAATGACCTGGCCCATTGCACTCGGACCACTGACACCAAGCTCACCGACAACACGACTTACCACTAGAGAGATTTCGTTTTCAGACAATTGTATCGGTAAATAGGCCACCAAAACTTTTGCCTCAGCGCGCTCGTTGTCGGCCAGTTCTGGGCGCTCAGCACCGTCATAAATACTGGCGCTCTCGTTACGCTTTTTGACTTCACGGGCAACTATCTGTTCAATCACCTCGTCGCTCAAGCCTTCATCGCGCTTATTTTGGGCAACTTCTTCATTGAGAATTGCTGCCTTCAGCCCACGCAAAACTTCTCCCCCAAAACGATCGCCGCCTAATAAGGCGGCTTTTAAATCGTTATTAACCTGCTCTTTTAGAGCCACGCTTAACGGAGTCCTAGGCGTGCTTTGTTTAGCTTTTCAGCTTTGCGTTCTTTACGAATAATCGCTTTGGCGCGGCGCTCGGTCTTGCTAAGAGGTTTAGCAAATCGCATAGAAGCCTTGGCTTCAGCGAGTACGCCACTCTGCAAAACTTTACGGTTAAAACGACGAATAATATTCTCGTTTGCTTCTCGTTCATCTTTACGTGTTACTTGTACCATATGAGGTGTATTGTAACAGAGAATGAACATCGGTGCAACAGCTATGCGCCCCCAATGTCCAACAATCGCCCTTCAACACTGCGTCGGCCCTGCCATTCGTTCAATGTTGGCTGAAACAACAAAGTTACTGTCTCGCCTGGTTCAGCAAAAAAATGACTCGGAGCGCCAAAAGCGAGAACCTGCATCCTTTTTCCTAGCTTATCTTTTACCTCTAGTTTGACGTGTTGGTTATCTGCCCCCATGCGGCGCTGATCGGTTACGATGACATTTTCTATTTTTAGAATTGGCTCAGGATTACCGCTACCAAACGGCTCAAGGTCAGAAAGTTGCAAGATAAGACTTTCGGTCACTTCTGCAAAATCTTCGATAACGACATCCGCCTTCGGAAGTAGCAATGCTGCCTGGTTCAATAAGTTTTTAGACCGATAGAACTCATTGACCCGCACTCGAAAAGCCGCAATATTTTCGGTTGGTAACGTCACACCAGCCGCTAAGGTATGTCCTCCACCCTTGGTAATAATGTCATCAGACGCGCGAATAGCCTCGACGGCGCTGAAACCACCGTAGCTACGGGCCGAGCCTTTGGATTGTTCCCCTATTTCTTGCAGGACATAAGTCGGTTTTTTGTATTTTTCTAATAATCTTGCTGCCACAATGCCGACGATTCCATGATTCCAATCTGCACCACTCACAACTAGCACGGGATCTTTATCGTATTGTTCGGCTTGCAAAATAGCTGCCTTCAAAATCACCGCTTGATCTGATCGCCTGGTTTGGTTCAAGACGTCGAGCTGTTGGGCCTTTTCAAAGGCGATTTCATTATCACCCGCTAGTAGCATGTCCAAAGCATGACGTGCAGTCTCGAGCCGTCCAGCCGCATTCATCCGCGGCCCCAGTCCAAAGCCGAGTGAACGACTGTTTAGCGTGTTCGGATCAACCTTAGCAACTGCCATCAAAGCCTTTAGGCCGGGTCGGCGAGTTTTAGCAAGAACTTGCAGCCCGAAATAGACATTCGTGCGATTTTCATCAACCAGTGTCACGACGTCACAGACCGTACCGAGTGCCACCAAATCAAGCAACCACTTCTCGTGTCCAGCAGGTAAGCCCTCCAGACGAGTCTGCAAGGCTTGGACTAACTTAAAAGCGACCCCTACACCCGCAAGATCAATAAACGGATAACTGTGATCCTTTCTTTTTGGATTCACTACCGCTATCGCAAGCGGCTGTACGTCGCTTACGTTATGGTGGTCGGTCACGATAATATCAACTCCGAGCGCATTCGATCGCTCAATTTCCTTGTGGCTCAAACTACCGCAATCAACCGTTACTATCAATTGAGCACCACCGGCCACAATTTGTTCCACGGCATCAACCGTCAGCCCATACCCCTCAACAAAACGATTGGGAATAAAAGCATCGACATGCTTAAACCCAAACGACCTAAACGCGTCAATCAGAACGGTTGTTGCCGTTAATCCGTCAATATCGTAGTCACCATAAATTGTAATGTGTTCTTGTTTGTGGCGAGCTTGAACCAACCGCTCAACCGCTTTTGCCATATCCGGAAGTAAAAATGGATCGTGCTTTTTTACATAATCTGGAGAAAGAAAATCAGCCGCCACATCAGCTGTTAAACCGCGGGCGGCAAGAATCTGCTCAAACAATGACATCTTAGATATCTGACGGCGAACGCTTCGGGCGACCAGCGTGCTGTTGTGACTTTATAACAATACTTTGAAGTTCTTTAAAAATAGCGAACTGTTTGTTGGTAGCGTAAATTTTAGTGTTACCTTGTTTTTCGCTCGTCAAAAAACCAACTTTTTCGAGCCGTTTTAGTTCACGTTGAATATTACCTGGGTCTTCTTTGATTAGTTTGGCCAGGCCGCGAACATGAGTACGAAAATCAGGATATTTCGCATAGACCACTACAATTTTTCGCCGTACCCGAGATGTAATAAAAACGTCTAACATGATTTCCTTTATTTAACTGACTACCTCACACTGTTGCTTTTTATTCTACAGTTTTGTACTGGATGGGTCAACGCCAATTCAAAACAATTTGATTTATTTTAGCAATCGTCTCCTCGTGAGACGGTATAATATTTTGATTATAATAATGATCAGTTCCCATAAAGTTGTCTTTGACGTCCAAAATATGAAGCTCGTCAGCCAAGATATGCAGTCGGTCAACCGCTTGCACGCTGGCGATCGGTGTGGCGACAACCAATCGCTTAATACAGATTGGCTTTATGAAATCGACAGCCACATCAAGCGAGGCACCATTATCAAGCCCATCCGACACCAAGATAACGACGTGGTTCCGTAATAAATCATTGTCGATAATTCCCCCGTCCCCAAGCAAGCGATTCATTCTTTGGAAAGCCTCACGCTTTTGCTCGTCAAGATACCCGTGAAATTCACCGGCATATTCTTCGATCTCACCCGTCGAGAACATGCCATTGTAGGTAAATCCTCCATTTTGCGAGACTGCACCAAAGCTTAGACTTTCACCTGGTATCTGGATATCCTCTGTCAGCAACATCATGAGGACGCAGTGTAGGGCGGCGGCAATTTGTTCGCCAACCAAAACGGCTCCATCGCTGAGCGCAACGACGGCACAGTTTTCATAGCGGTACTGCTCGACTAGCTGAACGGCCAGCAGTTGCCCCGCCTGTTCTCGACTCTCAAAATACATATGCTTATTTTAGCAGTATACTGGTAGATATGCACTACTACGAAGTAGCCCCCAATCAAATTGTTCGCCCAGGCAGTAGCGTATTTACCTATGCCTCCAAACAGCCGCTCAGTATCGGGCAAATCGTCTTGGTCGAAGTAGGAAAAAAACATATGGTGGGCGTCATAATACGAACCACAAAACAGCCGAGCTACCCAACCAAACCAATTGTTTCGGTTATCGAACAGACCCCTCTTCCCGCTCAGCTCCTCGACCTTGCCACGTGGCTATCCGAGTACTACGTCGCGCCCCTCGCGAGTGTCTTGCAGGCATTACTTCCCCGCGGTCTTCAAAAGACACGCCGCCCGAGGACAAAGACAGCTCCGCACGCTTCGCGCGCCCGAACAAATATTGTGTTCAATACGGAGCAGCAACAGGTAATTGAAGCTGTTAAGACTACCTCTCCTGGAACCTTTTTACTACAGGGAATCACTGGCTCAGGCAAAACAGAAGTGTATATTGAAATCGCCAAACGTGCAATCAATAACGGCAAGTCCGCTATCATCCTCGTACCGGAAATTGCCTTAACGTCTCAAATTTTAGCTGAATTCTCGCATCATTTCGAAGACATCTTGATTGTCCATTCGACCATCACCGAAGCCGAGCGTCACATCACCTGGAAAGAGGCCCTGGATAGTGCGGACCCTCGGGTGGTAATTGGCGCCCGATCCGCCCTCTTCACTCCGCTGAAAAATATTGGTGCGATTATCGTGGACGAAGCACATGAGCCAAGCTACAAGCAAGAGCAGTCCCCTCGCTACTCGGCTCTCCGAGCAGCCACGATACTCGGTCGTTTTCACAAAGCCCCTGTTATTTTGGGTAGCGCTACGCCAAGCGTGTCCGATCGATATCTGGCAGAACAATCTCACCGTCCTATTTTGACACTCACTAAAGCTGCTCGCGAGCGTACATTACCGCCGACTGTGTCACTGGTAGATATGACGAAGCGAGCCAACTCTGGCGGTCATCGTTTTCTTTCAAAACAGCTCCTTACACAACTGGAGACGACCTTAGCGGAAGGTAAACAGGCACTCATCTTCCATAACCGCCGTGGCAGTGCCAGCACCACATTATGTGAAAATTGTGGCTGGACAGCACAATGTCCTCACTGCTATATACCCCTCACACTTCATTCTGATCGTCATCATGTCCGCTGCCATATTTGCAACTACCAACAGACCGTCCCAACGTCCTGCCCTGACTGTGGCCATGTTGATATCATCCACAAGGGCTTTGGCACGAAACTAATAGAGACCGAGCTTAAAAAACTCTTTCCCAAGGCAGCTATCGCGCGTTTTGATGCCGACAACGACCCTAAAGAGACTGTTAACGCTCGCTACGGCGAGCTCTACAGCGGAGCGATTGATATTGCCATCGGAACACAGGTCATCGCCAAAGGCCTTGACCTGCCAGAACTACGAATGGTTGGTGTTATTCAAGCCGATAGTGGCCTAGCTTTGCCAGATTTCAGTGCCAGCGAACGTACCTTCCAACTACTCGCCCAAGTAGTAGGCCGGGTCGGTCGCAACGAACATGCGACGCAAGTTGTTGTTCAAAGTTATCAGCCGGCGCACCCTAGTGTCGTCTGCGGGCTGGCTCAAGATTATGAATCCTTTTATACTTATGCGCTGAAAGAACGAAAAAAAGGCCTCTTCCCTCCTTTTACCCACCTCCTGCAGTTAACGTGTATCTACAAGTCAGAGACCGCTGCGATACGTAATGCCCAACTTGTTGCCCGTGACCTCCGCAACAAACTTCACAATGACATCACTATTCTCGGGCCGACGCCGGCATTTTACGAACGACAACGCGACACGTACCGTTGGCAACTAACCCTTAAAAGCCCTTCACGCGAGCATCTGATTAACGCCCTTGGCTTTGTTCCGACCACACACTGGCAATCGGAACTCGACCCTACTAGCCTGCTTTAGCTACCCCTGGTATACTACAAAGGAATGAAAAAAGAAGATATCATCACCCTACCCTGCCCTCGTCTGCGACACAAGTCAGCCAAAGTTCACGTTGTCACCGACGAAACCAAAGGCTTAATTGACGATATGGTGTCAGCGGCGCTAGATTGGGAAGACAGCCGGCCACACGAAATCAGCGCCGCCCTTGCCGCGGTTCAAATTGATCGACTTGATCGAGTAGTAATTGTACGCAGCGATTTTGACGACAAGGAAGTGCGCGACTTTACGACACTAATCAACCCCGAAATCGTGAAGTATGAGGGTGATATTCTTGATGATTACGAAGGCTGCCTGAGTGTCAGTAATGTTTATGGAAAAGTCCCTCGATTCGCAAAAATCCGCATCAAGGCGCTCGACAAAGACGGTAAAGAAGTCCGCTTTAAGGCCGAAGGTTTCTTGGCACGGGTTATCCAGCACGAAATCGATCACACTAACGGCATTGTTTTTATCGACCATATTCGTGACTTAACAGATGCATTTTATACTCTCGACGAGAAAGGCGAGCTCCAACCACTTGATTATGACCAGCATATCAAAACCAATAGTATTCTTTGGGACTGAAGACTTCAGTCTGACTACCCTGCGTAGCCTGGTTGCGGCGGGCTATACTATTGTGGCGGTCGTCACAAAACCAGATAGCAAGCGTGGCCGCGACCAAAAACTCACCCCACCGTCCGTTAAACTATTTGCACAAGCACAAAATATTCCCGTCTGGCAGCCAACCAAACTTTCCGAAATTACATCCGACATACAGTCCCTCGGCGACGTTGCAGGTGTGCTGGTTAGCTATGGAAAGATTATCCCCCAAAGCATTATTAATCTCTTCTCCCCAGGTATCATCAATCTCCACCCCTCGCTACTGCCGCTTTACCGGGGCCCTTCGCCCATTGAGTCCGCCATAAAAAACGGCGATACCAAGACCGGTGTCTCAATTATGAAATTGTCAGCCGCTATGGACGCGGGGCCTGTTTTCGTACAAACTATTTATCCTCTCGTCAGGACAGAAACGCGGACCGACTTGTACCGCACGCTCGCGGCCACAGGTACGGCAACGCTATTGACTGTCCTACCAGCTATTTTAGAGGGATCGCTCCAACCAACTCCGCAAGATGATACGGCAGCCACCTACTGTCAGCTTCTCGATAAAAAAGACTCGATGCTTCATCCGCAAAAACTCACCGCCATACAAGCCGAACGCCTGGTCCGCGCTCACCTGGGCTTTCCGAAAACCAAAATCAATGTCTTCGGCCACGATATCGTCATCACCAAAGCGCACGTCTCGACGGAATCAAAAACACCGCTCGACATTGTCTGCCAAGACGGTGCTTTCCTTTCGGTTGACGAGCTAATTGCTCCCAGTGGACGTCGCATGAGCGCCCAGGCGTTCATAAATGGCTACGCCGTCGGCTGATCACCACCGAGAATCTTATCGCGACTGCCAACAATTTCTTTTTTCAATTCATCAAGTACGCCGGCCACAACGTCACGATAGTCAGGACGATTTACTTCCAACCATTTCGTAGCGGTATATTCAGCCCGTAGTCCAGCGTCATTGACGTCAAGTCCGGTTGCTTCTTGAATGCGACCAAAGGCTTCATCATTGTAGTAATCGGGAACATATTTCTCGAGCCAGGTACGAATCACTTCATCTTTACGATCAATAATCGCCTCAAACTCTTCCAGTTGCTCGTCGCTCATGCCATCGGACAGTTTTGTGCCGACCCGCAGCTCAAGCTCGTCATAAATGTGCTGCAGGAAAGCTTTTTTTTGCTCTTCTGGTAAGTCATTTAAACCAATGTCTGTTAAGAATTTATCATCTAGTTGAAACATGTATATCTATCCTCTTTATCGGCTATTCTTAATTAATTTTAGCACATTCTCAGGAAGTTGACCTGTGTGACTAATACCCCATGAACCATTTTTCGTGGGGTATGCCCAGCCACGAGCCTGTAATTCGGGTCCTACTTTTTGTAGTAAGTTTGCCTGCTCGGTTTCGTTTTTTATACCCAATTCCCTAAAAGTGTTGTACCAACCTTCACCACGAGTTACAGTATGAGCTTCTACGCTAAACGCTGAAGGGTCTACCTCTACTTTGATACCATCTGAACCACCCGATACACCAGCCGCTTCGACTACTTCAGCACCTGCGCCTGATCCCATACCTGGCCCTACCTCTGAGACCTGAGCCTCGCCACCGTTAAGTAGCGGAAGTCCGTACTTTGCTGCTACGATCAAGGCGACGACACCAACAATTTTAGCGGCACCGTATCGTTTTACGCGAGTTTCAAATTGACCCTTTGTCTCTTCTGACTTTTGTTTTGGTGTCGGCATGAAGTTTCCTGCCGTAAAAAGCGTCGTACTATAAAGTGTGCCAACTTTTAAGTAAAGGCCTTTCGTGCGGCTCTTTACCTTATTCCAAATTGATTGCTTTTCTTCGTCGAGCTTATCAGCATCACCCGTTTCCTGATTGCTGTCCTCTTTTTCAGAATCTTCAGCGCTCAGATCACCTTCAATGGGGTTTACTACGACACCTTCTAGAGTGTCAATTGCTAGAATTTGTTCGCCTGGCACCGGACTAACGACAACGTCCTCGAGGGTATCAATATTGGGAATATTATTACGCGTTTCGTATTCATCGGCCGATTCGCCTTCAAGTGCAGGTTCAAAGTTACGTCGTATCTCATCCTCATGTTCACTAGTGTTAGCATCGTCGGACGCATCTTTAGCGTCTTGAGCCTCAGCCAAGCCGTCGTCAAGGCTATCAAAGCCAGTTTCAATTGCCGATGGAGTCTGTTCGCCATCGGTAATGTTGCTACTTTCTTTATTGGCGTTGTTCAGTGACGCAACCCATGTATCCTCTGCAGATTGGAGTTCTTTTTTTGCGTATATATGGTCCTCTGCTGTCGATTTAAAATTTAACGACTCTACAGCAGTTCTTGCTGCATCTAGCCGTTCTCCACCATGCATAAGCCATTCCTCGTTGAGTGTATCTGCCTCCGGTTGGTACGTCGCCCGTGCGTCACGTAGTTCAGTCTTTGCGTTTACGTGATCAATGGCGTCTGAATTAAAATTTAGTTCATCTACTTTAGACTGTGCCGCATTAATATGTTCGACAGTTTGAATCTGTTTATCTTCAAACTGACTAATTACTTCTTTGGCTGATAAAGTTCGTTCTGCTGACGGTAGGGTTTCTGACATGTCAATTTTCTCCTAGGAGATGTGTTAATTTATGTTTGTGTTATATGTTTTATGATACAACGATAGCATAAATGTAATAAGAAAGCAAGCATAATCACATATACTTGCTTTAATTACAATTGACGTTTTTTATTTAAGAGTGCGTTTAACGAGGGCTCGCGTAAAGAACTCGAGCTTGTCACCCTCTTCGAGTAGTAATTTCTTGCTAATCTTGAGACTAATACCGCACATTTCGCCTTCGAATACTTCTTTGGCTTCTTGTTGCTGACGCTGGACCTTGGTCACTTCCACTTCGGCCAGGGTTTCTTTACCACGTTTGGCACGCGCCAAGAGGCCGCTAGTAACTTTACCGCTGGTTACTTCTCCACCAGCGATAATCTCGTCCTTAAGTGTACGGAAAATTCCTTTTATCGTCAGAGTACCGATTTCTGTTTCGACGACTTCAGGTGCTAACATGGCCTCCATCGAAGCGCGGGCGTCATCAAGTAGTTCGTAAATAACTTTATAGATACGAACTTGAACCTTGTCGCGAGCAGCCAACTGTTTAATGGCAGGCGGCAACCCAACGTTAAATCCATAAATAAGCGTTTTTGAGTCCGAGGCCAGGCGAATATCATTTTCGGAAATATTTCCGACACCACTTCCAATCACGCGCAGGGCAATCTCACCCTTGGTATCAATCAGCCGCAAGCTATCAATCACTGAAGTCAAAGACCCCTGCACATCAGCTTTGACGACAACGTTTAAGTTCTGTGATTCGTGTTGCTGGTTCATCATCCGCAGAAGATCGGCTCCTGTTACATTCGTGCTGGCAGCATTCTTTTCCTGTTCAATACGAGCCACAGCCACTGCATTACGGGCTTCTTTTTCGCTTTTTACAACCGTAAAGGTATCACCAAACTGAGGCAACTCTTTTAGTCCCGTCACGGTGACTGGCGTCGAAGGACCAGCCTCTTTGAGCGGTTTACCCGCAAAATCAAGCAAAGTACGGACCTTTCCGTAGGCAGTTCCGGCGACCAAGAAATGGCCTGTCCGGAGTAATCCTTGTTCGACAAGTAGACCGACAACCGAACCCCGACCAACTTCCATATGTGATTCAATCACCAGACCTTCAGCTGGCGTGTCAATGTCAGCCTTTAACTCTTCGAGGTCAGCCACCAGCAGTACCATATCAAGTAATATCTCGATACCCAGACCAGTCTTGGCACTGACTTCGACCATAACCGTATCACCACCCCATTCTTCTGGATTAAGGTCGTGTTCGGTGGCTAGCTGTGCCTTGACGCGGGCAGAATCAGCCGATTCTTTGTCCATTTTGTTAATAGCCACGACAATTTTTGCGTTGGCAGACTTGGCAAAGCGAATCGCCTCAATCGTTTGAGGCTTAACGCCGTCATCGGCCGCCACCACAATCACCACTACATCCGTCAGCGCAGCGCCGTGCTGTCGCAGAGCGGCAAATGCTTCGTGCCCTGGAGTATCTAGCAATGTAATCGAGCGGTCTTTGTGAATGGTCTGGTAAGCACTAATGTGCTGGGTAATACCTCCGGCCTCTTGGTCGGTAGTTTTGGTATGAAGAATGGCATCAAGTAAACTCGTCTTACCGTGGTCAACGTGCCCCATCACCGCCACAATCGGTGGACGCGCAACGGCTTTGTCGGATAAAGTGTGAGTTTTGCGGTCGCTCAGTGTCGCCGCGACTTTTTTCTCGAGTTCAACGTCAAGTCCCAGCTCTTCGACAATAATTGTCGCTGTTTCGAAATCGATACGTTGATTAATCGTCGCCACAATACCATTTCTAAAAAGTTCACCAATCAGGTTTGTAACGGGTAGATTAAGCGTTTCAGCAAGCTCACCAACGGTGATTGAGTCGGCAACAATGATAACTTTCTCGGCCATAATGAACGCTCCTTTCTACCCGGCTACAGTGGTGCTATAGACGCGGAAACTAGTTTATTTTTTTGCTTTGTTATTTAAGCTAAGCGAGATTTTGCGGCTATCTTTTTCGATATCAAGCACAACAAATTCCTTGCGCTCGTTGAGGGTAAAGACTTTTTCTGGGTCAGCATCATCGCCACCACCGAGTTCGCTGACATGGACTAGCGCCTCAACAGCAGAGCTAATCTGAATAAAAGCACCGAATGGAGTAATGCGCGTTACTGTGCCTTCGACCTTGTCGCCTGGCTTGAATTGGTCAACCTCTGTCATCCATGGATCCTGAGACAACTGTTTGATACTAAGACTAAGACGGTCTTTGTCGATAGCGATGATCTTTGCATCAATCGTTTGGCCAACTTTAACATAATCATTTGGATTGTTGACACGTTCCCAGCTGATTTCGCTAATATGCACCAAACCTTCAATTCCTTCGACGTTGACGAAGATACCGAAGTCAACCACACCTGTAACAACACCTTTGACGCTGTCGCCAACGGTCAGTTTTTCAAAGCGAGCTGACAAGCCGTCTTTAATAGCTTCTTTTTCGCTAAAGATAAGCTTGTTAGCTTTACGGTCACAATCCAAAATACGAACTTTTAAAGTTTGCCCGATAAGAACGTTCAAACGCTGAAGAATTTCATCCTTGTCGCTGCTGCCAACGCGAGGATAGTGCTCGGCTGAAAGTTGAGAGACAGGCAAGAACCCACGAACGCCGTCGTGTTCAACCAGTAGTCCACCTCTGTTGGCGTCATAAGGCGATACGTCAATAATTTCACCGCTTTCCATTTTGGCTGCCACTTCATCCCAACCACGATCTTTGGCGGCTTTACGGAGTGATAGTAGTGAGTAGCCGTTATCAAGCTCGGCATCAACAATACTGGCCGTGACTTCGTCTCCAATATTAAGAGCTCGTGAAAACCCGACCTCACGACGCGGTACAAGGCCAATACCTTGCGCCCCGAGGTCAACCAGGACCTCGTGTTTACGAATCGATAGGATGGTTCCTACGATTGCTTCTCCTTGTGTTAATTGCTTTACGCTGTCATCTGCGCCAGCGAGCAGTTCGTCCATTGTTAGTGTGGCTTTTGCCATAAGTCTTATTCAGACTCCTTCCTTAATATTAATATTCTGGGGGTGCATACAAAATAGCAACCTCCTAGATTGTTTATATTGTACCCCAGACGGGGACGCAAGTCAAAGAGAGCGGCCGAGGATGCGCCGCGAAGTTATATACCCGGCACCAGATGCAACCAGTAGACCGATTGCGAGCAGGCGAAGACCGTCCGATTCAGGGCCGGTTGTCGGAAGACTAGCTTGTTCAGCCGCAGTTGGTGAGGGTGACGATTTCGTTGGCGCGGGAGCGGGCTTATTGGTATTAGGGCTCGCTTCTCCGTTACTTTTGGTGCTATTGTTCGTTGTGGCTGGTTTTTTGGTGTCCGCTTCTTTGGCTAACTTATCGGCCTGGGCAACCGCCTGTTCTTGGCGAACCTGTTCGCCCCTTTGCTTTACAAAGTAAGCTGTGCCAATAACCGCACCCGCAAGCACAGTTGCTATAATAATGAACGTTAGTACCGATCCACCCTGATTTGTTCGTTTCAATGAAATCATTATATTCCTCAGGCTTATAATTTCTATTATTATACCTTTATTTTCATTATAATGCAACGTCTTCGGTATGCTACACTATAGATATGTTAGTTACAGTTGACACTGGTGGAACAAAAACACTTGTTGCTAGTTTTTCTGAGGATGGTGTTCTGGGTGAGCAGATTAAGTTCGCCACCCCTCAAGACTCGTCGGAATACGTAACGCTGCTGCGCCAAACTCTTGTCGAAACCTACGGCGATCAGACAGTTGAAGCGATTGTCGTTGCCCTACCCGGTATTATCAAAGAAGGTGTCGCAATCTGGTGTAACAATTTGAAATGGAAGAATTTTGATGCCGCCTCAGCTCTTAAGGGAGTGCTTGGTGACGCACCAGTCCTGATTGAAAATGACGCTAATCTTGCTGGACTGGCCGAAACGCGAGCCCTTCATACTATTCCACCTCTGTCAGTCTATGTTACCGTGAGCACTGGCATCGGAACTGGCATCACGACAAATGGTCGGATTAATCCCAGCCTTCGTTATAGCGAAGGTGGACGTGCCCTAGTAGAATTTGATGGTATTGTCCGCGAATGGGAAAGTTTTGCGTCCGGTCGAGTTATCTATGAAACCTACGGCAAATATGCTCGTGATATCACCAGCAAGCGCACTTGGAATCAAATTGCTGACCGCATTAGTCGCGGATTTCTAGTACTCATTCCTATTTTACAGCCCGACATTATTATTATTGGTGGCAGTATCGGTACGTATTTTGAAAAATATGCCGCACAGCTAAAGAATATTCTGAAAGAAAAACTGCCGGCTCATATTCCTGTACCAAAGATTGTTCAGGCTCAGCACCCCGAACAAGCCGTTATCTATGGATGTTATTATTATGCCCTCGACAGCCTCGCTGATACCTCAGCTTAAAGCCACCTACCCGCAGTTTGCGTTCAAACTTGCCGAAAGTTTTTTATGGTCACCCAGTAAACAGACCGTTTACTACACGACCGATGATGCAGATTACGGCTTTTTATTACACGAACTCTCGCACGGACTGCTGGGTCACGCCGACTATAGTCGCGATATCGAACTAATTGCCATGGAACGAGACGCTTGGGACAAGGCTCTGGAAATTGCCAAAGACTATACCGTGACGATTAACGACGATCTCATTCAATCAACGCTCGACACCTACCGTGATTGGCTGCATGCCCGCAGTACTTGCCCTCGATGCAAAGCCGTTGGGTTACAGATTAAAAAACAAACCTACACCTGTCCTGCTTGCCGCCACCCGTGGCGAGTCAACGAAGCTCGTATCTGTGCCTTGCGGCGCTCTGCGGTCGCGTAACAACAAAAAATGCGCCTCAGATGAAGCGCATTTTTAGTTGATTGCTCAAGCTATTAGCTTTCGATTGCTACAGTAGTCTTCTTGCGACGACTAATGCGGCCACCTTTAGCACCAGCAATACGAGCTAGCTCTGGGTTAGCAGCAAAACCACCAGTTCGGCCGTTACGACCGCCCTTGGCACCAATCTTTGCATAAAAGTTTGGGTCTTTTGCTAAGTTCTTCGCTGCAGCCAATTGGCCGCCTGCTTTTGTTCCTGCCATTTTTTTCTCCTCTTATCGCAAGGTCTCCACCCTGCGTATTAACTCACACCTGATATGTGTATGTTTTTATATTAGCATAGCATAGGCATTTTGTCAATATCGACATAAGCATTTTTTTATTGTACTTGTACAGTTGCAAATAACCGTTCTGTGCGATATTATTAATAAGCACCTGTTTGAATCCAAATTTAGATTCGAATTAAAAACGACCATATCTGCGAGATTGGTCGTTTTTTAATTATTTTAGCGCCCTAGAATAGATCTTTTGTATATTCTACCCGATGTTCGATAAATGTTTCATCAGAGGTAACAATGTCAATTTCAATATTAAAACTTGTAAATATCTTGGGTTGAGCCGAGGCATCTTCGCGGGTCATCCAGCTATTTCGGCCTCCTTCGAACTCTTCGAGAAGCTTTCCTTTGGTGTTCGTGCAGTGGACAACAAAAAATATCTTATCTTCTAGCTGTTCGCCCGTTTCTTGCTGATATACCAATTCGTGGTAGACTCCTGCGACGCGGTGATCAGCGTATAGGCCTGTTTCTTCGAGCAATTCGCGCTCAGCAGTCTGCGTAATTGTTTCTCCCCAGCGTACTTTACCAGTAGCAAACCCCCAAAAGCCAAAATATGGCTGCTTGAGGCGCTCTTGGAATAAATACTCCTTTGTACCGTCCTTCTTTAATCGTTCGACGGCTAAAATAACTGCTGTTTTCGGTTGCCGTTCAACTGTATTGCTATCCGTGTCCAGTTTATTGGCGTACTCTTTACCTCTTGGACTTAACGAATACGTGCCACGCGATACTTTTTCGACTAACTTCAACTCCACGAGCTTTTGCAGGTGAAAATTGAAGTGATCACTACTCATTCCGGTGATTTTTTGTAGTTTCGCAAAACTCACGCTGGGGTGAAATAGCAACTCTCGCAATATAACCATTTGCGCGTCATGTATGTTGATCTCTAAACTCATAATTACTCCTTGGATTATATCCTATTACCTCTATGTTAACCTAAGAGTACAACACAAACGGACGGTAAAAAAGTAAAGTAGACTTTAGCTTTTTCGTACCATGCGTAAAATAACGAACCTATCTGTTGGTCGGTCGTTAAAACGCAGCACTATATGCTTGGCTGAGTTTTTTATCGAGCAAGGACAGCTGTTTATCGTTTTCGGCAGTAATTGTCCCGAGCGTATTGTAGGCAGCCGCCAATCCTGCCTGCGCCGTCACAAAACGAGCCTTATTCTGGGCGCTATGAGCAGCCAGAAGTTCCTGCCAAGCAGTATCGATTCCGGTGACCACCGTGACGGCGACCTTATTGGTAGATTTAAATGACACATCTGGCTTCATTGCGGTGATTTCAACACCAAACTTATGCCACACCGCCGCTACTTGAGCCCATGTTTTTTCATCTGGCTGAGTTGGCTGGCTGGTAAGAGTTGCGAGCGAGTTGGCGAGTATTCGCTCGTCGGTCAAATAGGCCGTCGTAACACCCAGCTCCGTTATAAACCCCTTAACCTTTGAAGTGACAGTGTTACACTGCTTTTGGACGGTCTCAATCCCGTTAAAATTCGCCTGCCAACCAGTTAGTGGGCTAATACGACACATGTTAGCCTGTTGAGTGTTCAAATCAACAGCAATCGCCTTGAGTTTGGCTAGTTTTTGCTCACGTTCTTTCGATGAAGTCATCGGCAAAGACAAAACAGTGCTCAAATCGTTTTTTGTCGTCGTTTGCCACACTTGATAGTCCTGTTCATAGTTCCGCCAGATTTGCAGACTGTAAAGCAAATACCCTAATGCTAAGACGAAAAGCACGGTCGCTGCACCAACAACCAGCCACGCCTTTTTTGTGCGTATAATGCTTTTCATCGCGTATCAATCCCTAGCTGGCTAGACCATAGCTCGCTGGCAAGCGGCCAGGCATTAAAGCTACACCCTTGTAAGTCAATTGACTGCTGTTGCATTACCGGCGCTGCTTGACCAGCTCCACCACACGTCTGATGATTATGGCCTAGCCAATGACCCGTTTCATGGTTCACTACCATATCACGATAGCCTCTAATAGACCCGCCAGCATTGTTCCAAGACGACGTTGCCCCCAGCCACCTATCTTGGTTAATAATGACGTATTGCCCCACTCGGCAGCTGTAATCGGCACTACAGCCAGACGAGAAGCTTGGCAATTGACTGGCTTCGCTGAGCACGAGTATAAAATTACCGCCGCTCGCTACCTCTGTAAAAACCGCTCCGAAGCGCGCCCATCCCCTGCTGTCGTTAAGAGTCGCATTGGCTTGCGACCGAAATTCTGCCATATCTGCCGTAACCGTACCTCGTGTCGTGACGCTATACGTCACGGTCCTTTTCGCCGCCGCAGCTTGACTTGCCGCAGCGGTGGCCACGTCCTGCGCCTTTAGCCACGCTGGCGACTGAATATCTGGGGTCTTGATAGCCTCTAGGGCAGACGGAAGGGTTCGCATGCCATAAACGCTCAACGAACCGACGGTCATTGATGACGTGCCGCTCAGAGGCAATGCGCCCATCATAAGCAAGCCTGGGGTTACGATTGCATATATCACCGAGCTCATTACACGCATATAGCTTTTAGTATAACCTACGCCGAACTTGTCGACCGCTCATTATGCTCACGAACGTGCCATAGTCCATAATGCCGCCTTGTTTCTTGAGAACTCGGCACTAGTGCTGCTCGCAAGCTCCACCAGTACGCTCGGCAGACCGAGTTTTTCGCGTATCCAATCGTCATAGGTACCACTAATCGAATAGTCAAAGGCGCCGACACTGCCAGTCATGTTCCGATAGCCAGTCATTTGAGCATAAGTGGCGGCGAGTGACAGCGAGTCACCTCCTTGATTAGCAATCGCATACCCGGCCACACTGTGAAATGACATTGTCAGGCGCGGTCGCAAACGAGTAGTAAATGTAGCAATTGCCTGCGTCTCTGTTTCTGACATTGGAACTGTGCCGCCGCCATTCTCAATTGGCCGGTTACTCGGCGATGTAATGTCTTTTTGCCAGTCGGCTGTATCGAAATTACGATTCAGATCGACATTATTTGCATTGTTACGAATTCCTACGGCCACGCCGTCAGGGTTAAGAGCTGGAATAACGATAATTTGCTTGTCGGCTGGAATACTGTGGGCGTTAAGTTCGAGCTCGTCTACCCACGCTAACATCAGACGTTTCGCGCTCAGTTCATTTCCGTGAATTGAGCCTGTATACAGGACTGCTCGACCACCGCTGCCAAAGATATAGGCCGTAATAGGGCGGCCGTCTTTGGAATAGCCGATTGTTGAAATACTATGACAAATCGTACGAGATCCAAAACTCCAAGGCTCATTTTGAACAACTTCGTATCTGCTCTGCAGACCACCGACGATACCAATAGTAAAATCAGTACATTTTGGTGCATTAACGTAGCTGATGAACGCTTGATTATCCTTTTTTGAGATGGTCGCCGCCACGCCCTTCAAGCTAATAAACTGCAATATATCTTGTGTATCGGACAGTGGTTGATCAAATGTCAGTACTACTGTTTGCGTCAGAGCCGCCCCTGTTTTTCCGACATTCACAGCCGTTACTTTTGGTCCGCCGGATACTGTAAAGTTCGTTTTATACAAATCGGCAAGCGTGCTGCCGTCTTTGGCTTCTAGTTTGTCGATCGAAAGCTCATAGGCCGCACCTCGAGCAAGATCGTCGGTAAAACTTAGGATTGCCTGCTTGTTGTCGAATATTGAGGTCGAGACTACCTCTGTTCGCTTGGCGCCCTCGACTTTATTAAGGGTAATATTAGCCTTGACGACATCCTTATCAAATTCAACCGAGAACGATTTTGGTTTTTCGTAAATTTTCAGACCTTCACTCACCGACGACTTAATAACAGATGTCGCGGTTAGCATTGTCAGACTCTTTTTCGCGACCATACCTACCTTTTTATCATCGAACACGCGCACTAACTGGGCGCTATAGCTAGCTCCTTGCGTCAGCTCCAGTGAGGCAATATTACAATGGACCGTCGAATAGTTCACCGGACAAAGTGCAATTTTGTTGTTTATCTCTAATTGGTAGTCAAAAACCGTGTCGGCGCTGCTAAGATCAATAACTAGTGGCTTATTTGTCGGAATAGGTTTTATTAACGCGTCTGTATAGGCAATCGGTGGTTTTGGTACATTGAAGGCAAATGTCGTCTTGCCAAACCACCCACCAAACGGCGCAACGCTCACTTTTGAGACACCGGCTCGTGGTGCCGCCTTAGCAGTAAAGCAGGTCTTTAGCGAAACAAGCTCCACAGAACCCAGCTTGAGCGTATCGATGGTTTTAGCATTAAAATCCGAGTCACCACTTGACCGACTGAGGCTCGGTAGTAGCGTTACCTGCCGTATGCAGGTACTACCTGCATAGGAAAACTGCACCGGTTTATTAGCAAAAAAGGCTACAGTAAAGAGAATTACTATTACTGCACAGATTGGAATTGTTATCTTGAGAGGTAACCGTGTGAATATTTTTTTAATCTGGTTAATTTTTTGTTTAATAAACATCTTTGTCTATTTTACCATAAGCATCGTACGCTCATCTGGCTTCGGATAACTCTACAACACCCAGCTCGCCGTTTTGTTATTCGGTACACCGTGCTAAATATTTAATTAGTGTTAGGCGGGAAGTAAAAAAGACATCAAAGAAAAAGACCATCCTATTCGGATGGTCTTTTTATAATTCGGCACCGTGCTAGTTTCCCGCAATGCAGTATAATCGCCGCTGCTGAGCTTGACTTCTGTGTTCGGAATGAGAACAGGTATTTCCCCAGCGCCATGGGC
>JACMLL010000034.1 GCA_014379635.1 Candidatus Saccharimonadota bacterium
CAGATAATTGGTTACGTCGACCACGGCATTAATTGGACGCACACCAACCCGAGCCAGATAGGTTTTGATTTCGAGTGGGGATTGACGCGTACCGTCTGCTCCACTTAGCACAACAGCTTGATACCTGGCAGATAAACTAGGGTCGTCGATACTAACCGTTGGCGACTGAACGTCGCTCTGTTTGACGGCAAATATTGGATGGATATTTGCCAACCACTCCGGAGTTGTAAAAGCTTTTCCCGTAATAGCAGCCACTTCACGAGCAAAGCCAATTACACCAAAAGCATCAGGACGATGGGTGAGTGATTTATTTTCAATATCGAGCAGGTAATCATTTAATTCATAGGCAACCGCAAAGCTCGTACCGACTTCAAGTTCTTTGTCTATTTCAAGAATACCCGTCTGATCATCGAACAAGCCAAGCTCTTTGGCACTCGCCAGCATCCCATTGCTCGTCACGCCACGCAAATTGCGCACACCGAGCACAAACGGCTCTGCCCCGCCAAAGGTTTCGGGAACTATCGATCCCGAGGGTAACCAAGCAACTAGCATCCCGACGCGTACATTCGGTGCACCACAGACTACCTGTACCAGGCCATTTTCGTCGCGTTCGACGTCTTTAACGGCACCACCATCGTTAATCTTTGTGACGCTCAAATGATCGGTTCCTTCAATCGCTGCACACTCAACGACTCTAACAACTGTAACGTCCTTGTATTTCGCTCCAAGATCGATAACTTTTTCAATTTCCACCAAACGAGCGCCAATTAACGATGCCAGCTCGTCAATTGGTAAATCGATGTCTGTGAACTTTTTTAACCAGTTTACTGAGATAATCATGATACAAATTTCCTCAAAAATGCTAGTTTACCGGCCTCAAAGTAACGCAAATCTTCGATGCCATATTTCAACATAACAAGTCGTTCAATGCCGCCACCCCACGCAAATCCTTGATATTTATCTGGGTCAATCTTGGCAGCCCTAAGAACGTTCGGGTGGATCATACCGCACCCCAGCATCTCGAGCCACTCACCCGGTTTACCGCCCAAAGCCACTGGTTTTTCGATAGCAAATTCCAAGCCTGGCTCTACGAAAGGAAAGTATGCTGGTTGTGTTTTTATTTTGAGAGTTTGTCCATAATAAGCCTCAAAAAATGCTCGTAAGGTGCCAAGCATGTCTCCCAGTGTGGCCGTTTCACTGACAAAGACGCCCTCACATTGATAAAACGTATGTTCGTGTGTCGCGTCAACATCCTCGTTTCTAAAGACACGACCATAGCTCACACTGGCAATCTGACCACCCGCCTCGAGTTTTGTCTTGCCGTCTTTCAAAATACGATGTTGCATCGTACTGGTATGAGCTGGTGGAATAAAATCTTCTTCGGTCCGAAAGGTATCATACCCGTCACGTGCTGGGTGGTCTTTGGGGAAGTTCAGTGCCTCGAACATATAAAAATCATTATCAATTTGGCGCGATTCAATCGCTTCAAAACCCATACGCGTAAAAATATCAATTACGACTTCAAGCTCTTTAGTCAACGGGTGCTGTGTACCCTGCTCGGTGGTTAGTAACTCCACCGGACCAGCATTTACATCCCAAGGCGCTGTCACGTCCAACGGCTGGACGGTCTCGTCTTCCAGCACCGCTTCACGAGTGGCGATTGCAGATTCAAGGTCAATTTTTAAGTCGTTAACGGCTTTTCCGTAAGCTCCCCGTTCGCTTGGATCGAGCGTTGCCAGCTTACTGTACAGCGCCTTGATTTCAGGCACCTTCAAAATATCACGCGGAGTATCGCTGGTAACTACCGTAGCCATAAGAGTGTGGCGTAAATCATCTATAGTTTGCATAACTGCTCATTATTATACGTTACATTGACAAATTGTCAGACAAAACAAATCGCTAACGCACAGACTTTTATTTGAGTGTCTTCCCATATCCTTGAAGTTCTTTTGCACTGTCACGAATTTTGCTCGATAAAGTATCGACGTATTTTATGATTGGTTGTTCGACTTCACTCAACTCACTATTGGATTTTTTATAGTTAGTGTACGCAACGTCGTAGGCATTTTCATTTGCACTATCGAATGCACTCACCATCGCGCTCCAACTGGTGTGCATTTCGCCAAACACGCGGCCAATATCCGCAATGTTTGTGCGTAACTCATCTGGAACAGTGGCATTAGTCGACAAATCTCGAACTTCTTCTAATTTATTACGAAAGCTACTTAAATATACCGAAATAAGAGGCTTGCTGGCGAGTGTTATAGCAGCAGCTCCTGTGGAGTCAAGGGTGCGCAGATCAGAATACAATGCTTTATAATCTGCGTAAAATGCATGAACCTGATCATATCCTTTGATTTTCTCTACTAAGGTGTCGACTTTGCCGGTCACTTCCGTTTGAAGCTTTTCGGCTGCCGTGTAATCACTACTCACGCTCTGCAGTGGAGTTGTTGCCAAAATCGGAGCTTTAACGACCTCAATGGCCTTCTGGACATCACTCGGATTTGTCGCCGCGCTTGTCGCAGCATCATAAACGTCATCAAGATAACTCTTCACGCTGCTGGTATACGTACGTGCGGTCGTATCGGCTGCATTCTTGGCAACAAAGAAACTCGCCATCAAGCCGGCAGCTATCATTAAAATAGCGCCGAGCGTCAACCACAACCAAAGTAAGCTTTTCTTCTTTGGAGATTCCACGACGGTCTCAGGCTCTACGGTAGCAATCGGTGTTGTTGAAGTAACAACGGTTTGAATAGTCGGTAAGGGGGTGTTAATCTCATTTTCTGGCAAGTTATCTTGAGGCATTGAGCTAAATGTATTAGCAGTTTCAGCCGATTCTGGTAAGTCGGTCGTTTGTTCAGGTTGCTTGAACGTTTCTTCATTAAAGTAGGCACTTTCAGCAGTTTGGTCCTGTTCGGCTGCTGGCTCGGTCTCGTTGAGTTCGTCTTGAGGTGTTAGTAGTTGTCGGTTTGGTTCCATGATAAGTAGGGCTTCTCCATTATGTATACGCTTATACTAGCCCGTTATATTCAATACTGTCAACCATATGAAAGCCACAATCACGATTATACTAATTAGTATCCATACCCATGCCAAACTACTAGTTTGTTTGGTTCCCTTCATGTACTGGGAATCGTCAACTCCATCAGGCCGGTCGCTAAGAGCGTCGCGCTGCTTAGCACGCTCTTGTAGTTCGGCTGCCAAACGTTCCTGCAATTTCGATCTGTCATCGCTTTGTCGAATAAATAATGCCATATACCTATAGTATACCATCTGTGTTTACGTCTTAGCGGTTATGATATACTATAGCCATGTTTCATATAAGGAGGAAAACACATGGTTACTAAAAAAGCTGTTTCATCAGCACGTAAATCGACAGCCAAAACAACTAGCGTCCAGGCCGTCAGTTCTAACAAACCAACATGGCTATCACGCTCGCCACTTGTCCGTGCGCCGTTTATTGGTGCGCTCGTGGCTGAGTTAATCGGTACATTCTTACTAGCTGGTGCGTTTATTGCCGGTCAAGGACAGCCAATTATCGTACTGTTTGCCATTGCAGGTATTGTACTACTCGTTGGTGCCTTGTCAGGTGCTCACCTTAACCCAGCGGTTACTATCGGTGCTTGGGCTACACGCAAAATTACAAGTCTTCGTGCAGTTGGTTATGTTGTCGCTCAGTTCTTGGGTGCCGGACTCGCCTTTGCTGTACTGAACGCATTCGTACAAGGCGCTGCTCCTGTTAACGCCGAGGCGCAAACCTTAGGACAAGCTGCCGCTGCCCTATTCCAAGCAAACCCACTTCCAGTAGGTAAAGAATGGTACGTCTTCTTTGCTGAACTGCTCGGTGCATTAATCTTTGGATTCGCTGTCGCCAGCGCATTTCGCGAAAAAACAGACCGACTTGCTACTGCCTTTACTATTGGGCTTGGTATCTTTGTAGCCTTGCTGTTTGCTGCCTCAGCCTCAGCTTACGTCGGAGGAAGCTCAGTTATCAACCCTGCCGTTGCCCTTTCACTTGGCGCACTCAAATGGGAACTATGGCCACTCGCCGTTTACGTCCTTGCTCCAGTTATCGGTGGTGTCGTCGGTTTTATCTTGCACGATACCTTGCAAGCTCAAAGTGATGGTGGTCGGAACTAGTTCTTACTATCATTAAAGTAAAAATACCTCGCACAACGCGAGGTATTTTTATTATGTAATTATCACTAATTTTTAGTCGTCGGTGTGGGGCTTATCAATCAAGAGTGGTTCAACGCTCGAATCATTACCGGCAATCTTTATAACATCTTTGTCGATCTTACCTAATTCTTTATGGGCGCCGTTGTAATGATTAACTGTTGTACCCAAGGCGCTGCCGAGCTTTTGCATATATTCTTCAAATTTACCAATATGTTGTCCTAATTTACCAACACGAATTTGAATGTCTTTGGCTTGTTCTTCAATTTGAAGGCTGCGCAGACCCTGCAGGACTGTTTGGAGATAGGCCATAAAGCTCGTCGGGCTGACGATAATAACCTTTTTATCACGAAAGGCATACTCAATCAAATCACGCGCACTCGATCCTGTGCCAACATCTCCAATTAGCAAATCATAGTAAAGCGACTCGCTCGGAATAAACATAAAAGCAAAGTCCATCGTATTCTCGCTCGGCCGAATATATTTGCTCGTCTCGTCTATACGGCTTTTTAGGTCCATCCGGACTTTTGCCAACAACTTCTCGCGCTCGGGTTTACTATTTTCGCCGACCATGCGATTGTAGTTTTCCAGGCTAAATTTGCTATCAATAGATAAAATCTGACCCTTGTCGAGAAACACAACCGCGTCGACAGTCTCGCCATCTTTGAATTTGTACTGCATCTGAAAGTTCTTTGAAGGTAAAATATTATCCAAGACTGACTCAAGGTAATATTCGCCAAACACCCCTCTTTGTTTTGGATTTTGCAATACATTTTGTAAGGTTTTTAGCTCGTCTGCAACGTCGATGACTCGCCGATTGGTCTCGTCCAGCTTGGCCAAGCGCTGCGTGACATCGGAAACCAACTTGGCACTCTCGCTGAGTTGTTTTTGCATCGATGTTTGCATTGTCATATTGTTACGCTCCAGCTTGTCCCCCATCGCCGCCTGTAGACTACTGATGCCACGTGACAATTCTGTCACGTCAGACTTCAGGAACTCAACTGCACTACTACTTTTTAATTCGCGCAGTCGTTGATTAACATTATAAAGAATAACCCCAAACCCGACGATAACAACACCTAAAATAACTAAAAGTATAACTTCATTCATAGCCTCAGTATATCACTATAATGCGAGCATAATGCGAGCTATAAAGACCACAAGCGCGACCGAAATCAAGACGGGTATAGTTCGGCTGTAGCGACTTATCCATGAAAACAGTACATATGAAAGGCCGTAGAGAAGTGCACTCCAAAAAGCAATTTCAATCCACGAGAGACCATTCGTCCAACCAGCTAATCCCCACAACACAATGGCCGCAGCTACGGCAACAATTAACGGTCGTAGCACCTTCAAGCCCACCAGCACAGCCAGTCCAATAGTCGCAACCAGGATGCTAGCGACATTACCAGCTAACCCAATTGAATTTGTGCAGGCGAGCGCGTTAACATTTGAACCACAAAATATCGGATCTATAATAAAGTGAGAAACAAGAAACGTAAGTATTAAATAAACTATTCCGAGGCCCGCGCCAAGCAGCGCGATACGCCACCACGAATACGACAGGCTAACAACCTGTGGATGTGTCTCGTCTAGGATTACATTTGCCATATTGTCTCCCTTAGTCGTTTACGTAATTTATTATAGTATACACGATTTTTGTCAATGAGGCAAAAGTGGTTTCGACTGTTTAACGGGGCGCTGGGCGCCTAGATACCATAATGAACCAATAAGTCCAATAAGCACGCCGAAAATAACATCGGTCGGTGTATGAACGAGCGCAAGAACACGTCCAACGCACACGATTAGCGTCAGACTGGCCAGAATGAGGCTGACCGTTCGATGTTTCGTCTCAAACCAGACAGCACAAGTAATTGCAGTGACAAAAAGAGCATGATCCGAAGGAAATCCCGGGTTATTCAAAAACGAGGCACCCGCTTGGACACCCAATAGCTCGAATGGTCGCTCGATTGATGGCTGATATATCGAACCGATTAGTTTTGCAATGAGATACGCGGTTAACCCCGCCAAAAGAATTCGAGTATATGCCTCGAACCGGTGACCACGAGGAATCTTAAAAACCAACATATAGGAACCGATTAAAATAACCGGTACTACAGCCCCATCGGCAATAATTCGTATAACTGTATCAAAACCCATAGTCATAGATTAGCACAAAAGAGTGAGTTATCTTACGGCGTGCAACGCTCTGTTTAGTAAAGTAGTAGAGGAGGATAAAGTGTGGTGAATAAAATCGACGAAGCTTTCAAAGCTACTCCACGAATTAATTTTTTACGGACCGAAAACAAGATTCAGTATGAAATTGACGCACCTCTGTCTATTGGATACGGGCAAACCAATAGCCAGCCAAGTACTGTCCGGCGAATGTTGCAGTGGCTCGACCCCCAAAGCGGGGACAATGTTTTAGATGTCGGTTCGGGATCGGGGTGGACAACCGCTCTCCTTGCACACCTCATCGGACCGACTAGTACTGTCTATGCGGTCGAAAAAATTGCAGATCTGATGAAATTTGGCGAAGAAAACTGTCAACGAATGAATGTACGTAATGTTCTCTTTTTTGAAGCCGGCGATGTATATGGACTACCAGACCTTGCTCCCTATGACCGAATACTCGTCAGCGCCGCGACCACGGAACTATCCATAGTATTGTCCATACTCCTCGCACAGCTAAAAATAGGCGGTAGGATTGTGATTCCAAGCAGAACGATTATCCATGTTATCGATAAAGTCACAAATGATGACTATTCCCACAAAGAACACCCAGGCTATGTATTTGTACCCCTAATATAACTGTAGTGCACCGCTTTTTAGGCCAGGTAGTATAATAAGAAGAGTAATGGATGCCAATAGTCTTCGTGGTGTAAATCTGGGCGGGTGGTTGCTGCTTGAGAAATGGATGACGCCCTCTGTCTTTGCAGGTACCACCGCGAACGACGAATACACGTTTATGCAAACAGTGGGTGCCAAAGAAAAAATCGACAATCATCGAAAATCATTTATCACTGAGTCTGACTTTGCATGGATGCAGGCCAACGGCGTCAACGCCCTGCGCATACCTGTTGGTTACTGGATACTAAAGGATGATCCGCCATTTATATCTGGACGGCGCTATCTTGACTGGGCAATGAACATGGCACAGAAATACTCACTTCAAGTTATTATTGACCTACATGGCTTGAAAGGTTCACAGAATGGGCGCGACCATAGCGGTAAGGTTGGAAAGTCTGAATGGTTCAAGCGGACAGCTTACCAGCAAGAGTCGCTAACAACACTTGACCGGGTCGCGAAGCGCTACAAGGATTACGATAATTTTTGGGGTCTTCAGATTATTAATGAACCGAAACTTGGCGTACTCCATTTGACACTGCGGCGCTATTACCACGACGCGTATCAACGGCTTACTCGTATACTTCGACCGCACACGCGAATTATTTTTAGCGATGCATTTACACCCCGATTGCTATCAGGTGCTTTGCGCCACGGAACACACCCCGTCGTGATGGATATGCACATATATCACATGGCGACTCCGTTGTCGCAATTTTTTTCCGTACAATGGTTTCTGAATAAGATTGATCGTTACAAATATTTCATTGGTAAAATCTCGAAAACACAACCCGTTATAGTTGGTGAGTGGAGTGGCGTTATGCGACATGAAACCATGCGGAATATTCCACAGAATGAACAAGCCGAACTTTTCCGTCAATACTGTCTCTTGCAAATAGAGGCGTACGACGGGACCTCGGGTTGGTTTTATTGGAGTTATAAAACGGAGCTACCAGGCGCATGGAATTTTCGCTCACAAGTTGAGACTGGGTTAATTCGGCTTAACGGGGACAACTAACCACAACACGGCATACGGCACAACACCGGGCAAGCCGCCAGGAAGCAGCAGAATAAAAAATACTACTCGAACTATTGTCGGATCGATATTGAAATATTCAGCAATTCCACCACATACTCCGGCAATCTTTTTGTCTGTTTGTGATCTATACAATTTTTTCATAATACTATTATATCAATAATTTATCCCTACCCCTGATTATAACTAAACAATATACATAAATGGCAATAAAATAATGTCATCAATTGAAAATGGGGTTCCCAGGCGGCTTGTCGCCGCCCGGGAACCCCGATGTGAACCTCGCTCAATCATTTAAGCGAGCAAGGTCCGGATAGGATCGATCGCGAAGTACACCGCAAACGACCCTGCGACCACCCACAGCAGCGGGTGGACTTGTTTGGCTTTGCCCCGTACCGACTTGATCAGCACGTAAGACATGAACCCTGCCCCGATGCCGACCGATATGGAGTACGTGAATGGCATCAGCACGATCGTGAGGAACGCCGGGATGGCGACCTCTTGGTTACGCCAGTCGATACCACTGACCTGCTGCATCATCAGAAAGCCGACCAACACCAGTGCTGGTACTGCCGCTTCGCTCGGGATGACGTTCACCAAAGGGGCAAACACTATCGAGAGCAAAAACAGCACACCGGTAACGACAGAAGCCAGACCAGTACGCGCGCCTTCACCGACGCCCGAAGCGGACTCGATGTAAGCGGTATTCGATGACACACCCCCTGCACCACCAGCTACGGCGGCGAGCGAGTCGACAATCAGGATCTTCGTCGTGTTGGGCGGCGTACCGTCCTTTTGAAGTAACCCTGCTTCGGCGCCGATGGCAGTCATCGTGCCCATCGTGTCGAAGAAGTCGGCCAGCATCAGGGTAAAAACCAGCAGCAAGGCCGTCACCACTCCCACCGAAGAGAACGATCCGAGCAAACTGAATTGCCCGAGCGTTCCGAACTCCGGCATCGAGACGATGGTATCCGGAAGTTTTGGAACGTTGAGGCTCCAACCGACCGGGTTAATCTTGTCACCGCTGACCTGTGGTCCGATCTTCACCAACATCTCGACGACAATGGCGATGATCGTGGTGAGTACGATCGAAATAAGGATCGCACCCTTGACCTTCTTCACGTAGAGCGTGATCGTGATGATCAGCCCGATCGCGAATATCAGCACCGGCCAGCCGTTCAGGAAGCCGTTGGTACCCAGTTGTACTGGTACCGGCCCGACTCCTGTACGCCGAACGAAGCCAGCATCGACAAAGCCGATCAAGGCGATGAAGAGACCGATACCGACTGAAATCGCAATCTTCAGCTCACGCGGAACTGCATGAAAGACCGCGGTCCTGAAGCCCGTAAGCACCAGAGCCAAGATCATCAAGCCTTCGATCACGACCAAGCCCATGGCATCGGCCCAGGTCATCTGCGACGCGACTCCGAAAGCCACGAACGCGTTCAGGCCTAGCCCAGTTGCCAAGGCTAGTGGGTAGTTGGCCACCACGCCCATCAGAATTGTCAGCACGCCCGCCACGAGTGCGGTACCGGCTGCGATGGCACTGAAGCTGCCGAGTGATTTGCCGTCAACATCAAGTGCTCCACCGAGAATGATTGGGTTCAACACGATAATATAAGCCATCGTGAAGAACGTAACGAAGCCACCGCGAATCTCACGGCTGACCGACGAGCCACGCTCGGTGATCTTGAAATAGCGATCCAAAATGGATCGCCTTACAGCAACTGCCACCATGGCAGCGCTCCCTTCCTAAAAGAGGTCCCTACTTGTTAAGGTCCACCGGATGATTATTGTATCATGTATTGATAAAAAGACTAGCCAAACCGCTCCGACCAAACTATGTTGCGGTGGCAACGTAATCGCTAATTTTACTCACACCGTCTCGTTTCATTCTTTCGAGCGCTGAATCAGTATCATTGATAGCCCCTACTCCAATTCGTTGCAGACCTGTTCTTGATGTTTGTTTGGTTATATACTTCATACGCTCAGTTGCCTTTTTACGGTACTGGTGGGTATTCCCCATACTTTCTGGCCGCATCTACCCATGCGGCTATGACTGGTCGAGCGACCTCAAGATTGTGTTCTTTTGTATTGCCGGTTGTGTGGCCCATGTAGAGCTTAGGCCCAGCTGGCTTACGAACCATACCTGGAATTTCTTCGAACGCTGGACTTTCCAAGTTGACCCCCGCGTAAAACCCATAAGTCTCTTCTCGTATGAAATAATTATATCCAATATGAATGATTACTTAAAGCATAGTCACGGTAAATAACTATCCAGTTGAAGCAGCGAGCGAAAATTTGAACCACTGAGTTTGAGAGTATAATATTAGTATGAGTACTATAAAAACAGTCGTAAATAATGACAGTGTAGCTGACTTTATTAATTCCGTGCCTGATGAGATAAAAAAGAATGATAGTTTTGCGCTGCTTGAACTGTTTGCTCGTATTACTGGCGAAAAGCCCAAGATGTGGGGCCCAAGTATAATCGGCTTCGGTCAGTATCATTACAAGTCCGAAAAAAG
>JACMLL010000035.1 GCA_014379635.1 Candidatus Saccharimonadota bacterium
AGCAATCAACGATGGGGAACAACTCTAGAAGTTGATGATTGGTCGGATGTCCTTAGGTATTTTGATGAACGTGTCTGAAGGTAATTTCAGGAGTAAGATTGAGTACTTTATTGCCCAGGTTCCTCAGGGCATGGTAACAACCTATGGCGACCTAGCAGCTCTGGCTGGTCATGCCAACGCAGCCCGTATCGTCGGCGGCATTGCGCATTATGGAGATTCTGAGTTACCATGGCATAGACTAGTCAACCGTTTCGGTGGTTTAGCCTCTGGCTTCCACGGCGGTAGGGAAGTCCAGGCCCAGTTACTGGCCCACGAGGGCATTAACTGCACTAATTTTATTGTTGATAATTTTGAGGTTATTCGATGGCGTCCAAATCTATAAAACTACCACTTGTCGTAATCGTTGGACCGACAGCAAGCGGTAAGACAGCTCTCGCTATAGAGCTTGCGGCTGAGTGTAATGGCGAAATTATTTGTGCTGATTCACGGACAGTCTATAAAGACATGGATATTGGAACTGCCAAGCCCAGCCAGGCGGAGCAGGCACGGGTGCCCCATTGGGGTATCGATTTGATTGCACCTGGCGACTATTTTTCAGCGGCAGATTTCAAACAATACGCCGTACAAAAAATCGAGGAGATACGAGCTCGGGGCCACGTTCCGTTTTTGACGGGCGGCACGGGACTCTACATCGACGCGGTCCTATTCGACTATCAATTCGGCGATAAAGGCGATGTTGAGCAGAGACAAAAATTACAACAAATGACTTTAGAGCAATTATATGAATATTGCAAAAAAAACAACGTAATTTTACCAGAAAATTTTAAAAATAAACGCTACGTCATACGAGCTATAGAGAACAAAGGAGCATCACCTCAAAAGAGAGTCACACCGCTAGAGCAAACTATAGTTGTAGGAATAGCAACAGAAAAAATCGTTTTGCGAACAAGAATTGAACAAAGAGCTGAACAATTATTTGAGGATAGTGTCGTCAATGAAGCAAAGATGTTGGGCAAAAAGTACGGCTGGGATAACGAGGCAATGAGGTCTAATATCTATCCTTTAATTCGTCTTTACTTAGAGGGAAGCCTGTCGCTTGATGATGTAAAAAATAAATTTATTACTCTTGACTGGCGACTGGCTAAACGCCAAATGACTTGGTTGCGCCGGAATACTTTTATTCACTGGGCATCACTTAATGATGCAAAAAAGTACCTTGTAGACCAACTCGCTATCTACCAATAACCGTGATATTATGAGAACACGAAAGTTATCTGAGGGAACATTTATGATTGACGCACTATTTGGTTCAAAAACACGAGTAAAGTTACTTCATCTTTTTCTGAACAATCCAGGTCAGTCTTTTTATGTGCGCGAAATAACCAGAAAGATTGATGAACAAATTAATTCTGTCCGACGCGAACTTTCTAATATGCTGGAAGTCGGTATTATTAGCAGCGATAGCGCGGATAACAAACTTTATTACCAAGTCAACCAGCGCTATGAATATTATGTACCGTTACGGGCTATTTTTGGGGATGGTCTGAATGAAGCAAATGTCGTACCTACTTCGTCGGACGAATTATCGGCCGAGTTGAGTGCGACGATTCGCAACATTCCTAGCCTTAGTCTGGCAATTCTGTCCGGGGTGCTCGTTCGTGGCTCGACTAGCGGCGTCGACGTTGTCTTGGTTGGTAATCTGCCAACAGTAAAAGTCAAGACGGCAATCAAGGCTATTGAGAAGCTACAAGGTCGTGATATTAACTATAGCGTGCTATCATATGATGAGTTCTATTATCGACTAAGTGTTCGAGATAGGTTTATTACTGAAATTCTGAATGGTAAACACAGCATTGTAATCGACAGAGACAATGTCCTAAGTCAGGAATAGAGGAGGTCTAAAGACGTGTTTGATATTGAATATAAAGGTGCAAATACCGTAGTTATATCTACGAAGAAGGCAACATTAGTCGCGGATCCGAAATTATCGGTGGCTGGGCTAAAAGACCTAAACATTAAAGAGGCGGTTGAAATTGCCACTGAAGCCCGTTTTGCAACGAATGGACAGGACGCCAGGATACTTATCGAAGGTCCAGGCGAGTATGGTGTGGCTGGCTTTCATATTCGCGGTATTAGCGCGCAACGCCACCTGGACGCAGAGGGTCAAGAACTCCGCGGAACAATCTACCGTATCGAGTGTGGTGACGTTCGTATTGGCCTGCTGGGTAACATTTACGAACAACTCAGCGAAGACAAGTTAGAAGAGCTGGGTGTGCTCGATATTCTTATCATTCCTGTAGGTGGCAACGGCTACACGCTTGATGCAATCGGTGCGGCTAGCTTGGTACGAAAAATTAACCCCAAGGTAGTTATTCCCGTTCATTACGCAGACGACGCCCTAGCATACGAAGTACATCAAGAGAGCCTCGATCTTTTCGTCAAGGAGCTCGGCGTTCCGGTCGAGACCGTCTCAAAGTATAAAGTCAAAGGGGCCGTTGCGCTTCCAAGTCTATTAACTCTTGTTGAGCTTACCCGCAGTTAAGAATCTGCCTAGGGACAATAAAATAACCTCTTACAATAAGAGGTTATTTTATTACCTTACGGCTTGTACTTTAGGCGATGATACCCTTTTTCTTAAGCGTACGAATCGCCTGAGTCGAGAGAATCATTGTAATCTTTTGTCCATCAAGCTCAAATGTCTTCTTTTGAAGATTTGGCTTAAAAACGCGCTTTGTGCGACGTAAAGAGAAGCTTACATTGTGGCCGAATTGTTTGCCTTTTCCAGTTAGTTCACAGCGTGCTGCCATAATGTTTAATTCCAGTTATTTTTAACAATCTTTGCCAGTATAGCGTTTTTTCCTTGGTGAGTCAAGGACAGCACACTGCTGGTTGTTCAAAATAGCAAAGAGGCTGGTATAATAAGGCCTAATGAATACTGATATTTTATATATTGCAATTGTCATAGTCGTTATTTTGCTGTCGATGACGCTTCATGAGGCGATGCACGCTTTTACGAGTTATTGGTTGGGTGATGACACAGCCAAGGCCCAGGGCAGACTTACTCTTAACCCTATAAAACATATCGACCCATTTCTGACCATTATTCTGCCTGTAACGCTGGCAATTATAGGGGCGCCAATTTTTGGTGGCGCCAAACCAGTCCCTTTTAACCCCCAAAATGTACGCTGGGGTGAATGGGGTGCGGCACTGGTCGCTTTGGCTGGTCCACTAACGAACCTTATTATTGCTTTTGTTTCATTTGGCATTGGAGTAGTAGTTGGTATATCGAGTGATACTGTCGGGTATCAGGTCTTGCAAACGACTATTCTTGTTAATCTTGGTTTTTTTATTTTTAATATGATTCCGTTGCCGCCGCTGGACGGATCACGTGTACTGTATGCACTCGCGCCAGAGTTTATTAGGCGGGGGATGGAGACCATCGAACGTTATGGCATCGTGGTTGTATTTGCGGTTATATTACTCGCGGGCCCTTCGCTAAGTATCTTTATGCGAGCCGCCATGAACTTCTTTCTTGTGGTCTTTGGTCACATCTTCATCAGCTGAAATGGTATAATAAGAGTGTCCTGGGGCTAACCTAGGCGCGAATGATTTTCCTGAATATCATATAGATAGGGAACTCAAATGATTCATTTCTTCTGAAGTGTTTTGCGAGTACCCACCTTGCTTTACGGCGGGAATATCTAGCGCCGATGTAAAACCCCAGGATTTTTCTGTGTCGTGATATTGACGTAGTGAGATGGCCAGACAGGTCGTAAAAGCATTACAGGAATGATAAACTAAATACGAAGAAATAACTCAAAACATAGAAAGTATAGCGTACCAATGAAACAAAGAGTTGTCGTTCAGGCTATTATCCAAACTGACGGCAAGACGTTGCTGTTGCATCGTTGCCAGGGGCGTCCTGCGATAGTAGGTAAGTACGAGTTACCCGGCGGCACTCTAGAACGTAGCGAACAACCCGAGGACGGACTGAGGCGACATGTGCAAGTCGAAACAGGGCTTCACGCCAAGACGCTCCAACTGGCTGATGTGATTTCAATGGTTAGTCGCGAGGAAGGTGACGTGCAGCATATCTTGATCGCATATACTGTGAGCGGGCTGGCAGTTGACGAACCTATAACTCTCGGTCGCAGCTACGACGCTTATGAGTGGAAACAGTTGTCTGAAGTACAACCGGATGAGCTGCGGGATAGTGCTCAACTCCTGTTGGGGTTGTACGGCGCAGAAAAACTACTACCCGAAGTCGTCCCAAGCTACCAATCAGTTGACGTAAACAGCACAACTAAATATCCATCTGTGGTCATCTATTCTGATGGCGGATCGAGAGGGAATCCTGGTCCGTCTGCCGCCGCGTTTGTCATTATGAACAAACAGTTAGATATTTTAGATCAGGGTGGTATCTATCTAGGTATAACGACAAACAATCAGGCCGAGTATCATGGGGTTCAACTGGGTTTGGAGTGTGCTTTTAAAAGAGGAATCGCCGTCATTGAATTCCGTATTGACAGCATGCTTGTAGTAAATCAGATGAAAGGTCTATATAAAATTAAGAATCGGGAGTTGTGGCCAATCAATGAGCGGATTCGTTCGCTGATTGATAAGTTTGAAAAGGTGACGTTTACACATGTACCGCGTGAGCTAAACCAGTTTGCTGACGCGTTGGTTAATAAGCTTCTCGACGAACATCAAAACGATAGTGCCGTAATTTGATATACTACATACAGGCAGTTCATTAGGTGATCGCTTGTACCTCAGGGTACGAGAGGAAAGTCCGGGCAGCATAGGGTATGGCAGTCGCTAACGGCGACCGGAGGTGACTCTAGGGAAAGTGCCACAGAAACGAAACTACCCGATTTATTGGGCAAAGATGAAACGAGTGAGGTAAGAGCTCACAGCATTCCATGGTGACATGGCGTGGAGGTAAACCCTGCCAGCTGCAAGGAGATCTGCATTAAAGGACGTCCCGTCCGCAGGTCGATATCCGCTTGACCTTATAGGCAACTATAAGGCTAGATAGATGATCATCCTCGACAGAACCCGGCTTATCGATGTACTGCCTACTAAAATAATCGCTCTCCTTTCGGAAAGCGATTATTTTAGTGTAAGGTGTAAATACGTCTCGAGAAGTCTAGATTTTTGTTGACTTAACGATGTCCGCGAAAGCTTTTGGCTCGCTAACAGCTAGTTCAGACAGCACTTTACGGTCAAGCTCAATGTTTGAAGCTTTAAGACCAGCGATGAATTTACCGTAGGTTGTGCCAAGCTCACGCGCAGCAGCGTTAATTCGAGTGATCCAGAGACCACGCAAATCACGCTTGCGGTTGCGTCGGTCGCGGTACGCATATTGCAAGGCGCGGATAACGGCTTGTTTAGCCAGGCGGTATGACCTGGTGCGGTTGTGTTGCATACCTTTGGCTAGTTTTAATATCTTTTTGTGCTTGGCACGGGCTGTGACGCCTCTTTTTACTCGCATAATTAAATTCCTAACGCTCGTCTGACGTTTTTAGCCATTGCACCTGTGACAAATGCAGTGGTGTTAATATTTCGCTTACGGCTCTTGCTCTTTTTGGCAAGCATGTGGCCGCCAAATGCACGGCGTCGAGTCAATTTACCAGTACTGGTAACCTTGATACGCTTGGCAGTTCCTTTGTGGGTCTTTAACTTTGGCATTATTTACTCCTTACTACTATGCTCAGATTGCGACCGGCCATCTGAGGCTTTTGCTCAAGTATTGCATCTTCTTCGAGTTGAGCGGCAATCCGTTCAATCATTACGTATCCTAGATCTTGGTGAGCCATCTCGCGCCCACGAAAGAAAATAAGAATCTTTACCTTGTGTCCGACGGCCAGAAATTCACGAATCTTGCGAAGCTTGATTTCGAGGTCGTTGGCGCCAATTTTCAGGCCCATACGCATTTGCTTTAACTCGACGGTCTTGGCATTTTTGCGACTTTTTTGTAGTTCCTTCATCTTCTGGTATTGATATTTACCCCAGTCGACGACTTTCACTACAGGTGGATCGGCGTTAGGTGAGATCTCAACAAGGTCAACTCCTGCATCTTCAGCTATTTTAAGTGCTTCGCTGCGACTGAGGATTCCAAGCTGGTCTCCGGTAGGTCCAATAACACGTAACTGTTCTGCACGAATTGCTTCGTTGATACGAATTGATTTACTGATCGTTGATCTCCTTTGCAAGTATGCAACATTTGAGGGTTTACTCGGTAGCTATTCTACCAGATATAGATCTATACTTCAACCCCATCAACTGCGGTATTGGAGTGCTTCGCTGATATGGGCCACAGAAACGTCTTTTTCGCCAGCGAGATCAGCGATAGTCCGGGCGACTTTAATGACTTTAAAGTAACTTCGGGCGCTCAACGCAAGTCGTTGGGCGGCCTGTGTTAGCAGTTTTTTGGCGTCATCGCCGAGGGGTGCGTGCTTGATTGTCTCGTTGCTGGCGATTGAAGCGTTGTATTTGTCACTACCGTTATATCTGTTGCGTTGAGCTTTGACAGCTGTATTAATCATATCAACTGCAAGTAAGTGTTGTAAATTATTTAACGATTTCATATTTAATAATGTTTCGTTCGGTACGCGTGAAACGTGTACGACAAGATCGATTCTATCGAGCAGAGGACCTGACAGTCGTTTTTGGTAGGCTAAAATTTGCATACTCGTACACGAGCATTCTTTTGAGCTGTCGCCGTAATAGCCGCAGGGGCAGGGGTTCATGGTCGCCACCAGCATAAAATCGGCTGGAAAGGTGACGTGTCCGTTTGCACGACTCACGACAATTTTCTTGTCCTCAAGGGGCTGACGTAAGGCCTCAAGCGTCGCCCTGGGGTATTCTGGTAGTTCGTCTAAAAATAAAACTCCCATATGGGCGAGGCTAATCTCGCCAGGTTTAGGCCGATTCCCACCTCCAACTATTGAGATCCGACTTGCCGTATGGTGTGGTGAGCGAAAGGCCCGTCGACTAACGATTTCGCCATCTGCTTCACCGACAAGACTATGGAGTTTTGTGGTAGCGACCTGTTCGGCAGAACTTAGTGCAGGCAAGAGGTTAACAAGAGCTTTAGCGAGCATTGTTTTGCCAGCTCCGGGCGATCCGGTGAGCAGTATGTTGTGGTGGCCTGCTGCTGCAATGATTAAAGCTCTCTTTGCTTGTTCTTGGCCATAGACATCATCGAGGACGGGCGATATAACAGGGGAGAGGGAAGTGGAGGCGGAGGCTCTTATATATGGTTTTATAGGCACTTCTCCTTTTAAGTGGAGAAATAGCTGTTTAATACAGGTCACAGCTATGATCTCGATGTCGTCTATTAAGCTCGCCTGTTCGGCGTTACTCTCGGGAAGATAGATGCGCCCGTATCCGCTGTCCTTGGCGGTCTCTGCGATGTTTATAGCACCTTTAATAGGCCGTAGCGCGCCGTCAAGGGCTAGCTCGCCAGCAAAGATGGCACCATCAAGCTCCTTTTGCTGTAATTGGCCACTGACGCAAAGAATAGCTAGAGCGATGGGCAGGTCATAGTGAGCACCGTCTTTGGGCAGTTCAGCAGGGGCCAAATTGATCGTAATGCGCTTTTTGGGGTAATCAAGGTGCGAGTTGGTGATGGCGCTTCGAACCCTCTCTTTGGCTTCGTCTATAGCTTTATTTCCTAGCCCAACAATCTGTAAAGAAGGCAGGCCATTGGTTGAGTCACTCTCAACCTCGATGATTGAACCATCGAAACCAATTGGCGCAACTGTCATAACCCTGGCAACCATAAGTAATATAAGTAAACCACGACTGGTGTATCTGTGCAAATTATGCTATACTCACTCTGTTACGTTGGGGCTGACTATAGCTTTCGACGGAAGGATTTTAACAGATTATTTTGCAAGTCGACCGTAGGCGTAACCTACATATTTTAATTGCAAACAAACTTGCATCAGTAAAAGAATTCTTCGGTTCGATCGCTAACGCTTTCAAACCAGTTTCTTTTGCGCCAGCTTTAGTTTAAAACCTTTAGCCGTCATGCTGCTCAGGTAACATAGAGCAATGTGGCGTTATATACATGTTACTTACCGGGGTTGGGGGCAGCAACTCAATTTCGGGAAATTTTATTGCGCGACAAATGAAACACGTTGTGTTTGGCTTATAGTTCCAGGCGTCGTTAACACCCAAGTCGGACTATACTTGTAGATAAATAATCAGTTACCTTTCGGACCGGGGTGCGATTCCCCGCAGCTCCACCAAAACGATACGGTTTAAAAGTTCGCTACATATAGCGAACTTTTTTATGTAAAACGCCATATATAGTTAAATATTTAAAAAATAAAACAACCGCCTGCGAGGAACGGTTGTTTTAATTGGAGTTTTTTGGATATCTGTTTATTTTTGGCTTCTGTATAAGTTTTTTATTCAGGAGCTACCCCTATAATATGACGAGATAGCGCTTGTGTCAATGCTAATTATGAAAATAGGTAAGTAAAAAATACTACGTGTGGACAAGTCATATTCTACCATCTGTTAGACACTAAGCTCGTCATGAAGCGACTCTTAGTAAAAATATCAACTGAATGGTTTGGACAGGTTGACGATCCTCCAAAGAAAGCCAGCTAAACCTGAATGATTTTGATAAATTATACACGGTCAGAGCTCTGCCACAATCCATTTTTGGTAAATCTGTTTTGAGCGGTCGTGGCCGGCTGGCGTATACGAGCAGTTATCGTTATGGAAATACCCGGACGATTTGATTGAAATTTTTTTTCGCTCGGTACTTCGCCGCAAATTGTGAGGTAGGGGGGTGTCGTATTTTTTTGGCGCGGGTTACACTGGAAATTTTTTGTCGCTAGCTTTCAATAGTTTTAAGTCTCGTGCTTTGCATGACTAGATTTTAGTACGATATTGCAACCCCGTACCACCAGACACGCCGTCGGCTAGCAGTAAAAAAGTCTATTGCAAAACAATGCCGTAATTTAGACATCGTTATAATAAAAACAACAAACATGAATTCATATCCGTAAATATTATTTAATCCTATATTAAAAGTGCAAAATACACCAATATTATATAAAAATTGTATTGACCATTTACAATGCTTATGCTATCGTAAGAACACGCTTTTACAAACACAAAAAAGCAAAAAATACTACCTTAACAATTCAATTAACGCAACCGACTCACTGTTTTGACGGACAGTCGGTAACGACACCCAGTACATAAATAATGACTTGCACCTGTAGGCCACGCACCTTTCGTACTGGATGATGGCGTTGCCGATGCTCCGCCAAATGGCGTGTAGCGACATACTTTAGTACCAGAGTACTCGATGTTCTTGTTATCTAATAATAGCGAGAGGAACGAATACGCTGAGGAATAGTATGCGTACAGATCATATGCTCCTTAGGGAGCGGTCAGTACAACAGCCCGGAGTGGCAGATGGTTCAAGTTAACGACTCAAATTTTTACATAGGAGTGCCTGTTATATCTTGAACATATACATTTGTCGCTCGGGCTTGTTTTAATTTCTTGATTTCAAATGGTATAGTAACCACAAGAATGTTAGAAAAAATAATAGCAATTATGACCCCAGTAAGCCTCGGTTTACTAATCATTATCCTTAATATGACGGCCCCAGCTACGGCTGGACCTTTCGGAATTTTAGCCATTTTTATTTTTGGTTACTTATCGGCTCTTGGTATAATAACGTATTTTTTATATGGTGCCAGCCGTACGACGTCTCATCTTGCAACGGCTTTTACGGTAAAGAAACCGTTGCGAGCCTTGTCTTTCAAAAGGGCTTATTACTATTCCACAGTTCTTGCCGCTGCCCCGATTATGCTCATCGGCCTTCAGTCCGTTGGTTCTATCGGTGCGTACGAGTTTATGCTGATTGTCCTTTTTACAGTAATTGGATGTCTTTATATCACGAAAAGAATCAATTGAATTTCCTTGTATAAGCTGATTGTCATTATGCTATAATTACAGATATGGAACCAGAGACTTCAACCCCTCAGCTAGGGCCCGAACAAGCCCCTATCCAATATAGGCCAAACATTGAGCGTGGCCCGGTGTTGCCCACGCCCGAGCGTGGCATTGAGACTGGTGCGGAGCGGCGAGAACAGGCAGCTGAGCCGTCGATTGTTCCCACTGGTGGTGGACTCACCACAATATTACCGACACCAGTCCTTACTGATGTGCCGACAGCAGACGATTCCTCAGTAGTCAGCGATACGCCAATTGTTGCAGGCGACGATGATCTTATTGAGAAAGAATGGGTCGAGAAAGCCAAGAAAATCGTAGCAGAGACTCGTGATAACCCCTACGGACGAGAGAAGGCGGTTAGTCAGCTGCAGAGGGATTACTTGATGAAACGCTATGGGAGGGAGCTGGGTGAGGCTTAAAAGGCTATCCTAACTGCAAGACCCGTATGATTACTTTTCTTATTACCGCGTTCGTTATTCTGCTTTTTGCCGGTGTTGCCGGAGTTTTTATTTTTTCTCAATACAAGAAGACGTTACGAGAGGCAAAGAACTATGAACGTGGCCTCAAGATGGTGTCGATGTATATACACATCCCACCATCCAGTGATGATTTAGAGGCTGGTGGGCGCGATGAGCGCGATGTCACCGAAGAGATTCTTTCCCAAGCTCAGGTAATGTATAACATCATTGCCAGTACGGCGACGAAAGGATTTAAAAGCAAAATTTATGGTCAGCGTCATTTGTCGTTAGAGATTGTTGCGCACGGCGGACTAGTGCATTATTACGCAGTTGTTCCGACGGTCTTGATTGAGGTTGTCAAGCAAGCGATTTCAGCTGCCTATCCTTCGGCACGGCTGGAGGAGGTGGAAGACAGGAACATCTTTAACCAGGCGGGCAAGCTCAGTGGCACAATTGGTGGCGAATTTACGCTTAAAAAGAATTTCGTTTATCCAATTGCTACCTATCAGGAGTCAAAACGTGATGCAGCCCGGGCGCTTTTAAATGCATTATCGTCTGCCAAGCGAGAGGACGGCATTGCCGTGCAATTATTACTACGGCCGGCAAGTGAGGGCTGGGCAAAGAACTCCATAAGCGCTGCCAATAAGATAAAGAAAGACAAGGGTCAGAAAAAATCGGGCGTTGGTGGCATGATTGTCGCAAAGGATCTTATGGAAGCGCTCTGGAAACCACCAGAAACTGGTGATGCTAAACCCGAAGATAAGCAGCTTTCCTCTCTTGAGCAGTCGCTGGTTGAAGCCATCGAAGAGAAAACGAGACATCCGGGTTACGAAGTATTGATTCGAGTCGTCGTATCATCGAACACAACGGCCCAGTCGCAAGCGTTACTTAAAAATGTCGTGGCGGCCTTTTCATTATTTGATTCAACCACCAACAATGGATTTAGGTTTAACGTTGCGAAAGATATCGAAGAACTTGTCACGGCTTATATTTTTAGATTTTTCCCACAAACGGTCACGCAGAACGTACTTAATAGCGTCGAACTTGCCACCTTATTCCATTTGCCTGATCAAAATAGCATTCCTACGTCGCAAGTACAAAGGCAAATGGCAAAGCAAGTCGATGGGCCAACGCAAGTCATGGATGAAGGATTTTTGCTTGGTTATAACGAGTTCCGTGGCATCAAAAAAGAGATTCGTCTGAGCACGAACGATCGTCGTCGGCATACCTATATGATTGGACAGACGGGTACCGGAAAATCAAAATTACTCGAAAATCTTGCGTTCCAAGACATGATGGACGGGAAAGGGTTCGCCTTTATTGATCCGCACGGTGACTCGGTTGATGAACTGCTTGGTATGGTGCCGAAAGAGCGAGTGGAAGACGTTATCTACTTTAATCCAGCCGACATGGAGAACCCTATCGGACTCAACCTGTTCGAATTTGATAATCAAGATCAACGAGACTTTCTTATACAGGAATCGATTGCGATGCTCTATCGGCTCTATGACCCAGGACATACCGGTATTATTGGACCTCGTTACGAACACTGGTTCCGCAACGCAGCCCTGACAATCATGAGTGACCCTGGTGGATCGACCTTTATCGATGTACCACAAGTCTTTAATGACCAGTCGTTTACCGATGAAAAATTGAGGCACGTCACCGACCGTACGGTGCTCGATTTTTGGAACAAGGAAATGGCCCAAACCAGTGACGCCAATAAGTCAGAGGTACTTGGTTGGTTTGTCAGTAAGTTTGGAGCCTTTTTATCTAACGAAATGATGCGCAACGTTATCGGACAGACAAAGAGCGGCTTTAATTTACGAGATGTCATGGATAGCAATAAGATTCTGCTGGTTAATCTGGCGAAGGGTCGGACGGGTGAGCTCAACTCGCAACTACTTGGTATGATCTTTGTTATGAAATTTCAAGCGGCAGCTATGGGGCGCGCCGATGTGCCAGAAGACCAGCGTCGGGATTTTGCGCTGTATGTTGATGAGTTCCAAAACTTCGCCACAGATAGCTTTGAGTCGATTTTATCCGAAGCACGTAAGTATCGACTGAACTTAGTGCTTGCAAATCAATTTATGACACAACTTACCGACAAGATACGAGAAGCAATCATTGGTAATATCGGTACGGTTATTAGTGGAAGAATTGGTATCACCGATGCAGAGATCTTGCAAAAAAAGTTTGCACCAACGTTTGACGCTGAAGATTTGACGAAGTTACCGAATTTCCAAACCATTGCATCGGTTATGATTAATAATGTTCCGTCGGCGGCGTTCAGTATGGCATTGTTACCCCCAATGGGAAGCCCTAGCCCACAGCTTCGTGATGCTTTGAAAAAGCTGTCTGCGGCTAAGTATGGTCGACCGCGCGCTCAGGTAGAGAAAGAGATTTTTGCTCGACTCGGTGCGGGTGATGTTGTAAAAAAGGCAAAGCTTGATGCGATGCGAAAAGCGCAACAGGAGAGAGCCAGTGCTGCAAGGCCGGGTGCACTAAGCGGTAATACTTCGGGTGCACCAAGCGGCAGCTCTTCGTTCCTCGATGACTGGTTGGCTAAGCGACAGCAAATCGCAGCTACACCAGCGCAGAGCCCACCTAGGACAACTCCAGCTCCAGACGTACTTCAGACTATAGCTTCGGACACAAGGCGCT
>JACMLL010000036.1 GCA_014379635.1 Candidatus Saccharimonadota bacterium
CTATTAGCATAGCCTAAAAGCCCTCAACTAGGTACAATGAAACGATGCAGGCGTTGGAAATAATCATTCTAGGTATTATCCAGGGGTTAACCGAGTTTATTCCGATTAGTAGTTCGGGTCACTTGGTAATTGCACAAAACTTTTTCTCAGGCGCTTCCGACCATTTATATCTAGAATTTATTAATATCGGTACGTTTGTGGCCTTGTTGGTGTACTTTCGTACGAGAATTATCGACATTGTTCGCGATATTTTTTTGAACAAAAAGTATAAACTTGCTCTTAATATACTTATTACAGCATTACCGGCCGGAATCATTGGGTTTATGCTGTCGGATTTTATCGGTTCATCTGCTTTTTTTGGAAGTCTTGTGGTTGTTGCGGTTACTCTAGGATTGGTCGGCATTATTATGATCTTATTAGAGAGTTTTCCAAAGGCTTCTGCTGTGAACGACGGGGAATCACTGAGCTACAAGCGGGCGTTAATTATTGGCTTGGCGCAAGTATCGGCCCTAATTCCGGGTGTATCGCGTTCGGGGTCAACTATTATTGCTGGACGCTTGGCTGGACTCAATGTAGCATCGGCGGCAGAATATAGTTTTTTGGCATCGCTACCTATCATGTTTGGGGTGACTCTGAAAGTACTCGTTAGCGACAGGACGTACTTGATGTCCAATCTAGGACCGCTTATTTTAGGTAATGTCGTAGCCTTCATTTCAGGTATTATAGCGGTTGGATTTTTGATGAAATACCTGTCTCGGCACAGCTTGGCGATATTTGGCTGGTACCGAATTGGCCTGTCGGCTGTATTAGCTCTCGTACTTTTGCTACAATAAGACACAAATGACCAAAGGAGCACAGATGACACAACTTGAACGTACATTAATCATATTAAAACCTGACACAATTCAACGGGGTTTGGTTGGTGAAATTATTACTAGATTTGAGCGAGCTGGACTTAAAATTGTGGCGGCAAAATTCGTTGCACCAGATGAAGCCCATTTTCGTAAGCACTATGAAGATATTGGAAAAATGATTAGCCGCTGGGGAGAAGATATATATAATGTTAATCTTTCGCTGATGGTAGAGAGCCCCGTCCTGGCCTTTGTGCTCGAAGGAGTTGAAGCAGTGTCCTACGTTCGTAAATTAGTAGGTACGACTGATCCTAAAGATTCAGCGCCTGGAACTATCCGTGGTGACTATACTCACGTGACACGGGCATACACTAATCCTATTGGTGCAACGCTTCCCAACATCTTGCACGCTTCAGGAGATCCCGAAGAGGCTTTACAGGAAATCGCCCTGTGGTTTGACGATTCAGAGCTTTACGCTGATTACGAAACAGCACAAGGTCCAATAGTACGCGGACGTGTTCCAGAAAAAAAGTAAAGAAACTGGGGTAATAAGGCTATAATGATAGGGTGGGCCTCGGTAGCTCAACTGGATAGAGTAGATCCGTCCTAAGGATAAGGTTGCAGGTTCAAGTCCTGCCCGGGGTACCAAAGACAACTATGACTAAAGATACAACCAAAGACCAAAACACGCCGCTCGATTTTGAAGGGCAGCGTCGTGATGAGCAACTTCTTTTTGTGTTCCGTCGACACCTTATTTCGATGCGAAAAGGCTTTTATCTGCTGCTTATACCGTTCGCAATCACAGCTGTTCCGCCACTTATCTGGCAGAATAATCTAGAGTTGTTCTTGCTGCCGATTGGCGGACTTGTCGTTGGCTTATTGCTATTTTCCTATCATTTCATCCTTTGGTATTTCACGGTGTATATTGTGACTAATCAACGCATTCGACAGGTTACACAGCGAGGTCTTTTCGGGAAAGATGTCATAGAGCTCCGTCTGTCAAAGATTCAAAACATAAGTTATAATGTACCTGGATTCACTGGCGAGGTTTTTAAGTTCGGTACCATTGTTATCCAGACGTTTGTCGGTGACCTCGTCATCCACCAAGTCGAATATCCCGATCAAACGTACAATAAGTTGCAAGATGCAGTGAATAATGCCGTCAGGCACCAGGAAGAATATGAAGAAGTTACTAACTAAGTTCCGTAAAAAGAACGTCGACACATCATCACGGATCACCAATGAAACCGTCGCCGAACATCGGGAGCGGATTTTAGCGGGTGGTCGACGATTCAAATATCCTGTTCAGTATGCCCGCCATCGTCTTGTTTTTAACGCCATTATCATCAGCATCGTCGCCACGATTATTATCGGGCTAGTCGGTTGGTGGCAACTTTATCTAGCTCAGAATACCAGCGCCTTTGTCTACCGCGTAACGGCGGTGTTGCCGCTGCCTGTGGCTAACGTCGATGGTCAACCAGTTCCTTATAGTGATTATCTTATGCAATATCGTAGTGCGGCGCATTATCTTGTCCAAAAAGAGCAAATTAGCATCAAAAGCGAAGACGGTAAGCGTCAAATGCAATATATCAAGCAACAAGCAATGCAGTCGGCTGTCGCTGATGCCTACGCCAACAAACTTGCTCAAAAGCTTAACTTGTCAATCAGCGACGGTGAGCTCGAATCATCCTTAAAATTGCAGCGACAATCGAGCGATGGTGAGGTGTCACAACAAACCCAAGACGCGGCCGTGCTCGGTCTGTACGGCTGGAGCCCAGATGAATATCGCCACGTGTTAAAGAATGCCTTGCTTCGCCAAAAGGTCGCCTATGCGATTGATGACAGTGCTTTAAAGGTGGCCGAGTCAGTTGGTTCGCAGCTAAAAGTCGAAAATAGTAACCTACAGGTTATTGCAGATGCTACAAATGCCGCCGGAGCTAATAAGGTAGCCTATGGTACTTCTGGTTGGGTCAAGCGATTCAACCAAGATGGTGGACTTGCTCTGGTGGCTAGCACGCTCGAACGAGGCAAAACATCTGGCGTTGTAAAATCTACAAAGGGAGATAGCTATTATTTTGTACGCTTGCTAGACAGCAACGATACGCAGGTGAGCTATGAGTATATCCATATTCCATTGACTACGTTCACTAACGAGATTGAAAAACTCGACAAGACCGGCAAAGTGAACCGTTATATCTCAATCCCTAAATGACCAATACGCAATAAACGTTACATTTAAAGGAGGTTACTATGTTCACATTACCCGAGCTACCATATGCCTATGACGCACTTGGGCAGTATATCAGTAAGGATATTATGTTGGTACATCACACGAAACACCACCAGGCATACGTTGATAAGTTCAATCTAGCGCTCGACAGCGCCCCAGAACTCAAAAATCGCTCGCTCGATAGTCTGCTGGGTGAGCTTGATACTCTCCCCGATAATCTACGGCTAGCCATTAAAAACAATGGCGGTGGTCATTATAATCACAGTTTGTTCTGGCAGGGGATGGCACCGGATGGCGGCGGTGAACCAACGGGCGAGCTGGCGCGGCAAATCATCCAAAAATACGGCAGTTTTCAATCATTCGTAGATGAATTTACAACGAAGTCTCTCGGCGTCTTTGGTAGTGGCTGGGCTTGGTTGCAGCCCAATCTTGAAATTATTACAACAGCCAATCAAGACACGCCAATTGGGCAGGGTTTGCCGACTCCGCTCCTCGGTCTCGATGTCTGGGAACATGCCTATTATCTTGATTACAAAAATAAACGCGATGATTATGTGAAAGCCTGGTGGAATGTCGTTAACTGGGATTTCGTGGCGACTCGATTCGATTCTTGAGATAGTGCTGTCGCATTATTCACCGAATCGACTACACTAGTACTAGTGATGGACTTAGAAACGTATGGCTGGAATGATTATTTTGCGAGTGCACTCCGCGAGTTAGCGCTTGAGCAGTGTATTCCTGGGCGCGTAGTGGCCGATCATGGCGGCTATCTTAAGGTTGTGACTCCCGCCGAGACGATTGCCGAAATAGCGGGCGGGCTGACTCACACTAGCGAGCCCTACCAATTACCAAAAGTAGGTGATTGGGTCGCCCTGCAGCTAAGCGACCATAACAAAGCGACTATCAGAGCAGTATTGCCGCGGACGAGCGAGATTAATCGTAAAGCCGCCGGTACGGGCAATGTTCGGCAGGTCCTGGCGACAAATGTTGATATTGCCTTTGTAGTGCAGGCGCTTGATTTTGATTTTAACCCTATGCGGCTGGAACGCTATACTTATCAATTACGCCAGAGCAACATAGAGCCAACTTTTATTTTCAATAAAGCAGACAAGGCGCTTGATCTGCCGGAAAAAGTAGCGACTATCAAAGCCCTGAACGTACCGTTTATTATTACGACGGCAACAACGGGCGAGGGCATCGACGACATAAGAGCCATCGTATCAAAAGGCAAAACCGCCGTCTTCTTAGGTTCGTCAGGGGTAGGGAAGTCAACGCTGACGAACGCTTTACTGGGCGACGAACGTCAAAAAACCGCGGCAGTTCGCGAAGCAGACTCGATGGGGCGCCATACCACCAGTCACCGCGAACTCTTCGTTTTGCCAAGTGGCGGCTTGATTATCGACACGCCAGGTATCCGCGAGCTTCAGTTGTGGGGTGAAGAGGAATATTTGTCCAGCAGCTTTAGAGATGTTGAAGAATTGGCCAGTCAGTGTGAGTTTCGCAACTGTAGCCACACCAAAGAAGTGAACTGTGCGGTTTTACGGGCGATTGCGCAACACACACTACCGCTTGTTCGTCTCGAAAGTTACCTAAAACTTAAAAATGAACTGCGCGCTAGTGCTGTTACGATGGCTTCTCTGTCTGCCAAGCAAAAAAAGCAGCGCGCTCGGCGGCTGCGCAAGGCGACACAGCTGGACGAAAAACTGGCCTCCGACGGAGAATTGTATTAAATAAGAATGTCAGATTGGTGACATTCTTATAATAAGTTTGGCGGGCTCGACCGGATTTGAACCGGCGATCTCCTCCGTGACAGGGAGGCGTGATAACCACTTCACTACGAGCCCGTATGCGCGTGTGAACTTACAGTATGATAGCAGTTTTTGATGTCTGGTGCAACAGATGAGGCGGCGTTTGTTTCCTCTGCCCGAAGTGGTATAATTGTCGAAGTGATCGACTGAGTGCCGCTGTAGCTCAGCTGGTAGAGCGGCGCTTTCGTAAAGCGTAGGTCTCCGGTTCAAATCCGGACAGCGGCTCCATATTTTAGATTTATGAAAAAGACTATACAAGAATCATTTACACTACTCCTCGCCAACAGACGTCTTTTAGTACTCTGTGGTGCATTACTCTTGCTGGCGTTTAGCTTTGTTGTCTATATTGGGTTCAAGGTGCGCCCTAGCGACCTCCAACTTGTATCGCATTACTCTGCATTTGGCGTTACCCATCTGTATCGTGATCAATGGTTTTACCTCTGGAGCTTTGGATTATTCGGTTTCTTCGTCGCTGCTATCCATGTCATTCTTACCGTTAAACTGTTTATGGTTAAAGGCGATTCGCTGGCTGTCGCATTCGCATGGCTTGGAATTGTTGTTATGCTGCTGGCTTGGGCAACAGCTTTTGCAGTCCTGAACGTCTGGTCTCCGTCGTAATATCATGATAGACCTCGAAATACCACTCGGTAAAAGGACAAGGAGCTATCGCTTTTTTGAAATGCTACCGGCCATTTTCAGTTACGGGGCGATTATCCTACTTGTTGTGCTATCGCTCGTCAGTCCGTTGCTGGCTGCTATTTATCTGATGTTTGTCATCATTACGTTGATTGTTAAGGCGGTTGGTATTGCTTATCACACCATTGGGGGGCGCAATAGACTCGAAAAGGCGCAGATGGTTGACTGGAAAACGCGACTGGCTGACCTCGAGGATCCAGTGTCTTCCTATGGCAATAGGAAAGGCGTCATGGATAAAACCTTTGGGGCGATTGCCCATGAAGAGAATTTACGGCTCATCTCGGCTGATTCGCGGTTGTTTCCTCGGCCTTCACATCTTTATAACGCGGTTATTGTGGCGGCCTATAACGAGTCATACGAGGTGCTCGAGCCTACCATTCAATCAATACTCGATACAACCTACGACAATAAGAAGCTTATTATAACCATCGCTTATGAACAACGGGGCGGCGAGGGGATCAAGCAAACCGCCGCGCGGCTGAAAAAGAAGTTTGGTTCGAAGTTTCACTCGTTTCACCTCGTCGAACACCCTCAGGACATGCCGAACGAGGTGATTGGTAAGGGAGGTAATATTACCCACGCGGGACGCTATTTGCGAGATTGGTTGCCCAGCCAGGGGATTGAATACAAAGACGTCATTATCACGACACTTGATAGCGACAATCGTCCGCACCCTACCTATTTTGATTACGTTACCTATGAATATATTGTTCACGAAGAACGCAAACACCTGGCCTACCAACCGATTTCGTTGTTTTTCAATAACATTTGGGATGCCCCGGCACCAATGCGCGTGGTGGCAACCGGTAACTCATTTTGGAATATTATTAGCTCAATGCGACCCCATACGCTACGTAACTTTGCCTCCCATTCTCAGCCAATGGATGCACTGGTAGAGATGGACTTTTGGAGCACGCGCACAATCGTCGAAGACGGCCATCAATATTGGCGCAGTTATTTCTATTTCGCTGGCAACTACTCGGTGGCGCCAATCTATGTGCCGATCTATCAGGATGCGGTGCTATCTGATACCTATGTGAAGACTCTCAAAGCTCAGTTTGTCCAGTTACGAAGGTGGGCCTATGGCGCCTCAGATGTCCCGTACGTGGCGACACGTATTTTTACGCGTAACCGTAACGTATCGCTAGTAGGGGGCTTTGCGAGGTTCCTACGGCTGCTAGATGGGCATGTCACGCTCGGAAGCGTCTCTTTATTGGTGGCATTTGGTGGCTGGGTGCCACTTTTAATCAATAACGAGGCCTTTCGTAACCCGGTTGCCCATCAATTACCTGATGTGATTAGTACTGTGCAGCAGATAGCCATGATCGGTCTGTTTATCACGGTGTTCTTGGCCTTCAAAATGCTTCCGCCACGACCTCTACGCTATAAGCGACACCGTAGCGTTTTTATGCTGGCACAATGGGTCCTGATGCCTTTGACTGCCATAGGGTACAGTGCAACTTCTGCGCTCTACTCTCAGGGACGTCTTTTCCTCGGACGCTACCTGGATAAGTTTGATGTTACTGATAAGGCGACTCATTCCTCTGCCAAAGAGGCACGAACGCAAGCCAAGGCACTCAAACGCGCCCGTAAAAGCTAAAACCGAACCTTTATTTACATCTATAAAATACCCCGCTGAATGTAGCGGGGTATTTGAATGTCACAAGCAATCAATAGAGAGGGAACGATTACAGGCTCTTGTAGGTACGAATACGGACGTCGCGCTTCACTTCTTGGAGCGTCTTATCGAACTCAAAGGCGAGGGTAAAGCTCTCCAGTTTAGAGACGGTAGGGAAGGCCTGTATCTGTTCTTTCTTGTTCATGCTATCATTCTAGCATAAACGTTATAATATGTCAATGATACAGATAGTCAGGCAATATACTATGTATGATATACATTTCGACCAAAGGCTTTAATACTCAAGTGGAAAACTAATATCATGTGTGGGTAAGTCAGGATATAAAAAAACCCACCACTGATATAGTGATGAGTTTGGGGTGCAATCTGGTGGGTCCTAGAGGATTCGAACCTCTCACCTCCTCAACGTCAATGAGGCGCTCTAGCCAAATGAGCTAAGGACCCAAGCCCTATAAGGATACCAAAATAGGGGTAGGGGTGCAACAATAGGACCCAAAGATGGCTATTATGTTATCATAATAGATGAACGACGACGTAACCTAACCAATTACCGAGTTCCGTGGGAAGTGATGATGTACGAAACGTTGTCTCATAAGAGTCTGTACGAAGTAATAACAAGTACAGGAAGTCCGGTGGAACCGTCCGCTGCATAGCGGATCCGAGACATGCGATATATAGATTTGAACTATGTTCGAAGCTAATCATCGCATGTTTTTATTTACCAAAAAAAAGGAGTACCGCCATGAACGAAGAACAACTACACGCAATGCGCCACAGCCTGGCACATATTACCGCTACTGCGGTTCAGCGACTTTGGCCAGAGGCAAAATTTGGGGTTGGCCCAGTTGTCGAAAACGGCTTTTATTATGATATCGACCTTGGTGAAACTAAAATATCCGAAGCGAACTTTCTAAAAATAGAGAAGGCGATGCGTGGAATTATCGACTATGGCGATGATTTTGAACGATTAGATATGCCAATTGACCAGGCTATTACCTGGGCAAAGGAGAACAGCCAACCTTATAAAGAAGAGCTACTCAACGATCTGAAGCGTTCCGGCACGACCGTCGCCAAAGATCTCGATGTAAATGAACTTGGACTCGCGACGGATGGTGACGCGGCGGTTGAAAGCGTCTCATTTTACAAGAACGGTAACTTTGTTGATTTGTGCCGAGGTCCGCACGTGGCTAACACCAAGGACGTCGGGGCGTTTAAACTGTTACGTGTTGCCGGTGCTTACTGGCGCGGCAAAGAGACTAATCCTCAAATGCAGCGTCTGTACGGGGTAGCTTTTGCTACTCAGGAAGAGCTGGATGCTTACTTGACTATGATTGATGAGGCTAAAAAACGAGATCACCGTAAATTGGGCCAAGAACTAGACTTGTTTGTATTCTCCGATCTTGTCGGTCCCGGTTTACCTCTGTTTACACCTCGCGGAACAATTTTGCGACGTCAGCTCAATACCTTCGTTCAGCAGATGCGTGACGAATACGGCTACCAAGAGGTGACCATACCTCATATCACTAAAAAGGACGCCTACGAGGCCAGTGGGCACTGGTCGAAGTTTCAGGACGAGTTGTTTAAAACGACAACTCGCGAGGGCCATGTATTTGCGATGAAGCCGATGAATTGTCCGCACCATACCCAAATTTACGATGCACGTGCTCGGTCTTACAAAGAGTTACCGCTCCGTTACAGAGAGACAACTACTTGTTATCGTGATGAACAAAGCGGTGAACTGTCGGGTCTTAGTAGGTTGCGAGCCTTCACTCAGGATGATGCCCATGTTTTTTGCCGCACTTCTCAGATTGAAGAAGAAGTTCTAAAAATTTGGGATATTATCGATCGCTTTTACGGAGAATTTGGTTTTGTTCTGCAAGTGCGAGTTTCGACACACGATTCAGCCAATATGGCCGCATACTCGGGCAGTGAGGAAGATTGGAAAGCGGCCGAAGACCAAATGCTAGCTATAGTGAAGCAGAAGGTTGGCGATAATTACGTCGATGGAGTCGGCGAGGCGGCATTTTACGGTCCAAAGATCGATTTTATCGGTAAGGACGCAATCGGTCGTACTCATCAAGTCGCAACTATCCAGCTAGACTTCAATCAGCCAGAAGGGTTTGATTTGACGTGTACCAACGAAAAAGGCGAGTCGGAACGTATAACTATGATCCATGCCGCAATTATGGGTTCAATCGAGCGCTTCTTGAGCATATATATCGAACACACTGCCGGTTGGTTCCCGTTTTGGGCGGCACCCGAACAGATACGCATCTTAACGATTAACGATACAGTTTTTGACTACGTCGACGAGATCAAGGCAATTCTGGACGGTATAGTGCTGATGAAGCCTATCAAATATAACGAACTTCGCTATACGCTCGACGACCGCAACGAATCGCTCGGCAAAAAAATCCGTGAAGCCACCAACTGGAAGATACCTGTGCAATTGATCGTTGGGCAGCAAGACAAGGATGCACGCGAAGTCAGCGTCCGCACCCAGTCCGGTGAAGAAAAAGTAGCCCTTGACCAATTAAGTACTTATTTGTTGGGTTTGTAAGGAATGCCTTTAGCTCACTCAAAACCTACTATCGCAATTGATATTGATAATGTGCTTGCCTACAACGCAAAAGGATTTGTCGAATTTAGCAATCAACGATGGGGAACAACTCTAGAAGTTGATGATTGGTCGGATGTCCTTAGGTATTTTGATGAACGTGTCTGAAGGTAATTTCAGGAGTAAGATTGAGTACTTTATTGCCCAGGTTCCTCAGGGCATGGTAACAAC
>JACMLL010000037.1 GCA_014379635.1 Candidatus Saccharimonadota bacterium
ATAGGATTCTACATGTTGGCTCAAAACTCGATAACCGGTCAAACCTGTTACGCCAACTACGCTGTATTTGATGCCCAACGAGCCAGCGTTTGGCCTTTTATGGTTTATTACCTTGGCTGGTTAATGACCGGTACGATCTTGTCCTCTAAATGGGGTAATCAAATGCCCGACCGCCGCAAAGCCCTACACGGAATGTCGATTGGTTATTTGGCATTCATGCTACCTACCGTCATCTTCAATATTATCGACCCAGCTACTGTTATGGGCATTCCGTCGATTATGTGCGGCTTCGCAGTCCTACTGGCGTTTGTAATTGTCCTGCGGGTTCTGCCAAATAGTGTCGAAGTTCGCAATTCAATCCAAGCCGTGAGGCAAACACTGCGACTACGAATATAAAAAGAAGTTAAATTTGTCCGCCGCCGGACAAAAAGACGACCATAACGCCGAGTGACATCATGCCTGCGGCCTTATAAAGCCCGTGGTGACGGTACCATGACTGACGAAGTGTCTTTGGTAGTTTGCGACGGTAGCTGTGGGCTGTGATAGCCACGCCCGTCGCGAGAGCTATCAAAACAAGTCCGCCCAGTGCGGCCGGGCTGATTGATTGCAACGCCAAACCAAATTGGGCGATAAGGCTCATCGTAATGGCCATTGGTGGATTGCTAAACTTGGATTCTACTCCCGCAACAGCACTTTCAGCCGGCATTCCGTACAAGGCGACCACGACTGAAGTCGGTTTGTTATTCAATACTCCGTCAACGACGGCAAAGCCGACATCTTGATAATCAGATTTTAAGACATTGGCTTTATGTTCCGGCGACGCTAGCCAAGCATCCACGACTGCATTCGATGAAGTAAAATTCTTGGCCAGGTTCTCGCCGGCTCTAGCATAATTATAGTCAACGTCTCCGAACCATTTCCAGGGCTGGGTGCCGTCTGGTGCGTTATGTGCCCAGTACTGCTGCGCAAACATGTCTTGGGCTTTTAAGTGTGCCGCCTGGCTGAGCTGTTTGTTCAAAACAAGGACTGACTCACCATCGTTAGTGCGAGCCTGATTTGTCTCGTCCAGTAGCGAACCGATTGTCACGGTTGACTCGCGGCCTAACACATTGCCAGTCGTAGCGGCGTTATAGCCAAACTGTAGCCCTGCCACCACAAAGACAATAGCAACAATTCCATAACGTCGAATCAGATGTGGGCGATAGTCATTCTTTTTGTGCGGGACAACAGCCATCCGAAAATGATGTTTTGTAAGCTGTAAAAATGATTTTGTTTGTTTTTTCTTTGCCACGATAGATATTAGTATAAAAAACTTGCGCTTAAAAAGCGAGTATCCAATAAATAATGGATACTCGCAATTGTTATTTCAGTGTGTTTTTTATATCTAAGACATCACTGCGACGATAGGCAGCATGCCCACCAACCAGCTCTATTACTAGAAATTGGTAATGCACCGCGTCGTATCACCGAAAACCTGACGAGTCACTTGTTTGATACCGCCAATGTCCGGACAAGGTGTGCCACCTCCAGCCAACATATAATCTATGCGTGCGGGGTTTGTTGGGTAATAATAGGCGCCGCGGTACCAATTAACATCCGACACATAGCCGGTTGTGGTAACAGAAGGTTGAGGTTTACTCTGACTATATTTCTGCATCAAGGTCATAAAACTAGGATCAATCACTATACCAGAAGAAATAATGTCCTGGCGACACTGAAACCCCGACACGTCTGTGCCTGTTGGACCATACGTATAATTACTTCCCAAGCAGGATGCTATGGTGGGCATGCTGCCTACCTCAACTTCATACATACGTATAATTTTAGCCCACTGCGTGATGGCTGAAATTGTTTGGGTGTTCTGAGATTTTTGTTGGGCGCCTTTATAGGCCACAAGGCTTATCGCCGCCAAAATGCCAATCACGACAATGACTATCAGTAGCTCGACGATAGTGAAGCCGAGTGTCGAGAAAGTTTTTTTCACTAAATTGAAGGTCCTGTTGAAGTAGAGTTGTTTGGCGCACCGTTCCAGATCCAGTCTAGGCTATCCCCATCAGCATACCCACCTTGTGCAGTCGAAACCATCGTTACGTCTATCCAGTCACCCGCCACAAGACTACTCCCACTAACATATTGGGCACGTATATTCATCCGGTCAGTGGCGGCGGGCACAGTGACCGCACCATCCGAAAGACGCACCCAAGTATTTGCCGAAAGGTTTGTATTGTTTGGGGGGCAATTGCCCGTCAGAACCGTACCGTTAAAGAACTGACAATTTACAGTATAAATACCCGACTGAGACGCTTGCGCATAGATTGATGGATAGATAGTGCTGCCGGCTGTAACAATTATTCCCGTCCCCTGGTATTCGTAGCCAGTAGTTGAGCCGCTACCTATTCCAGCCGGGCCACTCGTCATCCTCCATGCACCGCGAATACCATTAGAGCTAGGGCTCGTCGAAAATGCCTGTCCACCCAGAGGATTGTACCCCGACCAGCCTACAGTCACGCCGCTTTTGATATAAGGATTTTTGGCGTTATTTGTCACTGCTACTATTCCGCCCTGTCCGTGCCCAGCGCAACCACCGCTTGTCGGCGCGGTAGCCGCAGAACTAGCCTTGTAGCTAGTTGTGCCATTGGTTGCGGTTACACAGTAGGTTTGCGGGGTGACGGAATTGTTGACCGAGTATTGGTACGAGGTGCCGCCGGAACTTGTAATACCCACTGTCGCCAGATCAATCGGAAAGCTGTTGTTGTCGACCGCGTACAATGCTAGCTTTCTGCCTGTTTGTTCGAGAGCCGAGGAGACAGCCGCAGCCCGAGCCCGACTCTGGATACCGTTATAGGCCACGATACTAATCGCCGCCAAAATACCAATAACCACAATGACGATCAGCAGTTCGACAATCGTAAAGCCGTGTGAATACGGCTGTTTTTTATAATCCATAGCGACCTTTCAGGGCGTTGAATATCTGCTTATGTTCGGCATCGGATAGTTGTCGGTTATACATAAGAACAGCAGCAATCTTACCCTTGAAATACCTGCCGGGATAACCAGATCCCAAATAATAAGCAAAATTTACTGGGAAATTCGATTGGTTGGTCCTATATCCGCTGAGAATATTCCAACCAGACGCTACCTGATTCGACACATTGCCATTAATAACGTACGAAGTTGATGAAGATGCCCAATCGTTAACATTCCCAGGATTAGCTACACTCCAAGGACCGACCCCATTAACATTGGCAAACCTCAAACTTTCGTCTGTGCTAATTCCAGATGCAACAATTCCTGCTAGAGGAGAGGGGCTGTTATTTAGTGAAAAATCTGGTTGGAATATTATCGTTATGTCTAGATAGTTTTGGCTGGTCAATGAAGAGACATAAGTGTCTACCCCGTTAAAAGTCAGCGCTCCCCCATTGGCACTTGTATAGCCAACCCCGTTCATCAGAGTGCCATTATTACCATTGCCGCTTAGATCAGTCCAAGTAGTACCCGTTCCTGGGTATGAGGCGGTGTCGCTGGCGTCAAGATACAGAAGCGGGCACACACTAGCTAATAGCAAGCCATTCTGTCTGACGCTATAGCTTTGGTTATTTTTTGTTGCGGCAATACAGAAAGTCTGAGGGTTTGTATTGTTAACAATGTACTGATAAGACGTACTACTGCTGGCTTTAATGCACTTATTTGTCGCGCTGTCGGGTTGGCTGCAGTCAATAGTAGCTGGGTAGTTACTGCTGTCGACCTGAAACAACTTTATTTGCTGCGAGGCATTAGTTAGGTCGGATTGAAGCGAAGCGACTACGGCCCTATTTTGTATGCCGTTATAGGCGACGATACTAATCGCCGCCAAAATGCCAATGACAACAATGACAATCAGGAGTTCGACGATTGTAAAGGCGGACTGTTTCTGCTTGCGCATTAGAGTGGCACTCCCGTCGAGGTTGAGTTATTAACAGCCCCGCTCCATGTCCAGCCCGGGGAGTTGCCATCGGCGTAATTATACGCCGTTGGTCCTTTGGTTAGCAAAAAACCATCAACATAAATGGGCGTCCCAATGGTTATTGGCAGCCTCCCGATGAATTGGAGGCCCGATGTTGACGAGCTAGCATTCGTCGTCCCGGTCATAACGACGCGAGTAGGAGTAGTTGAGACTTGCAGCGCGCTGACCGTAGCCAAGTTATAGTATCCAGATGTTGTGCCGTGGCGAAGATACATGCTGGACGATAAAGTCGTCGGGCTGTCGGACCATATCCAGAAAGATAGCGTATAGGTCGTGGAAAGTGGCGGATTCGGAGAAAGTGATTGATAAAAATATGCGTCACCAGTAGCGGTTCTTGCAGCTTGCAAATAAGCAGAACCCTGCACCGTGCCCGCAGGCATACGTGTCAACGTAGTTATGTTGCTTCCCCACCCGCTAGTACTTGCTTCAAAACTTGGGTTTGTCATCAGGTTAGTAATCGCACAGCCCCCGCTCGCTGGCACACCGTCTTGATTTATGTAATAGTTTGTCGTTCCGTTGGTCGCGGTGATACAAAATATTTGAGGGTTAGTAGTATTGATAGGCGTAAATGTAGTATAGGTGGTCCCGTTGCTACTCTTGAGACAAATGCTGTTAGCTATGGGTGAACCGGAACAGTCTATGTTCGTGGGGTAGGCGCTGTTGTCTACCTGATAGAGTTTGAGCAATTTTGATGCATTATCTAAATCCGAAGTTAGCGAAGCCGCGACGGCCCGACCTTGGATGCCGTTATAGGCAACTACTGTAATAACCGCCAAAATGCCAATCACAACAATCACAATTAGAAGTTCAACGATTGTGAAGCCGTTTTGTTTATGTTTTGCCCACATAGATGCTGTAAGTATAAGTTAAATGGGTATCAGGGTCAAAAAAATAGAGATTGTTACTTCTCTATATTAATAAGTATTTTAGCTCCGAGTGCTGGGTCACTACGCAGTTTCGTTGCGATATGCCTGCGTAAGCAACTGAATGCGCTCTCACTATCAACCAACCGCTTTTGATTTGCAAAAAAATCTGGTTATCGCACCAAGCTCCAAAGTCACAAAAAAAGCCACTTTCGTGACTCATTTTTTGGCTCCCGCTAGTGGTCGTACTTTGTAACTATGAGTTTAATTTTTACAAACAATCTGAAGATATTTCTAAAGTGCCTTAAATATTAGGAGTTCAGAAATTCTCGATAATAATCTTCTTCATCTGCATCAGGTTAGCAAACGCATTCGGGAACTTCATCAGTTCTTCTATATTTTTCGGTACAACCTGCCAGCTAAGGCTGTACTGGTCTTTACACCAGCCACACTGCTCAGATTCTGGCACCTTTGAGAGCTTTTCCCAGTAGTAATCAATTTCTTTCTGATCCTCGCAGGCAATCGAAAAGGATATCGATTCGTTAAATTTGAAGTCTGGGCCAGCGTTAATAGCCACAAAACGATGTCCGCTTAGTTCGAATTCAATTGTAAGTTCTTTGCCGGCAAGTTCCTTTTGGAAATCGAGCAAACCTTCTGTTGGATAGTACGAAGTTGCACCGATTTTACTATCCGGAAAGACTGACGCATAAAACTCGACTGCTTGTTTAGCGTTGCCGTCAAACCATAGGTTAGGTGTAATTTTATTCAGCATACTATCCTCCTGTACTTATATATTATTTCTAATATTGTTAGGTACCTAGATGAGCTAACTAGCTTATCTATAATTATACAGTAAACAGCAAATAGCGGAGGCAAGCGCACATACACGGCACCTACGAGCCTGAATCAAATACACTCTTATTAACCTACATGCTAGACTAAGCTTATGGTAAAGAAATATAAAAAAGATAAACCTATTTTTGTTATTAACTGGATACGTGGAATAAAAATACCAGTAACGAAACGTAGGCTTAAGCGCGCAATTATATTTACGCCTGTTATCCTTATCGTAGGCTGGCTGTTGGTGCAAATAATTACAACTAGCGCCACCACATTAGTTGCGGACTACAAAGTAAAGGAAGCTCGTAGTATTAATGAATATAAGTATGATCAACAGCGTCTCGATAAAATCGACATGCTGTTAGATTCAGGAACAATTAATTCCGCAAAACCACAATATTCTTCAAAAATTGACGCCTGCTATGTGACCCATAGTGATCGAGGTTGGGTGGCGGCCAATTGGTACCAAGATTGCTATATTCGCTACGTTGACCTATTACCGACTACACTGCCAAGACCGGTCGTAGAGCAAAGGCTAAATAGTTTAAAAAATGTTAATGCCGTGTTTGGCGAACCAGAGAAGTATAGCCCCATAATCTGCGATACGCTTTACAAAAATAAGTATAAGCCTACTTTAATTTACCTTAATCTAAAAGCAGAAACACAAGGCAAGAGCCGTAAATGTAGCGTCCCAAAGATGACACAAGACACGTTTACTATACGAGGTCCTATCGTCCTTGACGACGAACTGTCAACTAATGTACAGCGATCTTTTGACGTGAACGCTATTGATCAAGAGGCGCAATACATATTAATGCAATCCGATAACTACTATTATCATGAGTCTCTTGGTTGCGGTTTTGGTTTGCTTTGCCCATCTCCTAGAACGAATCCAATTACAGGATTTTAGTTCGGCATACCGGACTCAAACTATAACAAAAATAGGGTTCCTTGAGGAAATAGTGGGCGCTATAATTTCTGCTACACTAGATAACAGATGAAAATATTGGGAATCGAGAGTAGCTGCGACGAAACCGCCGCGTCGATCGTGCAAGACGGACGTGTGCTGTTAAGTAACGTCATTAATTCGCAAATCGACATTCACGCGGTTTATGGCGGCGTGGTGCCCGAAGTGGCCGCCCGCAGCCATATCGAGGTTATTAACCCCGTCATCAACCAAGCTCTGGCCGATGCCAACCTGACTTGGGACGACATCGACGCCATAGCCGTCACTTACGCCCCCGGCCTGATTGGGTCGCTGCTGGTCGGCACCCTGGCCGCTCGGACATTGGCAACCCTCAAAAGTAAACCCCTCTACCCTATTCACCATGTCGAAGCTCACGTGTATGCCAACTTCTTGAATGAGACTGCCCCTGAGTTTCCGATGTTGGCCCTGATCGTCAGTGGTGGCCACAGCCAGCTGGTGCTGTTCCGCGACCACGGTGACTACGAATTACTCGGCCAGACCAAAGATGACGCTGTCGGCGAAGCCTTTGACAAGGTCGCTAAGATTATCGGCCTCCCCTACCCCGGTGGCCCGTCGATTGCCAAAGCCGCGCTCGACGGTGATCCCCTGGCCTATCGTCTACCAAAAGCCAAAATGTCGGGAATCTATGACTTCAGCTTCTCTGGCCTCAAGACAGCCGTCCTGCGGGCAGTCCAGCGTGAAGTGGGTGTCGACTTTACTTTTCCCTCACGTGACCTTCCAGCGCTTCTAAACGATGTCCAGCGGGCAAACTTTGCCGCCAGCTTCCAACACGTCGCGACGGAAACGCTAATCGACAAGACCGAACGGGCCTTTCGGGACTTCGCGCCCAAGTCGGTCGTGATTGCCGGTGGCGTGGCCGCTAACCAAGAATTGCGTCGCAAGTTAAGCCAGCGCCTACCCCTTCACATCGACTATGCCCCAATGAATTTATGTACCGACAACGCCGCTATGATTGCCACACTCGGCTATTACTACGCCCAGAAAAACCAGCCAATTGACCCATTTGACCTGGAAGTAACCCCCAGTCTATCAATGGCAAAAACCGCTTGGTCTAAGGGTTAATCGTTGTTATTTGCGCAACGTTTTAATTGAACGAACGACTTTTTTTGCGGCTGGCAGGCCGTTATCCCACAGTTTGTAAAATGATGACAATGGTTTGTCGAAGGTGCCGGCCAACTCTGTCTCGTCGGTCGTCCAGCTCTTCTTGAACGTTGTCACGCCGTCGCCAATCAGTCCACCAAAGTCATAGCGGCTCAGCCCCCACTCTTTGGTTTTGCGAATGGCATGCCATTTCAGCGCATAGTTGGCGCGTAGTTGCTGACCCATATCGTTCATGCCACCGTACAACTCGAAAGCCGTGTCAGCACTGACCGCCAGCCACAAAAAGGCAATCGGTTCATCGTCCACGTAAGCGGCAAACACCGGTGAATGGTCGCCGAGGATATTAAAGACATCGTAATAGTACTGGTCACCGTGCAGGCCGAACTGGGCTCGCTCTGACGTCTGACGATAAACTGCCAGACATTTTTCGAGCTCTCCCCTGCCCCGAACCTGTTTGATAGTGATGGCTTCGGCGGCCGATTTACGAATATATTGACGGGTTTTTTTAACCATGTCCGTCAACAAGTCGTTCTCTGTCTTGTGCAGGTCCAAGATAACCGTCCGGGCAGGTAGTACGCGGTTTTTTGCCCGTATCCACCCCGTTGGTGGGTCAAAGTCTATCATGTCCGGCTCGATCGAAAGCGCGACTGAATGATACTCGCGTTTGACGTTTTCGGCCACGGCGTTCAACAACTCTGCCCAACTCGCCTCTTCCCCTAATGGTCCGCGTGGTATATACGAAAAGGCACGCAGCGGCACAGGCAGCTTGCGGGTCAAGACTTGGGCGCCAGCAACAATCCGTTCGCCGAGATCAAACGCAAAAAAGCGATCAACACTCCAGCCGTGTGCCGCTTTGAGCTGTCCCCAACCCCACAGTTGCAACGGGTGACCGTCGTTCTCTAGTACGTAGTCATCCCACATTTCTTGATCAGTGCACCGTTGTATCTCAATCATACCCCTATTATACATGGTTTAACGTGTGGTATAATAGGAGGTGAAAACAAACACGTGGAACAGGGAAGTTATATGTGTTTTCACATGAAAACCTTATTACTTCTGATGCAATTTTCACGTGAAAATTAACACTAATGCGAGAATGTCGACAGATGAGACTAGCCAAAGCCTACGACCCTAATCAATACGAGCCTAATATCTACGGCATGTGGGAAAAAAGTGGTGCGTTTAACCCCAGTGGCCAAGGCGAGCCGTACAGTATCGTCATGCCGCCACCCAACGCCAATGGTAATCTGCATATTGGCCATGCTTTGACAGTCGCACTGCAAGACATCTTGGCTCGTTACCACCGTATGCAGGGCAAAGATGTCGCCTATATCCCAGGGGCTGACCACGCTGGCTTTGAAACCTGGGTTGTTTATGAAAAAGAATTGGCCAAAGAGGGGAGAAGTCGCTTTGATTTTTCACGCGAGCAGTTGTACAGCCAAGTCTGGAACTTCGTCGAACAACAACGCGGCAATATGGAGCTGCAACTGCGCGCCCTCGGCGTCAGCGCCAGCTGGAAAGATCTGATCTTTACACTCGACGAAAAAGTCATTGCCACCGTCAACTCAACCTTTAAGAAACTGTGGGATGAAGGCCTGATTTACAGAGGCGAACGCATCGTAAACTATAGCACCAAATACCAGACCAGCTACTCTGATATTGAAGTTGATCACAAAGTAGAGAAGGGGACATTGTGGTTAATCGCCTACCCAACACTCGATAAAATAGGCGAGGTGGTCATCGCTACCACCCGACCCGAGACAATGTTTGGCGATACTGCCGTCGCCGTCCACCCAGATGACGAACGCTACAAACATTTGATTGGAACGCGCGTCATGCTACCACTGACCGACCGCGAGCTGACGATTATTGGTGACGACTATGTTGATCCAAAATTTGGTACCGGTGCCGTCAAGGTGACGCCCGCCCACGACCCTAATGATTTCGAAATCGGCCAACGCCACAACCTGGAACGTATCCAAGTTATCGACTTTAACGGCACGATGATCAACACGCCCAGCCAGTTCCTGGGTTTGACCCCTGAAAATGCCCGCAAACGAACCGTTGCCTCCCTCGAAGCCCAAGAATTAATCCGTGGCAAAACCACCATCGAGCACACCGTTGGCTACGACTACAAGAGTGGGCTGCCTATCCAGCCCCTCATCAAAGACCAATGGTTTCTCAAGATTCAGCCGCTAGCTCAGCGCGCCAAACAAGCCATCCTGGCCGACGAAGTCACTTTTACTCCTGCCAGCCGCAAGCAAGTCCTGGTCCAATATATGGATAACCTGCACGACTGGAATCTGTCCCGGCAAATTCCATGGGGGATTCCTATTCCAGCCTTTCAAAACGTCAGCAACCCCGATGATTGGATTTTTGATGACCGTGTTGACGAGAAACTGATTGTTGTCAATGGTACAACGTATCGTCGAGAAGAAGATACCTTTGACACCTGGTTTAGTAGCGGACAATGGCCGTTCGTGACCACTGATGCGCTCGGTGGGGGAGACTTATCGCGTTTTTACCCCAACAGCGTGATGGAAACGGGTAGTGACCTGTTGGACCGCTGGGTCGCCCGCATGATTATGCTGGGTCTGTACGTAACCGATCAGGTTCCGTTCCGCCACGTCTATTTGCACGGTATGGTGCTGGACGAAAAAGGCCAAAAAATGAGCAAGAGCAAAGGCAATGTCATCAACCCGATGGAGACAATCGCGTCTTACGGATCTGATGCCTTGCGCCTTGGCGTTGTTGCCAGCCGCAGCGCCGGCCAAAACCAGGCCTTTAGCGTCGGTAAAGTCGTGGCTGGACGCAATTTTGCCAACAAACTGTGGAACATCGCCCGCTTTATCGAAGACAAGATTGGCGACAGCCACCAACCGCGTGTCCCCGTAGCCAAAAGCCTGGCTGACCACTGGATCATCCGCGAACTGAACACTGCCAGTACCGACATCGCCCGCCAACTTGAAGATTACCGTTTCGCCGAAGCCAGCGACAGTATGTACCATGCCATTTGGGACAGCGTAGCCGATTGGTACGTCGAGGCCAGCAAGCAACAAGATAACCTTGATTTACTCGCCTGGGTACTCGACACCAGCCTAAAGTTGGCCCATCCCTTTGCACCGTTCGTCACCGAAACTATCTGGCAGACCTTGTCATGGCACGACGATTTGTTGATGACCTCCCCGTGGCCGACAACCCTCGCGTTTGACGAGATTGCCAGTGCCGAGTTTGATCGCCTCCAAAAACTGGTGATCGAAGCCCGCTTTGTCACCGCCGAACTACCCGGCAACCACCGCTACGGCCTGCTGTATTCCAATGACAGTTTAATTGCCGATAACAGCGAATTAATCAAACGACTCGCCAAGCTCAAAGACGTTACCGCTGTCGATCAAGCGCGCGGCCTTCGCCTGGCAACGAGCGGCAGGGAAGCCTGGCTCGACGTGTCAGCCGAGATGCTCTATGAACACCAATCGAACCTCGAGGTTCGTCTGGCCGAGGCTCACGTCGATGTCCGGGCTCTGAATAGCCGCCTTGATAACGAAAGTTACGTCAGCAAGGCTCCGGCTGCCCTCGTCGAAGAATCTAAACAACAGCTGGAACAAAAAAAGGCGCTGATTACGCGCCTGGAAGTTGAGCTACAAATTCTTAAATAGACGGCCAGACATATTCACTGCCGTAGGAATGGACACTGGACTTTTTTTGAACGAAATATTTCTTATCATCGCCGCCACGGGTCTGCGTCCGAGGCTGTTCGCCCTTTAACTGACCAAGGCTCTGCGACAGAGAGACGCGTTCATTGTGAATATGCTGGTCATTCATTTTCATTACCATATCCGTGCCACCGTAAGCAACAATTGCGATCGGGACAGTCAGCGCCGTCTTGGCCGCCGTATCAAGCTGGGTGTCATGCACCAACACACCAAAAGCGGTGCTGAGAGTGAGGAGTAGTGAGAGGGGGTTTATAAGTAATGGAAACATGTTTATTTTTTTGTTAGGTTTACAAGAAACAATATAGCATAAGCTTTGTATATTGTCAACTGTATGTCAGCCTATTGGTGATGGTATGGATTGCCGGCGGCGATTTCTTGAGCACGGTACAGCTGTTCGGCCAGGATAAGCCGAACCAGTTGATGGGGAAAGACTAGGGGTGATAATGACCAAACGAAATTCGCCCTGGAATGAATGCTATCGTCGACGCCATAGGCCCCACCGATGATAATCGTCACTGAACGAGACGACTGCAATGGGTCAAGTAATAATTTTGAGAGAGTAGGTGAATCGATGGCTTTGCCCTGTTCGTCGAGAAGTACGACATAATCATGAGCAGTAAGGCGTGACAGTATACGTTCAGACTCGTCACGACGGGCGTCAGAGTCCTGACGGGCCGAATGCGGCAACAGTACCCACTCAACCACAAAGGGGCGTTTCAAGCGCTTCTGGTAACGCTCGATTCCCTCAAGCACCCACGTTTCGTGTTTTTTGCCAACGACGAGGATCCGGATGGGCATAATTACAAACGAATACGTTCTGCAATAGCGGCAAGGGCATCGTCATCGGCAGCCGAGGCTGGGGGGTCTGGGTCAAAGCTGATGCCGCTGTGAATACTGACTGGAATGAGGTGAATATGAGTATGCGGTACTTCAAAACCCTTAACGACAACGCCGACTCTGTCGACATCCATGACGGTGCGCAGATGCAAGGCAATTTTCTGTGCTGTTTTCCAGAGATAATCATAATCATTGGGCTCTAAGTCCCAAATCTGGTCGACTTGTGTTTTTGGCACCACCAGCGTGTGGCCGTCGGCTACCGGATTGGTTGTCAAAAAAGCCAGGACTCTGTCATCCTCATAGATTTTATGGCAGGGGATTTCGCCGTTAATAATGCGGGTAAAGATTGATGGTTGTTGCATAGCTTTATTATACGATAAGCGTTCGTTTCGCTATACTTAAATAGTATGAAGTCATCACTGCTCGCTATAAGGTCCATCGGCGCCGAATTCGCTAATCGAGTATTTTACCCTGTACTCATCATCGGCATAGTGGTTGCGATCGTTCTTGTGGCATTGATTGTGTGGCTGGCTACTTTAAGCGAGTGGTGGTTGCTGCTGGCTATACCAATCGTTATGGTTATATGCGTCGGCGCAGGGTTGCTTGCTATCGTCAAACTGGTTATCAGATATGTTACCCCGCCTCAATCCTACCTGCAGAAAAAAGCGGTCAAACAGTTTGTTGATAAGTTGCAAGGCGTTGCCGAGACCGTCGCAACCCCAAAGTTCATTTTACTATTTCAGATAGTCCGAGACATCGCCGCCCCACGAGAGAATGGGTTTATTGGCACACTTAGCAGCGATACGTTGTCGCTACGTGGTGACTTCAAGGAGCTCAAGGGACTGTTTGATCAACGGAAAGATTGACTGAAATGTTCTTTCTACAATGACGGAAGCGCCATGTTACAGGAAGTTGCATCATCTAACTGGAATCGACTAACGTTTTTCAAACCACCGATAGTGCCACAGGGCTGGTTACCTTTTAGGTAGTACACTATCGTTGCGGCAAGCCCATCGGCAGAAAAGTAATATGAACCGCTATACATTCTACCGCCGCAATTCATCTGTTGTGTGCTCGGCTGAGGCACTGTGCCTGGGAATATTGTTTTCATTTTAGTATCAAAGCTAGCTTGGCTGGTTGCACCACCAGCCCCCGCACAGGGACCCGTGAAATCAGTTACATTAGCGCAGCTTGTTTGAGGATATGCCCCCAAACATGGATA
>JACMLL010000038.1 GCA_014379635.1 Candidatus Saccharimonadota bacterium
GAGACGGCTCTGACGTGGGCGCCGATTAATTCTATGAGTGTTGTCCAGAAACTTGGCGCGCAGGCTGGATTGCTTGGGTCTGATGCAATCAATCAATTCCTCGCCACCGCCCCGGCAGATTATATTGCAAAGGAGTTCAAAGGATGAAATATCAAATATGTGTATCGGGTGCCGCCGCTGGGGATACCGTCCATCCAGCCCATCAACTGGCTTTTGACCTCGGGAAAGCAATTGCGCAACGGGGCAAAACCCTTATTACCGGTGCGACCGTCGGGTTGCCTTGGTATGCTGCTCAAGGCGCTTTCAGTGTTGAGGGGAAACGGGGCGTATCGATTGGCTTTTCGCCAGCTAGTTCGTTTCGCGAACACGTTGCCGTGTATAAACTTCCGACGGTCGAATTTGATTACATCAATTTTACCGGTATGGCGTACGTTGGTCGCGATGTCCACCTGGTCCGGAGCAGTGACGCCGTTATTACGGTTGGCGGCCGAATGGGTAGTTTGCACGAATTTTCAACCGCATTGGAAAGTCGAAAAGTCTGCGGAGTTTTGCTAGGTAGTGGCGGCCTCGCTGACTATATTCCGACCTTGATTGAAAATATTGATGCTCCGGGTGCCAAAGATATTATTTATGACACTGACCCAGAACGGCTACTGGATAAAGTCATTATTGCGCTTGATAAAAAATATATTGATTTTGCACACACCGGCGACGATCGTCATATTTCGGAAAATCGGGCTGGCCGCGGCTAGCTCATTACTGAGTGACGAGATTTCTGTTCGCGTCCGGTGACAATCTTTCTAAAGGTGTGCTTTTTGCGCTCCCTGTCGTAAAATAAAGGAGTATGACAGATAAGTTTCATCTCCAATCTCCCTTTCAGCCAACTGGTGATCAACCGGTAGCCATCAAGCAATTGCTGGCAGGCCTTAAAAGCGGTGTCCGTGAGCAAACTTTGCTTGGAGTGACCGGTAGTGGTAAAACTTTTACGATGGCTAATATTATCCAGGATCGCCAAGTTCCTACGCTCGTGATGGCGCATAACAAAACATTGGCGGCGCAGCTGTATAGCGAATTCAAGGCATTCTTTCCAGACAGTGAAGTCCATTACTTCGTCAGCTACTTTGATTATTACCAACCAGAAGCTTATATGGCCAGTAGTGATACCTATATTGAAAAGGACAGCAAGATTAATGATGAGATTGATCGTTTGCGCCATGCTGCGACAACGGCGCTTTTGACGCGCCGGGATACGATTATTGTCGCCAGCGTTAGTTGTATCTATGGCATTGGATCCCCTGATGACTATTCAGCAATGTCCATTACACTCAAAACGGGTGAGCGACGTCAACAGGATAAGTTCGTGCGTCAACTAACCGATATTCAGTATCAGCGCAATGATATTGATTTTCATCGAGGGACTTTTCGTGTTCGGGGTGATATCGTCGATGTTTTTCCAGCTGGTAGTGACGTGGCTTATCGAACCGAGTTTTTTGGCGACCAAATTGACCGCTTGACGCGGATTGATCCACTAACGGGTGAAATTTTAGCAGAACCGACCGAAGTCAGTATTTTTCCCAGTAGTCACTACGTGACACCGAAAGAAAAGATAGCTACTGCAGTTGAGAATATTAAAAAAGAATTTTCCGAGCGCCTTGAGTGGTTTGAAAGCCACGATAAGTTACTGGAAGCGCAACGTCTTGCTCAGCGCACCAAGTACGATATCGAGATGCTGGAAGAGACAGGTTTTGTCAAAGGCATCGAAAACTACAGCCGCTACCTCACTAATCGTGAACCTGGTGAGCAACCGGCTACTCTTATGGACTATTTTGCTGATGATTTTTTGCTGTTGGTTGACGAAAGCCATATGACGTTGCCGCAAGTTCGTGGTATGTATAATGGTGACCGAGCGCGCAAGGAAGTGCTGGTCGAGTATGGTTTTCGTATGCCATCAGCCCTTGATAATCGGCCGCTGACGTTTGCTGAATTTGATCGCCATATTAATCAGGCTATTTACGTCTCGGCTACACCTGGTGACTACGAGTTAGCTCATAGTCCAGCCCCAGCCGAACAGGTGATTCGCCCAACAGGCTTAATTGACCCCGAGATTATCATTCGACCAATCAATGGACAAATTGACGATTTGGTGGCTGAAATTCGTGAACGGACAAACAAGAATCAACGTGTACTTGTCACGACCTTGACGAAGCGGATGGCCGAGGACCTGTCGTCTTACTTGCAGGAAATTAATATCAAAACTGCCTATATTCATAGCGAGGTAGACACACTGGAACGGGGTGATATCCTGAAAGATCTTCGGATGGGAGTTTACGATGTCCTGGTCGGCATTAACTTGCTCCGTGAAGGTTTAGACTTACCCGAGGTAAGCATGGTCGCTATAATGGATGCCGACAAAGAAGGTTTTCTTCGAAGCGCCAATGCTCTTATTCAGACGATTGGTCGGGCCGCCCGACATCTTGAAGGTCGCGTGTATATGTACGCTGACCGGATTACTGATTCGATGCAAAAAGCCATCGATGAAACGAATCGGCGACGGAGTATTCAAGAGGCTTATAACATCGAACACAACATCACTCCCGAAAGCATTGCCAAGGACATCGACGAAGGACTACGATCAATTATTCCAAAAAAGGAAGATACGTCTCGAAAACTTAATCTTAAGAAGATTCCAAAAGATGAATATGCCGGACTTATCAAGGAACTTTCTGGTCAGATGGATTTTGCCAGTGCAAACTTGGAATTCGAAAAAGCAGCCGAGCTACGGGACATGATTTCAGATATCCAGCAAAAGATGTAACAACTATAAAGCTTATGCTAGAATAATATTAAACTATGTCAAATCGCTCGCCTCACCACACCGCAAAGAGATTAAAAAAGACACTGCTTATCATGATCGGTGGTGGCGTCATTGCACTAGGTTTGTTGACATTAAATATTGCTACGGTCACAAATAAAATTTCAGGAGATTCAGCAAAAACAGAACAGACTGCACTGACCAGTGTCGATACCGTGTTACATAATCAAGAAGAATTTGTCCTACCCCGTAACACCTCAAATATCCCTAGTCAATTAGACAAAACGACACTAGTCAAAGTTATTGCAAAAAACCAACCGGCTGTTGTCCGTATTTTAACGGTGTATTGTGCCGATATAACAGTTGCGTCTGGAGCTAGCTCGCTCAAAAAAAAGGATGTCTGTACTGCCGGTGTTGGCAGCGGCTCTATTATTTCAAATGACGGCTATATTGCCACAAATGGTCATGTAGCCGTCGTAAGCCCTAAGCGAGCATTACTTGACTCACTTGCGTCTGGCGAAGAAATTCAGAACTACCTTGATTATTTAGTGGCTGCTGAATTATTAACACCTACCAATGCGAGCGCTATACGGATTGGCATTGCAAAAGACAGCAGAAGCGCCAGCGACGCGCTTGATGCTACAATCGCACTTATTTCATCGACGACCATCACTGCTACTAACGTTGATTTACAACATGCGATTCAGCTAGGCAACGAACCAGTTCGTATAGGAAGCGGAGGTAGCCGGATTACATTAAGTTTTGCTAACACGATAGTACGGGCTCGTTTAATCGATCAAGATTTTGATCAAGACGCTGCCGATCAAAGCTTACAGACGGGACAATTTACGAGTTCTGACGTGGCGTTGCTTAAAATGAGTGGGTCGTTTCCGTATGTACGATTGGGTGATGGCATGTCCGTGAAGGTCAATGATCAATTGACGGCAATTGGTTTTCCTGCGTTTATTGACGACAGTGTCAACACCGAGCAGTGGCAAACCGTACCAAGTATTACACAGGGCAAAGTGACCGATATTATTTCTGATGCAACGCATAATGGTCGTAAAATTATTAATACATCTGTTCCGATTGCCCAGGGCGAAAGCGGAGGCCCATCGTTTAATGATAATGGTGAGCAGATTGGCCTGAATACTTACACGGCTCTAGAATGCGAAGATTTAAAATGTTTCGGCAATGGCCTGGTTCGCGATATTGCTGATTTGAAGGCCCTTTTAAAGAAAAATAACATTACTCTCAAGATGGGCGGCGTTACTAATGACTGGTATAGAGGTTTGGATGCCTATGTCGGTGGTAACTACGCTGAAGCTTTGGTCGCTTTTAGAAAAGTACAAGACAAATACCCGGCAAATTACCTCGTGTCGCCACTTGCTCGACTTGCCCGTGAGCAAACAGGAAGTAGCACGGACATATCTTCGTCATTCCAGGCGCGCACGGTCACAACGACAATTTTTGTTATTGCCGGTGCCACACTACTTGTTTTAATCTCGACGATTATTGGTTTAATTATTCACTTTACCCGTAAACACCACCGTGAAGAGGCGACGGCCAACGATCAAACGCCCCCACTAACACCACTATAGCTTGCAATAATCTACAAGACGTGCTATTATTGGAACATTGCATTCGATGAATGTCGAGCCTCTTTCAAAGACTTGCGCATAGTAAAATAAAAAGCGCGGCCACAGAAATATCCTCTCGCTGTTCTCTCACACTCGCTGACGCGAGCTTTAAGACTGCAAAACAGCAATCAATTAACGAAAGGGCTATTTCATATGGCATTCCAACAAAGACGCTTCGGCGGTTCTAATAACTCTAACTCTCGTTCCCAAGGCGGAAGCCGCGGCGGATCGTTTGGCGGCGGACGCCGTGGTGGCAGTAAGGGTCCCGCAAAAAAGTACATTCACCCAAGTAAATTCATTAATAAAGCAATTGCTAAAGCCGAAGAAATTGCTTATGTGCCAACGCACAAATTCACTGATTTTCCATTTGGAAACCAGTTGCAGCATAACATCGCTAAAAAAGGCTACCTAAACCCAAGTATCGTCCAAGACCAAGCGATTCCTTATGTTATCGAAGGTAAAGACGTTATTGGACTTGCTAACACCGGCACCGGTAAGACTGCAGCCTTTTTGTTGCCTATTATCGAACGTCAAACTGGCAGCTCGATTACCCCAAGTGTATTGATTATTGCGCCAACCCGTGAGCTTGCTCAGCAAATTGACGAAGAATTCCGCGCTTTTAGCCAAGGCCTTAACTTGTACTCGGCACTTATCGTCGGTGGAGTAAGCGTTGATCGTCAAATCCGTGACCTGAAGCGTCGTCCACACTTTATTATTGGTACTCCTGGTCGTTTGAAAGACTTAATGAACCGTCGTCTGATTCGTTTGGAAAATATGACGACACTAGTCCTTGATGAAGCTGACCGTATGCTTGACATGGGCTTCTTGCCTGATATTCGTTCGATTGTAAACGAAATGCCAGTTGAACGTCAAACATTGTTTTTTAGCGCCACAATTACTCCTGAGATTCAAGCGCTCGTTAACACCTTTTTGAAGGATCCTGTTACGATTTCAGTTCGCACCAGTGAGACGAACGAGCACATTGAACAGTCTGTTGTTGAAGCCCGTGATAAGATGCATAAAGTCGAACTTTTGACCGATATGCTCCGTGGTGATGACTACGAAAAAGTACTTGTCTTTGGCGAAACTAAGTTCGGTGTACAGCGATTGAGCGACCACCTGGACAATAGCGGTATTCCATCCGTTGCGATTCATGGAAACAAGAATCAGTCTCAGCGTCAACGTGCTTTAAAGCAATTTAAAGATAACCGTGTTCGTGTCATGGTCGCAACCGATGTTGCGGCACGTGGTCTCGATATTCCAAATGTGTCACACGTTATTAACTTTGATACACCGCAAAACTACGAAGACTATATTCACCGGATTGGTCGTACTGGCCGCGCTGGTGCGAGCGGTAAAGCCCAGACCTTTATCGACATCCAGCGCTAGTCTCTGGTTACGAAAAATAAACATAGCTCTATAAGGGCTATGTTTTCGTTAAGAGAGTAAGGTATAATGGTGTTATGACACAGATATCTCGCGCTGATGTGCAACATCTTGCACAGTTAAGTAGTTTGCAGCTTACTGATAATGAAATAGACAATCTTCAAATAGATATTGGCAATATCCTAGGGTACGTCGAGCAGCTTTCGCAACTCGATACTACTGGCATCGAGCCAACCTATCAAGTCACCGATCTGCAGAATGTCTGGCGCGAGGACGTCGTTGACGACTATGGTATTGGCCGTGAAGCTCTGTTAGCGCTCGCACCCGCATCAGATAATAATCAAATAAAAGTTCCAAAGGTATTATAAATGACTCTCATTGCTGATTATATTGGCCGTAGCGCACGCGATAACGTTTTGTCCGCGATTGCAAAGGCCCAAGATAACGAACAGTATCACGCTTTACTTAGCCTCACTAAAGAGCGGGCGTTGGAGCGCGCCGATGCAGTTGATCGCGGCGATATAACTGGCAAGCTTGCTGGTGTTCCTTTTGTTGTTAAAGATAATTTTCTCGCTTTTGGTGCTCCTACGACCGCCGCAAGTAAGATGCTCGAACATTTTAACGCACCGCTTCAGTCAACGGCCGTTGAAAAACTTGAAGCCGAGGGCGCGATTTGTATCGGCAAAGCTAACCTTGATGCATTTGCGCACGGCGGAAGTACCGAGAACTCAGCTTATGGACCTACAAAAAATGCTTTTGACCAGACTCGTGTCGCTGGTGGTAGTAGTGGCGGTTCAGCTGTCGTAACAGCCCTCGATATTGTTCCTTTTGCTCTTGGGAGCGACACCGGCGGGTCAATTCGTCTGCCAGCTAGCTTTAATGGAGTTGTCGGTGTTAAACCAACTTATGGTACAGTGAGTCGCTATGGAGTGGTAGCGATGGCGAGCAGTACTGATGTTATTGGTGTGTTCACTACAAATGTTGCTGATGCCGAGCAGGTGATGGATATTATAGCTGGTACCGATCCGAAAGATATGACTACATTGGCCAATTTCTTTATACCAAAACGAACAATCGAATCTGGAAAAAAGATTGGTCTTGTCAAAGAGTTTATGACCGACGACGTCGATCCAGAGGTTCGTCGTCGTACCCTTGAGTATGCTCAACGCTTACGCGACAACGGTCATATTGTCGAAGAGGTGACTCTTCCAATTGCCGCTCATACGTTGGCAATGTACTATATTATTGTTCCCGCCGAAGTGAGTAGCAATTTAGCGCGTTACGATGGTATTCGTTATGGCTATCGTGCCGATGGCGTTATGACGCTAGCTGAGCTCTACGGCCGCACGCGCGACGAAGGTTTTGTGACCGAGAACAAGCGTCGTATCATGATTGGCAGTTATGTCCTTTCGAGCGGCTATTTTGATGCATATTACCTGCAAGCCCAAAAGGCTCGAACGCTCTTAATTACCGAATTCAATACATTATTCAAAGATTACGATGTTTTACTCGGGCCTGTTGCGCCGATGCCAGCTTTCAAACTGGGTGAGAACACTAGCGATCCAATTAAGATGTATTTAGCGGATATTATGACCGTTCCGGCCTCACTTGCTGGGTTACCTGCTATGAGTATCCCAGCGGGAGCGAACAGTGCGGGCCTCCCTATCGGCGTGCAGTTGATAGGGCAAAAGCGTAGTGACGCCGACTTGTTGGCGCTGGCTAGATCACTGGAGGAAATGTAATGGATCAGACAATTATATTCTTTTTTGCCGCAATTATTATTGTCGGCGGATTACTGTTCGCTGTTATAGAATTTACAAAGAAAGGCACTAAACAGCTTGACGTTAATCGCTACCGAATTAAGTGGCTTGCAATCGAGCAACAACTCAAAAAAGATGAACCGTCTAGTTACCATTTGGTCGTTTTAAACGCCGACAAGCTACTCGATCAAGCGCTAAAGGACCGAGGTGCAAAAGGCGAGACGCTGGGCGAACGGTTGAAAAGCTCAGCGACATTGTTCAGTAATCGTAATACGGTTTGGACGGCACACAAACTTCGCAACCAGATTGCGCACGAGACTGATGTCAGTGTCAACTACGACGCTGCCCGGCAAGCTCTTAATGGTTTTAAACAAGCACTAAAAGACGTAGGGGCAATTTAATGATTACTGACGAAATTCTCGATAAATACATTATGACAATTGGCATTGAGTGCCACGTTCAACTTTCGACGCTAACAAAACTATTTAGTGGTGCAGATAATGATGCACGTGATAAGTCACCTAATAGCGTCGTAAGTCCAATTGATTTTGGCTTACCCGGCATGCTTCCTGTTCTTAATCGTCAAGCGGTTAATTTAGCCATCAAAGCCGGAAAAGCGCTTGGTAGCGAGATTGCACGTGTCAGTCGGTTTGATCGTAAACATTATTTTTACCCTGACTTGCCGAAAGGCTACCAAACAACCCAGATGTACCAGCCAATTATTGGAGCTGGATTGGTCAATGTGCCTCGTGAAGACGGCAGTTCGTTCGACGTTCGGATTCACCATGCCCATATGGAAGAGGACGCAGGTAAACTGACGCATTTCGGAGATTACAGTCTGGTCGACCTTAACAGGGCAGGAACGCCATTGATTGAAATTGTGTCTGAGCCAGATATTCATTCAGCTAGCGACGCTAAAGGGTTTGCGACTGAACTATACCGTCTGATGACCTATGCCGGAGTAACGAACGGCGATCTTTATCACGGTAATATGCGTTTTGATGTTAATGTATCTGTTGCTCCAAAAGGTGCAACAGAGCTTGGCTTGCGGGCAGAAGTAAAAAATCTTAATTCATTTCGTAGTGTCGAGCGAGCCGCTGATTTTGAATTTAGACGTCAAGTTGAACGTCTCGAAAAAGGTGAGCGCATTGTACAGGAAACTCGTGGTTGGATTGAGGCAAAGCAAAAAACAATCAGCCAGCGGAGCAAAGAGGATGCCCAGGATTATCGTTATATGCCCGATGCCGACATTCCTCCTATTATCCTTACAACCGAAGAGATTGACGAGATTCAAGCAACCCTTCCTCGATTACCTGCCTTTTATCGACAAGAGTGGAAAGTAATGGAACTTGACTCAACTGTTGTCAACGCCTTGCTTTCGACTAAAAGTCAAAGTGAACTTGTTCAAAGCGTCCTTGAAACAGGCGGTGTGTCTGCGGCTCGTCGGACTGCTTTGTGGATTTTGATGGTTCTTCCCCGTGACATAGATCAAGTTGTCAGGGCTACTGGTAACGATTTATCCATTTCAGAGGAAAGTTTTATCGAACTTGCCGCTATGGTAGACGGTAACGAACTGAGCTCGACTGCAGCCAAAGAAATTTTCTTTGAAATGCAACGCTCGAACAGCTCGCCACGAGTAATTGCCGAGGAAAAGAATCTTCTTCAAGTTAGCGATGAGGGTACGATTGTTGCTTTTGTTGATGAAGTATTGTCTGACCCAGCCTCTACTAAGGCGATTGAAGATATAAAAAACGGCGATGACAAAGTTATAGGTTTTCTGGTCGGTCAAGTCATGAAAAAGTCTCGTGGCACGGCGAACCCCAAACTGGCGCAGAAATTGATTCGTGAAAGGATTGTATAAAATGAAACAACCAACTAAGGCTATTATTTGCGCAGCTGGTCTCGGTACGCGTTTTTTGCCACAAACAAAAGCAATGCCTAAGGAAATGTTGCCAATTATTGATAAGCCTGTTATTCAGTTGATCGTTGAGCAAGCGGTAGCAGCTGGTGTGACGGATATTATTATAGTAACCGGTAGTACGAAGCGGGCAATCGAAGACCATTTTGACCGTAGCGATGAGCTCGAAAAAGAACTTCGCGAAAGGGGGAAAGACGATAAAGCTGATCAAATCGAAGCAATTGCCGATTTGGCAAACTTTGTCTATGTTCGCCAAAAAGGCACGCCAAAAGGCAATGCCCGTCCAATACTCAACGCTCAACATTTGATTAATGATGACGAGCCTTTTTTTGTATTTTTTGCCGATGACTTCTTTCGTAGTGATGTTGCGTGGCCTCTGCAGCTGAAAGCTGCTTATAATAAAACCGGTAAATCAGTCATTTCACTGATTGAAGTTGATAAAAAAGATGCCAATAAGTATGGTATGGCAATTGTTGGCGATAAAGTCTCTGATAGGTTATTTAAGCTTAGCGGCCTTATTGAAAAACCAGGTGAGGCAAACACACCCTCTCTCTTTGCGTCAGTTGGAAGTTACCTACTGACACCAGACATTATACCGATTATCGCCCAAGAGAAAGTAGGCAAGGGTGGAGAGATTACTCTTGCCGATAGTATTAATGAGTTGGCGACACAAGATCTTGTGTACGGCTGTTTTATCGAAGGGGTATGGCACGATACAGGTGATCAGCTGAAATATTTGCAAGCAGTGGTTGACGTGGGTCTCGAAAGTGAAGAATATGGTGCTGATTTTAAGAAATACCTTAAAAAACGCTTAAGCTAAATATTGTGACCATTATAATTAGGTGATATAATACGAAAGTACAAATACATAGTAGCGTAAGAATATATAAAGGAGGACTTTTGTGAGTCTTGCAGCAGAAATACTGGTCATTATCCTATCAATTTTCCTGGCATTATTCCTCGTGCTTGGTATTATTTTAACAGTGTATCTTATCAAACTGACCCACGATATTCGCGCGCTTACTAATTCGGCCGGACGTACTGTCAATACGATCGGAACGGCTATAGCGGGTGCCTCTAAACTTACATCGCCATTATTTATCGCACAATTGGTCGGCCGATATTTTAAAAAAGTTAGTAAAAGTAAAAAAGGAGGCAAATAATTATGTCAAAAGGAAAATTCGCTGTTGGTACACTGTTTGGGGCAGCTATAGGGCTTCTCGCTGGAGTTCTCACCGCACCAAAAAGCGGTAAAGAAACGCGGGCAGACTTGAAGGCCAAAGCCGAAGTTATGAAAGGCGATGCTTCGAAAAAAGTAGAAAAAGTTCAAATGAAAGCGAATAAAGTCGCAGATGATATGAAGGATAAAGCAGCCGTTGCCTCGCAAGATGCAAGGGCAAGAAGCGAGGACCTCAAAGAGCGCGCCGAGCGGGCAATTGACGGGGCACGAAAAGGCTTCTCAGGCAAAGAGTAGCTTGAATAAGTACCAAACAAATGACACACTAACACCATCAGTGTGTCATTTTAATAAACAGGAAACAGTATGATTAAAAAAATAGTAAATAAAATACAAAACGATAACGATCGGGGAGCGCGACAGGGTATCCTAGAAGATCTTTTCTTTGATTTTTATCGAAATCGACGTCAGGTTTATTTCATGAATTTTATTCGTGGTATATTTTTTGGTTTCGGTACGGTGCTAGGCGGAACGGTGCTAGTGGCGATTATTATCGGCGTTTTGGGTCAATTTGTTGATTGGTTTCCGGTTATTGGCGATTTTATTAAACAGATTATTGACGCCATTCAACGCCCACGGTAGTCGGTGTATTCTACTACATACAAAGAGGGTTGTTGTTAGGTATACTGGAACATAGTTATGGGGGTTCAACTAAAGCCATCTGATTATGTTCACTTGCATAATCATACACACCATAGTGTGCTCGACGGGTTAACGAAAATACCTGATCTTATTCATGCTGTCAAAGATATGGGTATGGAGGCAGTAGCTATTACCGATCATGGTACTATGTCGGGCGCTATTGAGTTTTACAAGGCAGCCAGAGGTGTCGGCGTCAAGCCGATTATTGGTATTGAAGCATATATTGCGTCACGTTCCCGACACGACCGTGATCCACAGAAAGACAAGGCTCGTTATCACTTGACGATTTTGACAATGAATAATGTTGGCTATCAGAATCTGATGGTGCTCAGCTCGCTCGCTAACCTTGAAGGCATGTACTATAAGCCCCGTATGGATCACGAACTCCTCGAGAAATATAACGAAGGCCTGATTATCTTATCTGGATGTGCCGGTGGTGAAGTTGGCGATAATCTGCGAATGGATAATTACGAACAGGCAAAAAAAATTGCTTTGTGGTACAAATCCATTTTTGGTGACCGCTATTATCTCGAAATGCAAGATCATGGACATCCTGACCATCCTTCATCGTGGGATGTGCAGGTAAAAATAAATGCGCATCTGCAGACACTTTCCAAAGAACTTGATATACCACTTGTTGTAAGTAGCGACGGACATTATCTGTCACACGACGATCAAGATGCGCACGAAATTTTACTTTGCGTTGGTACGGGTACGTTTTTGAGTGACGAAAAACGCATGAGTCTCAAGGATTTTGAGCTTCACGTTGCAGACCCGAAAGAGATTATTGCGCGCTGGGGTCCAACAAATCCCGAAGCCGTAGCGAACACCCGCCTGATTGCTGATCGTTGCGACGTAGAGCTAGCTCTGGGTGGTATTTTGATTCCGACTTTTCCAACGCCGGTTAGCGAGAGTGAAAAAACGTACCTTCATAAACTTGTCTATCGAGGGCTCGCGTGGCGTTACGGTGATCTCGATCAGCCGCAAACGACCAGCTTATCGGTTGACGAAGCAAAGACGCACATTCCAGAAGAAGTGCTCGAGCGAGCGGCCTATGAACTTTCAGTTGTCGACGGTATGGGCTTTAACGGCTATTTCTTAATCGTTCAGGATTTTATTAACTGGGGTAAAGATCAAGGAATTATTTTTGGTCCAGGTCGTGGAAGTGCAGCTGGATCGATTCTGGCGTACGCTCTGCGGATTACTGAACTTGATCCATTACAGTACGATCTTCTGTTTGAGCGTTTCTTGAATCCTGATCGTATCAGTATGCCCGACGTCGATATTGATATTCAAGACACTCGCCGCGACGAGGTGATTGCGTATTGTACGCAGAAGTACGGTATTAACCGTGTTGCTAATATTGCGACCTTCGGCAAGATGGCCGCCAGGGCTGCGGTTCGTGACGTAGCGCGCGTACTGCAGGTTCCTTATTCTGAGGCCGATCGTTTTTCTAAAATGATTCCACCGCCCGTTCAAGGTCGGCATATTTCGCTGAAGGTGAGCGTAAAACAGGACCCCGATCTAAAGCGTGAGTATGAGACAAACCCAACTGCAAAGATCGTATTCGATTATGCGATGCGTCTTGAGGGCACAATTCGCTCGCACGGCGTACATGCCGCCGGTGTCGTGATTGCACCAGATGATATCGTCAAGTTTGCTCCGCTGGAAATGGCCCAAAAAGGAGTTATCTCTACACAGTATCCTATGGGTCCCATCGAAGAGCTGGGGCTGCTTAAAATGGACTTCCTTGGCTTGTCTAACTTGACGACAATTAATAACGCTCTTCGTATTATAAAAAAAGTGAACAAAGTTGATATCGACATAGACACCCTACCACTTGACGATAAGGCGACCTACGAGCTGTTCCAAAGAGGTGACACGACAGGGGTCTTTCAGCTTGAATCTGCCGGCATGAAACGGTATCTACGTGAACTAAAGCCCTCAATCTTTGAAGATATTATTGCGATGGTTGCATTATATCGTCCTGGGCCAATGCAGTTTATCGATAGCTTTATTAAACGTAAGTACGGAAAAGAAACGATCTCTTACTTGCATCCAAAGTTCGAAAATGCGCTTAAAGAGACCTACGGTATTTTGGTGTATCAAGAGCAGTTTATGTTAATCTCAAAAGATTTCGCTGGGTTTACGGGTGGTCAAGCCGACACATTACGTAAAGCTGTCGGTAAAAAGAATATTGATTTGATGCGCAAAGTGAAAGCCGATTTTGTGCAGGGTGCAATTAGTTTTAGCGGTGCCGACCCAAAGCTTGCCGAGAAATTCTGGGATCAGCTCGAAGAGTTTGCCAATTACTGTTTTAATAAGTCACATGCTGCCTGTTATGGACTCATCTCGTACTGGACGGCTTATTTAAAAGCAAATTACCCAGAGGCCTTTATGGCGGCTTTGATGACGAGTGATCAAGATGACATTGACCGCTTGGCAATTGAAATTACAGAGTGTAAACACATGGGTATTACGGTCTTGTCTCCAGACGTTAACGAAAGTTTCGTCGAATTTGCAGTTGTGCCTGGTAAAAAAGAAATTCGTTTTGGGATGGCCGCCGTCAAAGGTGTTGGCGTCGCAGCAGTTGAAGAGATTTTGCGCGCTCGGGAAGGTGGTAAGTTTGCGAGTGTCGAAGATTTTGCCCGTCGGGTTAGTACGTCGAAATTCAATAAAAAAGCCTGGGAATCTCTCATCAAGTCGGGTGGATTTGA
>JACMLL010000039.1 GCA_014379635.1 Candidatus Saccharimonadota bacterium
ATAGATTTGCCGAGGTGTCTGGCAATAATAGCCATACGCATAGGTATCATATTAGCCATTTGCTCGACGTCCTTCATCCTGTGATCGATATCTACGCTAGGGTGAAGCTCGTCTCTGCGTGGGCGGGGATGTAAAATGATACTATCCAGTGGCATTTGTTGTATTCTGTCATAGTCAACTATCCAGCTGGCATAGTCCTGAGCTAATTGTTTGCTCCGTGCCTTCTCTTTATTATCATCCCCGGCATATTCGTCAGGATTGCGGCCCATATCCAAAACGTCAGCTACCTCCATCGCTCCGTCTAAATCGTCGGTTCGCGTTAAACGATCGCCAAATTTTTCTACCATCGCCGGTGGGACCGGTGCTGCTGGCGATTCAACCGCAATAACCTTCATGCCGAGGGCCACAGCCCCAATCATAAAGGAGTGATGGGCGCGGTAGCGCTCGTGGTCACCGACGACCGCGGCCGTTAAACCTTCAAAACTCCCGAATTTTTTGTAGATAGTGAACATATCGCCCAGGCCTTGGCTAGGGTGCTCGTTGCGACCATCTCCTAAATTAATAACCGGTACGAAATTAAACAAATCACCACGCTCTGATGCAATGGCTATGGCCTGGGCGGCATAAGCCGAACCATCGTCTTCGGCTGTTCGAATACCTAAAATATCGGTTTGAGTCGCAATAGCTACCCATGAGTCAGATAGTGATTCTCCTTTGGCTTCCGATGAGCTGGCCATACCACTAATCAATTGAGCAGAGCCTCCTAATTTTTCCATCGCAGTCGTCATACTGCCACCTGTCCTAGTCGACGGCTGTCGCATAAGCGACGTCAACTTTAAAAAACGTGCCACTGTTACGCCCCGACGGGAAGGGTCCCGCAGAATTGTCTCGGCCGCAGCAGCCTCTTTAATGTAGTCGTATATATCCTTGTCGCACAACTGGTGCATAGAAAGTAAGTTTTTTTCAAAAGCATCTCCGTCGATTGGCTGCATAACTGATCGGTCAACCGTGTCCATTACAATTTCCGCTGTCAGTGTCATATTGTCTCCTTATAAAAAACCGGTAGGTTACCCTACCGGTTTTTGTTATTTAATGCGTGTCTGATTTTGTTTTTTTTAAAATTATAAAACTCCTGGTACTTAGTGTAGCATACGCAAAACCTTACATGAGGTCTTGCGCTAACTTCAAATACTAAACAACTTTGTTCGTAAGTTTTTTGTTTGATATCATAGAACTATGAAAGTTATAATCTTTGGCGCAACAGGTGGAACCGGAAAACAACTTATCGAACGGTCACTAAATAAAGGTTACGAGACGTTTGCTTTCGTCCACGATAATCCCCAACAACTTATTAAATACCAAGATAAAATCACCGTTTTTTTAGGTGATGTCCGTGATTTTGATGTAGTTAATAAGGCAATAATAGGCCAAGATGCTGTGTTGGTAGCCCTGGGTGTGATTCCTGGCCGAACACAGTATATTCTTTCTGAAGGTACAGCCAATATAATTCGTTCCATGGAAATGAATGCTGTTAAAAAACTGGTAGTAGAAACTGGCGCTGGACTTGCAGCCAATCAGAAACAGTTACCGTTTTTATGGAGATTGGTAGCAAGTATTCCTCCAATGCGAGAAATGTTTGATGATAAAAGAAAACAAGAGGAGTTTGTTATGGGCAGTAAACTTGATTGGGTCATTGTGCGGCCCGCAAACCTTACCAACGGTCCTTTAACGTCAAACTATAGCATTGGCGAGCAGCTTACCTTACGAACATCGTCAACTATATCCAGGGCTGATGTCGCTAATTTTATGATCAATCAAATCACTTCATCCGAATGGCTAAAAAAAGCAGTCCTCATAGAAAAAACCGAGCGTTAAATAGTGTTATAATGAGTTCAATATGAAAGACGATAAAAAAATAAAAGACGAAAAGAATTGCAAGTGTCATTCTAATCGAAGTAGTAGCGGTAATGCTGTTTATGGCCTCGGTGTCATCGGTGCAGCGGTATTCTTTATTGGCAAGGCAACATCTTTTTGGTTAGTGCTGCTGGGCCTATTAAAAGCAGTGGTATGGCCGGCTTATTTGGTATATGAATTGTTTAAATTTCTAATAAAATAAACAAAAAAAATCTTACATTCGAGAATTAGTAGGTTATGTTTATACTGTTTCAATAACTAAAACCATTTTATTTACATAACATGGTTTTAGTTATTGCCCGAGATTATACGCTCTCGGGCTGCGTTGGGAGGGGTATTGCCCGGGGTAGGGAAGTAACTCATGCATTAATTTGTATGAAGATTACAAACTTTCCGCCTAAGGATAATGATGCGTACGACTAAGAAGACCAGTAAGCCAAAGAAGGTGCTAAACCGTATAGCTACTCGTCGTAGCGAGCCGTGTAAACGGACTCGCGGGCAACCAGCCTACGATACATATCCTTCACTTCCACATCCAGTACAACGACATGGCTATCTGCCACTTTCTCGCAAAACTTTCGCCACTCGTCGTCGTAGCAAAACAGAGTTGCACGGCGCGCACGACCCACTCCGTCGAATATAGTGTCCGAGTGAACAAGGATACCGTGTGTAGGCCGTCCTTCTATCCAGACTTCGACGGTCGTCGAACTGACGTCCTCTCGGGCCACATCCATGCCGGATACTCGAGCCAGGATGGAGTCCATCTGCTCTTTGAGGGCGGCCTCGAGTTGTGTGTTGTTGACGTCGATCGAATCGACTTCTGTAGGGTCGCACAGTGTGAATGCCCTCATGGGGTGCCTTCTTTTCTGTCGAGTTTACACTCTTCTTTCGCAGGATTGCGTAAGAAGCTGATACGTTTATACTATTAATAGTTATTAGGGTCAATAGTTATTTTCTTAAAAGTTCCATTTCCAATCATGAATCTCGGGCATATCGATACCAAACTTATCAATATAGTTAGTATGTTCAATCAGCTTTTTTTGCATCATCTCACGCAGCAAGTCAGCCGCTTCACCTTGGACGGGTGTGCGCTCCAGTACATCCATGACCAGGTGAAAGCGATCCATCTCGTTAAGGACGGTCATATCGAAGGCAGTCGTGATAGTGCCTTCTTCTTTGTAACCACGTACGTGTAATTTTCGATTAGCTCGACGGTAGGTAAGACGGTGAACTAGCCACGGAAAACCATGAAAAGCAAAAATAATTTCTTTATCACGAGTAAAGATTTCATCGTACTCAGGATCACTGAGCCCGTGGGGGTGTTCGGTGTTTGGCTCTAGTCGCATCAAATCAACCACGTTAACGACGCGTATATGTAGGTCTGGCAAATGGGTTCGTAAAATCGAAACCGCAGCTAGTGTCTCGAGTGTTGGTACATCTCCGGCACAAGCCATCACAACGTCAGGTTCGACACCTTGATCAGTGCTAGCCCAATCCCACACGCTGAGCCCCTTGGAGCAGTGGGCGATAGCTTCTTCCATTGACAACCACTGTGGACTATCGTGTTTACCAACAATCGTCAAGTTAATATAGTTGCGGCTGCGTAAACAATGGTCCATGACCGATAATAAACTATTGGCATCTGGAGGGAGGTAAACTCGGGCAACTTTAGCTTTTTTATTTATAATGTGGTCGATAAAGCCAGGGTCTTGATGAGTAAAACCGTTATGGTCCTGACGCCAAACATGTGACGTCAACAGATAATTCATCGATGCAATTTCTTTGCGCCATGGTAATTCCGAAGACATTTTAATCCACTTAGCGTGTTGACTGACCATCGAGTCAACGATGCGAATAAATGCCTCATAGCTATTAAAGACGCCGTGTCGGCCTGTCAGCAAGTAACCTTCAAGCCAACCTTGAGATTGATGCTCACTCAACATTGAATCAAGCACCGCACCGCTAGTAGCCAACGACTCGTCAGTATCTACGATACGTCCTGACCATTGCCGATCCGTTACTTCAAATACCGCTTCTAATCGGTTTGACTCTGTCTCGTCGGGTCCAAAAATTCTAAAATTATGGTGGTCGTTATTTAATTTGATAGTGTCGCGCAGAAAAGGCCCCAAGGCGTGGACGTTTCCGACGTTACTGATACCTCGATAAGGGATATCGACAGCATAATCACGAAAGTCCGGCAAATGGAGTTCGCGCAGCAGATTGCCGCCATTCGCATGACTATTCGCACCCATTCGAAGTTCAGCCGTTGGCGCTAATTCAGCCAGCTCGGGAAGCAAGCGACCACTCTCATCAAATAATTCTTCCGGTTTGTAGCTTTTCAACCACTCCTCAAGAATTACAATGTTTTCAGGATGGGCTTCGTCAACAGCCAGCGGGACCTGGTGTGAACGGAAGTTACCTTCGATTTTTTTACCATCAATAAATTTCGGACCAGACCAGCCTTTCGGTGAACGTAAAATAATCATTGGCCAGCGCGGTCGCATTGTGTCGTTATTTTCCCGGGCATTTGTCTGGATCTCTTTGATCCTTGCAATCGCCTTATCCATTTGCGCTGCCATCAATTGATGCATTTGCTCTGGGTCGTCACCTTCAACGTAGTAAGGGGCCCATCCATAGCCACGGAATAAATGTTCAAGCTCTTCGGGCTCGATTCTCGCTAGAACTGTTGGGTTACTAATTTTGTAACCATTCAAATGCAAAATTGGCAAAACCGCACCGTCAGTTTTAGCATTCAAGAATTTATTAGAGTGCCAGGCAGTGGCCAGCGGTCCAGTCTCGGCCTCGCCGTCACCAACAACGCAAGCCGTAATAAGGCTTGGGTTATCAAATACTGCGCCAAAGGCATGACTAAGAGAGTAGCCCAATTCGCCGCCCTCGTGGATTGATCCCGGTACCTGCGGGGATACGTGACTCGAAAGCCCGCCAGGAAATGAAGACATTTGGAATAATTTCTTGAGACCTGCCTCGCTTCTACTCACCTCTGGATAGTATTCGCTAAATGTACCTTCCAAATAAACATTGCTAACCACCGATGGCCCGCCGTGACCCGGACCAGAGATATAGATCATATTTAAGTCATTGCTTTTAATGACTCTATTAAGATGCGCATAAATAAAATTTTGTCCTGGTGCCGTACCCCAGTGTCCAAGGAGTAATCGCTTGACGTGTTCGAGTTGGAGTGGTTTTTTAAGAAGTGGGTTATCGCATAGGTATATCTGACCGACAGACAAATAGTTTGCAGCTCTCCAGTACGCATTTATTTTATACAGCGCATCATTGCTTAACGGAGCGTTAGATTGTTCCACCCGAGCCACCCTTTTCTTGCTGAAGTTACTATATAGTTCAGTTCAGTTTACTTTCATCTATTATGATAACATAAGCGCATTTTTATACGTATTTTTTTACATTGTTTGTAAAACTGTACAAAGAGTATATAATTATACTTCGAGTAAACATGATAAACCAATACGTCTTACCGCTTAACCAAATAGATAACCTGCGCCCTGTCGCAGAAGATTTGAGTGGCTTGCTGATGTTGTCGTCAAACGCAGACATAACTAAAGAATTTCCTCAAACTGTTAAACATTTAAGCAATCCAGAGTGCGCGGCTCGAAATTTAGCAAAAACAAGAGAAAGATTCGCAGAAGGTAAACGCGAAGATTTTGTTTTATTTGCAGGCAAGAGGGCTGTTGGAATGTCACAAATTGCAACACCCGGATATTCTTTCGGCGTTGACCCTGAATGCCCAATCTTTTCTAATTTTGTAGATTACGACCACAGACGTCAAGGCATTGGCCGGCTATCTATAGATATATGTCTTGAGGCCGTTAATCAAAGGTTTAATGGTCATGCGATGACTATAGTAAAGCACAAAAATGTCGCCTCAATAGGGTTGGTACTTTCATCAGGTTTCGTACTGACAGGCTCTAGCGTTAATGCGGGCACTTATACTTACGGCAATCAATACTAAACAGCGACGAGGGCTTCAGTATCGGCATTTGTATATACATTGATTTCTTCAAGCGCAGCGGCTAGTGGTGATGCGTATTGCAACAAGTTTATTTCTGGCTCGGTAATTCCACCAGTTTCATTTAAAACTCCGACACTAATATCAATAGCAACACCTGATTCTACGATTGTTGAATCGAGACGAGTAAAGACTTGCTTTAATTGAGCAGCTGACGATAAGCCACCGCCAAACCCGTAAGTCACAATCGTAACCGGTAGCTTTTTCCACTCGTGCTTAAGGTA
>JACMLL010000040.1 GCA_014379635.1 Candidatus Saccharimonadota bacterium
CATACCTCGCACGTGACGCTTGTCGGCTTGTTGCTAGTCGTTGGAATTTTTATGTACGTCAGCGCGGGCTTTGCCCGGGTTCAAGCCGAACAGTCCGGGACGGTACCGATTGGCGCTATTGTGCCTGGGCCGGCTCCGACGGTCGGTGCGACCATTACCTCGCCAATAAACGGGGTTAATATGACTAATCAACAGACGATTGAGGTCACGGGTACGTGTGCGCCAGGGACGTTTGTTGTCGTGCAAAATAACAAACAACTGGTTGGCTCGACCGTTTGCACTGACGCTGGTATCTTTTTATTGCAGATTCAATTGCAGACTGGCGTTAATGTACTGAGCGCCCTCAATTATGATAACCTCGATCAACCTGGTCCCAGTACGCCGCTCGTCAGTATCAATCTCGTTACGACCAGTGCTGCGATACGTCCGCTGCAGCCATTAAGTTCGGTTTTGCCGGTTGTCTTGCCGTCTAACCCCTCGATTATTCCCGGTGTTACCCCGGAAGTATCAAGCTGTGATACCCAAAAGAAGCCATCTCTACCCGTTGGAGGTGAGCATCAAGTTGCAATCGTCTGTGTCCCTCGATTTATCCAGGCAAATACGCAATATACATTAGGTTTTTGGGTTTGGGGTGGATTGCCGCCATATGCTGCGAGTGTTCATCTGGGCGAAGGTGCGGATGACGTGCTGTTAAGCATCGCTAACCCAGGCGTAAAAACAGTTAAGTTTAGCTATGTAGATGCTGGTACGTATACTATCATCGTCAATACTACCGACAAGAATGGCAATAAAGCGACTGTTCAGACCGCCGTACAGGTGAGTGGCGAAACACGAACGCCTCTTGCCGTCCTGACTAACGATCTTATAGGCGGGTCGTGGTTTAAGACGCCCGTGCCACTCTATCTGGTAGCGGTTGCCATTACTCTGGGCTTTTGGGGAGGCGATATCTTCGATCGTAACTTTGGGGCCAGCAAGCGTCATCCTAGAGCCCGCAAAACAGTCTAGAGCAAAACAGAACCGTTAGGCTGAGGCACGCCTAGTTTGTTACAATAGCTATCATGGATAACCTCGAACAGCTGATTGCGAATTACCAACCAACTAAACAGACAGCCGAGCTGGTGTCTCGTATGAAAATAGTTTTATTTGTGGGTATATCTGGTGCCGGCAAAGACACTATAAAAAGTCAGCTTCTAAAAACCTCTGATTGCCTCGATTTGATTACCTGTACGACCCGCGCTCCCCGCACCAATGACGGTGTGCCCGAAGTTGAGGGCAGAGCATACTATTTTATTGATAAGCCCACAGCCATAGATATGATTGAGTCTCGCCAATATGCCGAGGTGAGTTTGGTCCACGGGGAAATTAACGGTTCGAGTATCGATGAGCTGCGACGTTTGCTTGCCTTGGATAAAATCGCCTTGGCCGACATCGATGTTCAGGGTTTGGCGAAATATAAAAAGTTAAGCGAATCGATTATATCGATATTTATTTTGCCACCTGATTACACAACATGGCTGCAGCGTTTAAAAAGCCGTTATTCCACCTCTGAAGCTTTTGAGGCGGCGTGGCCAAAGCGTCGCGCCAGTGCCATCCGTGAGCTGACCCAGGCTCTGGGTGTTTCGTATTACCATTTTGTTATAAACGACGAAATTGACCGCGCGGTGCGCATAGTGGACGAAATCGCCCGTCGGGATGAAATTTTTCATCGCAAAGACGATGAAGCGCGTCTTCGGGCTCGCGACTTACTGGCTGCCATTCAAATGAGCAGCTAGCACTCACTTGCTATGAGTGCTAAGCTACGTTAAAATAAACGTATGACAGAACGTCAAATGCAGATTCTTGCCGCTATTATTGAACAACATGCCGAGATTGCCGCACCGGTTGGCAGTGTGATGCTTGCCAAGCTGTTTGGTGTGTCGAGCGCGACCGTTCGTAGCGAGATGGCGCGCCTCGAAGAAATGGGCCTGATTGCCCAACCACATACCAGCGCTGGTCGCGTCCCAACCGATACCGGCTATCGTTTTTATGTCAATACACTTACCGAAGCTCACGAAAATGAAACCGAGCATTCACGACCCGATCGCAGTGCGAGAGCGATTGAAGCACGAGTAGGGACTCAGACAAACCGGGCCGACCGGGCAATTCGCAGTGCTGTCGACAGCCTGGTGGATTTGACACATAACTTGGGACTGGCCACCATTGGCGACGAACTTTATCTGAGCGGAATTGGTAATTTATTTTCACAACCAGAGTTTGCCCAGGGCAATCATACGCAGGCGGTGGCTCGACTACTGGACAATTTGGAACCCTGGCTGAGGGAAGCCGCCCCCAATGAACCCCTGAACGTCTATATCGGCGCAGAAAACCCGATTGGCAAGACGAGTGGCGCCAGTCTCATTATCAGCCGTTTTCGTTCACCGTACAGTGACCGTAGTTACATCGGCGTGCTTGGCTCGACTCGCCAAAGTTACGCCAAAGTTATGCGTCTCGTCCGCCACGCCGGCGCTATGCTAGAGGAGGTATTATAATATGATCGATAAAGCGAAAAAGACCAAAAAACAACTTGAATGTGACCAAAAATTGACCGAATTAACGGCTGATTTGCAGCGGACTCACGCTGATTTTGAGAATTACCGTAAACGCGCTGAAGCCGACAAAATATCGGCTCGCCAGGCTGGTAAGGCCAGTGCAATCTTGAAACTTCTGCCTGTTATCGATAACATCGAGCGCGCCATTACCTATACTCCAGAGGAACTTAAAGACAATACGTGGGTTCAAGGTGTGGCGGGTCTCGTCAGAAACTTGGAAAAGTCACTTGAAGCCTTGGATATCAGGCGTATTGAAGCCAAAATCGGTACACCGTTTAACCCTGAACTACATGAAGCAATTCAATTTGACGAAGACGCTGTCGGCGAACATGAAGTAATTGCCGAAGAGCTGCAGGCGGGCTATCTGCTTAACCAGCAGCCGATTCGTCACGCCATGGTGCGCGTCACTCGTCAGTAGCTAGTTTATCTAAACATCGGACATAACCTCTTGATGGTTATGTTTTTAAGGTATACTAATAATAACGCAATCAGCTAATAACTTTGATGGGAAGATTTATGGCAGCAGAATCATTAACTCTTGTAGTAAACCCGGGTAGCGCTAGTCACAAATATGCTTTGTTCGCCGGTGAGTATGAATGGGCACGGATCCATTTTGAATTTATCGACGGGCGCGTCGTCGGTACGATTAACCATGCTGGTGAACAGCAATCTGAAAGCTATGACGACATCGACCTCAGCGCAGTGGCGCATTACGTATTACCGCTGCTGCATAAATATCGGGTTATCGGTAATGACGATACGGTTTCGATGATTGGCATCAGAGTGGTGGCACCAGGCAACCACTTCGTTAAAGATCAGTTAGTCACCGAGCAGACAGTAGTGGCGCTTCGGGCCGTTCAGCAGCGGGCACCTCTGCACGTTACGACGGTTCTTTCTGAGTTAGAACATCTTGAAACCTATTTTCCTGGTATTCCGATTGTGGCTATCTCTGATAGTGCTTTTCACGCCACCAAACCGGCTTGGGCCGCGTACTATGGCATCAACATCGAGCTGGCCGAAGAGGCTGGTATCAAACGCTACGGTTACCAAGGTATATCGGTTAGTTCTGTGGTGCGGTCTCTGGCCGGTCGTGATACGTTGCTACCGAAAACCATTGTCTGCCATCTGGGCAGTGGCAGTAGCATCACCGCCCTGATTGATGGTCAGAGCATCGACAATACGATGGGATATTCGCCACTCGAGGGGCTGGTCATGTCATCACGCAGCGGCAATATCGATATAGCGGCCGCCTTGGCGATTAAGCGTCAATTGCAGCTAAGCGATGAATGTCTGGAAGAGTATTTGAACAAGCAGTCTGGACTACTGGGCATTAGTGGCAGCTCGAATGACGTACGTCAACTGCGGGCTAGTGAAGACTCTGGCGACGAACGGGCCCAGCTTGCCCTGAAAATGTTTGTCTACCGTATTCAGCAGGCTATCGGCCAGATGGCGGCAAGTTTGGGTGGAGTCGATTGTGTGGTGTTTACGGCTACAATCGGTGAACGCTCGACGGTTATCCGCCAGCGAGTAGTCGAGGGCTTGGGCTTTTTGGGCTTCGAGCTTGACTCGGCGGTTAACGACCAGACTTTCGAGCCAACCGAGACTGTCAATATCGGCACTGATGCGAGCAAGCCAATTTTTGTCATATCAACCGATGAGGCCGCTGAGATTGCTCGTCGGACCGAGCAACACATACATGAGAAAACGCTTAAAAATTAATATATACCCTATGTTGAAATCACTTACGCTTATATCTAAAAATAGACAACCAGGTTTTACTATCGTCGAGCTATTGATTGTAATTGTCGTTATCGGCATTCTTGCCGCTATTTCAATAATTTCTTACGGTGGCCTTCAACAAAGAGCTCGAGATACCGTACGGAAGAATGATCTTGCCCAGCTAAGTAAGACTATCAAGCTCTACAGTGTCGATAAGGGCGATTACGTTGAAGCGGGCTGTGGTGCCAGCGGTAATGGTTGGCTTTCTTCTGACTATGACGGAGCTGGTCCTCTTCTTTCGAATAACCAGTGTCTTTTGGATGGCGGTTATCTCTCGAAAGTACTCAAAGATCCTTTCGGTTTAGAGACTTGTGGCGGGCTAACCTGCTATGCCTATATGAAGGGGAGTTGTCCTGGCGGGCAATATCTTTATGCCCATCTCGAATCCCTGCCGCAAACCGCAACGGA
>JACMLL010000041.1 GCA_014379635.1 Candidatus Saccharimonadota bacterium
GAGTGATCAAGATGACATTGACCGCTTGGCAATTGAAATTACAGAGTGTAAACACATGGGTATTACGGTCTTGTCTCCAGATGTTAACGAAAGTTTCGTTGAATTTGCAGTTGTGCCTGGTAAAAAAGAAATTCGTTTTGGGATGGCGGCCGTCAAAGGCGTTGGCGTCGCAGCAGTTGAAGAAATTTTGCGCGCTCGGGAAGGTGGTAAGTTTGCGAGTGTCGAAGATTTTGCCCGTCGGGTTAGTACGTCGAAATTCAATAAAAAGGCCTGGGAATCTCTCATCAAGTCGGGTGGATTTGATAAACTTGGCGATCGATCGGATTTGCTATTTAATCTCGAAACAGTACAGGCGTTCGCAAGTAAGCTTCAAAAAGAGACACTCAGTGGCCAGACTGATTTGTTCGGAGGTCTCAGTGATATTGCTGACATCCAACCGTCTGTTGCTATGCAATCAGCTCCTGTCAAACACACCGATAAAGAGCGTTTAACCTGGGAACGTGAATTACTCGGTTTGTATATTAGTGCACACCCGCTTGATAACTACGATGCATATTTTGAGGAACAGACCATTTCGCTTAACCAATTAACGCCAGAAGCGGATGGCAAAAAGGCGACAATTGGCGGATTGATTTCTACTGTTCGAACAATCATTACGAAAACTGGTACAAAAATGGCTTTTGTAGGTATCGAGGACAAGACAGGCGAAGGCGAGGTTATTGTCTTTCCGAACCTTTACGAGCAAATTGGCGCTAAGCTAGTGCAAGATGAGGTTATCCGCGCTACCGGTAAGATTAGTGCTCGTGATCGGGATGGGAATCTGGGAACAGACGCTAAAATGATCGCGGACAATATCCAGTTTGTGACTGATCAAGAGTTGCGCGACTACGAATCGACAGGTAGGCGAATGGAAAAACCAAAACCGAGTGGCAAAGTCAAAGCCACGAGAGTGGCAAGCGCAAAATCAACCAAACATAGTAGTGTCAGTGCTCCCGCAAGCACTCCACCATCTAAACCCGTTATGACGGCTACCCATTCGCATTCCGTGGCTGAGGTTAGTCTAAAAAAGTTATTCGTTCATATTAAAGACCCCGATAATCACGATGCTTTATTGGCGCTGAAACAGGCGTGCAGCCAGTTTATTGGTCCAACTGATATTGTTCTTGTTTTGGGCGCCACCAAAAAGTCAGCCATTAAACTACCTTTTAGGGTTGAGGCAAATGACGCGCTTTTTGCTGCCCTAGTAAAAATACTTGGCGAAGACGCGGTCGTTCTTAAATAAAATATATTTAGAAAACTTTAGTAATTGAGGGCGTACAGAGCAATTCCGGCAGCGACACTGACATTAAAAGATTCCTTTTTGCCCATCATTGGGATTTCAATTAAATTATCGCACTGATTACGCAAATCGTTCGTAATACCTTCAACTTCTTCGCCAAGTAGCAATACAATTTTTTTTGGTGGTTTGTAATCGGCTAGCATAATCGAACGTTCGTCCTGTTCGAGTCCGACGATTGTAAAGCCTTGCGTGCGCAATAAAGAAAGCTCGGCGTGGGCTTGGTACTGGAAAGGAACTATAATTTCGGCACCAAGAGCAGTTTTGTGAATTTGGGCAGTCAGTTTATTCGCAATGTGGGGCAAGCGAGTATCGTCATTTACGGCCGGGTAGGGCGTATAGCCGCTCAGGATGAGTTTTGTAACGCCAAAACCTTCACAGGTGCGAAAAATTGATCCAACGTTGTGCGTCGATCGGATGTTGTGAGCGATAACGATAATTTCAGGCATCTCTAGTATCTTATCATACGTCTCTACTCTACAAAAAGGTTATGGTTTCTGTTATGATATGCAGTGATGGACGAAGATAAAATTCAGCAAAATCGTCGTGACCAAGACGAAAAAGCAACTCAGGAACGTGCAGCAATTTTAGGTATTTCTTATTTTGATGCGCGTGAAGTTGAACAAACACTAGCGCTAGCTATCGGCGTGCTAGATATATCGATTATGTACAAGAACCGAATTGTGCCTTTGGTTGCTGGCAATGAGGCTGAAGCTTGGCGATTCGGCGTGACAACACAAACCCCGCAATCATTTATTCGGGAGCTAACAAAAGACTACAACGACAAGGGTCATACGATTCATTTTTTCCTCATCAGCAACAGTTGTTATAAAGCTTTTATGAACCGCTACGATCCGCCCATCAAAGCAATCTACGATGATATTCAAATTGCTAAAGAAGGTGATAGCAACACGATTACACAAGTGAGCCAGACCCTTAATTCCGTCGGTAGCGACGAAGTGTTTGATTATTTGATTGATCAGGCCGATAAGCTCGGGGCAAGCGACATTCACATCGAAAACCAACGAACACATATTCGTATACGTATGCGCATTGACGGCGCACTGCATCCTGTTGCCGATCTTGAATCTGATCGCTACCGTATTATTTTGGGCGCTCTCGCATCTCGAGCCAATGTATCAACTGCAGCAACCGAGCCACAGTCTGGTCATATGCAAAAAGAAATTACTCGTGATGGCGCTACGCACCTTTTGAATCTTCGTGTCGAGACCGTACCGACGATGTACGGTCAAGACGCAGTCCTACGTTTGTTCAATTTTGATGAATCAATGCTCAACCTTGACCTACTTGGTATCGGCAAGTCCGAACGATCCGAAATTGACGAAGTCGTCAGTCACCCTCGCGGCATGGTTCTGATGGTCGGTCCGACCGGAAGTGGCAAGTCAACCACCTTGTACAGTATCATTAGCGCGCTTAATACCAGCGATCGAAAGATTATTACCCTGGAGGATCCTATCGAGTATGGTATTACTGGTGTTTCCCAGATTCCAGTCGATACAACGGGTGGTAAAAGTTTTGCCGATGGCCTTCGTGCGGTTCTTCGGCTTGACCCCGATGTTGTTATGATAGGCGAGATTAGGGACGCTGATACCGCCAAAACGGCGATTCAGGCATCGATTACTGGACATCTCGTGCTTTCAAGTTTCCACGCCAATACCACTGCCGCCGCGTTTAGCCGCATGATCGACCTAATTGGAGTCAACCCTATCTTCAGTTCAGCTATTCGTCTGGTGATAGCGCAGCGTCTTGTCCGTCGTTTGGATGACGCGACCAAAGAAGAATATGAGCCGGATGACGCGACGCGGCGATGGGTGCAAAATGCACTAAAGGATCTCCCTACCCACATCGAAAAGCCGAACCTAGATACATTCAAATTGTGGAGGCCGGTCATAACCGAGGATTCACCGTTTGGCTACAAAGGGCGTACGGTAATTATGGAGCAAATGGTTGTCGACGAGAGCGTCCAGAAGTTTCTTCGGGGCGACGTCGCCGAAATTCATACAGAAGTTATTGAAACTGCCGCCAGGGCTGGTGGGATGGTGACGTTGCTTGAACGTGGTGTTTTAGCTGCGTTGAGTGGTGAAACGACACTCGATGAAGTCAATCGAGTCATTTAGGATAGTCACCCTTTCAAAACGCCCACTACTGTGGTATAGTTAATAATCGATTGTATATATAAATGATAAGGTGAGAAAAAATGAGTTTTGAACTGATCAAAAAAGTGAATGAAGCCCAGAAAAAAGCGAGCGTTGTTGATGTTCGCAGCGGTGACACTGTTCGTGTGAGCCAAAAGATTAGAGAGGGCGCCAAAGAGCGTATTCAGATTTTTGAAGGCGTCGTGATTCGTACCGATCGTCGGGCATCGCACACTTCACGCATTACGGTTCGCAAAATTGCTAGTGGTGTTGGTGTTGAAAAGAGCTTCTTGCTGCACAGTCCATTGGTTGAAAAAGTTGAAGTTGTTCGCCGTGCGAAAGTTCGTCGTAACTATCTTTCATTCCTTCGTAACCGTAGTGGTAAGAGTGCTCGTCTGAAAGCGCTTAACTTCGACCGAGAAGGCGTTAACACGCTTGCCGAAGCTCCCGTTACTAAGGAAGCTGCGACCGACACAGTCTCCGAAGCAAAAGCTGAATAATAGCTTTTTAATAAAACGCCTGACACATATGTTGGGCGTTTTTTTATTGCTACAATAAAGACATGATATTAGGCATTGATGAAGTCGGGCGTGGCCCTTGGGCCGGACCACTTGTTGTTGGGGCGGTCGTTTTAGGTGGCGCTGTGATTAACGGTCTAACCGACAGCAAAAAGCTGACAAAGAAACGACGCGATGAGCTTGATATAGTTATCCGCGAGCAGGCAAAAGGTATTGGCCTCGGCTGGGTGCACGCCGAAGAGCTTGATCGCGTTGGGCTGTCGGCGGCACTGGTGTTGGCGACGAAGCGAGCCGTTGAACAGGTGCGGGTACCGTACCATGAAATTATTATCGACGGTACCGTTAATTTTCTTAACGGTACCAGCAAAGGCCCGTATGTAACAACATTGAAAAAAGCTGACCTATTAATACCGAGTGTTTCGGCGGCATCGATTGTAGCTAAAGTTGCCAGGGACGCCTATATGACCGAGCAAGATAGCGTTTACCCTGGATACAGCTTTACGCGTCATGTTGGCTATGGCACTGCCGTCCACCAGGCAGCCATAAACCTACTCGGCGTCACACCTCTGCATCGACTCTCGTTTGCTCCGCTTCAGAAATATGCAAAAAAAGATATAATATCACATAACCATCATATCAAAGAACCGTCCTTTGCAAGCAAGACGTTACGAACAAGTAAGGCTATCGGTGATTTGGCAGAGAATGAAGCCGCGCAGTATCTCGTGCGGGCCGGTCACGATATCGTTGATCGTAATTGGAAGACAAAGTTTTGTGAGATTGATATCGTGTCTAAAAAAGACGATATTATATATTTCACTGAAGTAAAGTACCGCCGGCAGTCACAACAAGGAGGTGGCTTAGCGGCGATTACACATCAAAAATTACGACAAATGAAATTTGCTGCCGAGTTTTTTGCACTCACTCATCAACTGTTGAATACGAATCTTCGGCTAGCGGCGGCATCGGTCACGGGCGAACCTCCCGAAGTCGAGACTTTTTTAGAGGTCGAGTAGCTTAGCGCACACCGCAGGGCCATCGCGTTCAATCAGCTCAACTCGGCCTTCAATTTCACTGACGCCCATAGTAATCACGCGTGTTAGAGCGGGAATGTCTTTCATTGGTTCAAAAAAGTCGATGTATTCCTGCAGTTGGGCTCGAGTTGTCAACGCACCGGCGCTATAGAGGGGATAGTCATCATAGCTTTTATCGCCAGCAAATGTATCGATGACCCACTGCCAATTATGACGAATCCACTGCCATGATTGGTCTCGGCTTTCGCGACCACGAATGAGGTAGACAAACCAACGAGCAGCATCCTGCGGCCGTACGACCGTACTGTCCTTGATAGCCTCAAGAAGCTCGGTAACCTTGTGGGACACGCGCGTACTCGTAATTCCGACAGAAATATCTTGGCGCAATTCGCCAGATTGTGACGCTTTGTAGCGTGCTAACAGGTTATCGACAATTGTCTCGTCGCCGTATCGCACAACGGCACTAATAATAAGAGGTCGCAGCTCAGAGTCGATATCTTCGAGATTTGACTCAGCATAAATCGCTTTTGCAGAATTTATTGCATCTTGGTTTTCGCCGTACAAAACCATACTCAGGATTGTGGCGCGAAGTTTCGTATCATCTTCGCTCTCATTTGGTCGAGCAGTCCAGCCAAGTCGAAGGTACTGAGTACGGGCAATGTCGGCAGAGAAAGCGCGTAGCTTTTTTTCTGCCTTTTTGTCATTCTCGACAAATTTACGCAGCTCGGCCAGGGCCATCGCAACGATTGTCCATACCTGTTCGCTTGTCTCGTCGCGGTAGGCCCGAATCAGCTCGATTAATTGAACACTTTGCAAGATACCAGCGCGGGCCAAAAGAGTTGACTCGTCAAGCAGCTGAACGCGATCAACGGGCGACATAGTGCCAGCCGAAATATCATTAACCAGCTGGCGCAGCAGATCCGTGTCGTAATGCGTGATAAAATGTGCGGTGTCACCCTCGTTAAAACGCAACGATGAAGACTGTTTTTGTAGCACAGTAACTGTCTTGGTAGTCAATAGCTCTGGTATTTCGCTACCGATGGAATTTAGCGGAATAGGCCACAGGGTACTTGACGGTTCGTGTGGTCCAACAAAAAACTGTTCTTGGGTCAATATGACCGTACCCTCTTCTTGGGTAACATGGACGACTGGAAAGCCAGGTTGCGATATCCAGCTATTCATGAGTGTTGCGACATTTTTACCGCTTGCTTCAGAGATAGCTTTCCACAGATCATCTCCTTCGGTATTGCTGTAGGCGTGAGTACGGAAATATTGTTTGAGCCCCGCTTGGAACGATTGGTCGCCAACGTAATGTTGCAGCATGCGTAGTAGCCGCGCACCCTTTGCATAGACAATTGCACCGTCAAACAAGCTGTTGATTTCATCGGGATGGTTCACCTCAATTTGTACCGACTGAACGCCATCGATGCTATCCCGCCGGAGCGCCATAATACTTTCATTAGTGGCAAAGTCCAGCCAAATATTCCATTCGGGGTGAAGGGCGTCAACCGCAACATATTCCATAAGTGTCGCAAAACTTTCGTTTAACCAGAGGTTATTCCACCATTTCATCGTCACCAAATTACCAAACCACTGATGAGCTAGTTCGTGGGCGATAACAGTGGCAATATATTGCCGACTACTAATACTGGTTGTGTGCGGATCAGCAAGCAGCGCAATTTCTCGGTAGGTAATTAGCCCCCAGTTTTCCATAGCTCCAGACGAGAAGTCGGGCAGGGCAACATGGTCTGATTTAGGGAGGGGGTAAGGAGTATCGAAATATTCTTCATAAAATTCGATCGATCGAACCGCAATATCAAGGGCGAAATCAAGAGTGGTTGGGGCTTGAGCGGGTGTTGCCCATACGTTCACTTCGACGCCCTTGTTGGTCACGGCGGTTTTTCGGTGGAGGTCGCCGGTTACCCAGGCCAGTAGGTAAGTGCTCATACGAGGCGTTGTTTCGAACGCCGTTACCAGTAATTTATTTTCGACGACTTGGGTTTTGACCGGCATATTGCCCAGTACAGTAATGTCTTGCTCGGTGCTAAGCGTGACGTCAAAAATGGCTTTTGCTTCTGGTTCATCAATACAAGGAAAAACCTCACGTGCGTGATGGCTTTCGAATTGCGTTGCTAATAATTCCTTTTTAACGCCCTCGTGCTCAAAGTAACAGGGATAGAGTCCGTGCATAGCATCGGTAATAGACCCGCTAAAAGAGATGACTATACTATGCTTGCCGGACGACAAGTCAGGATGGGTAATATGTAACTCATCGTTATCGCTCGTTGCGAAATCGGCCATCTTTCCATCAAGTGTGACTGATTCGATTACTAAATCTTTGGCGTGAAGTACGATATGTTCGGCATCGGGAAGAAGCGCGCCACTGAGCGTGACAATTCCCGCGAATTGTCGCTCGGTTCGGTTAAGTGTCAGTGAGAGTTGATAATGTTCGGGGACGAATTGTTTGATAAGGCGAGGTACGGTTTGCATATACCTATTGTAGCAGAGGCGCAGTAGGCTAATCTACCCACCTTTGCCCACAAGGGTGCATAATAGGCATATGGCTAATGCTTATCGCAGACGACGTATCGTAATGGTTATCGTATCATTGGTTATTTTAGTAACAGCACTTGTTGCCAATCAACCTACCGTACAGCCTGTGTACATAGCGCCGCCCGAGCGGCCTGCAATGGGCGGTCAGGTAACACCCTTGGCAATAGAGGTCCTACAGACGCTTGCGATAAAAGGTCGGGCTCCTAAGATTGACTATTCGCGTGAGCAGTTTGGTTCTGGATGGGGTACGCTACAAGGGTGTGATACGCGTAATATTATTCTCAACCGCGATCTAGTAGACGTGCAGATTGACGAGAATTGTAATGTCACCCAAGGCACACTAAGCGACCCCTATACTGGTAAAACGATAGCATTTGTGCGCGGTAGCGAGACAAGCGATGATGTTCAGATTGATCACGTCGTGGCGCTTTCGGATGCCTGGCAAAAAGGCGCCCAGCAACTTTCTATGTCTACCAGAATCTTACTGGCTAACGATCCACTTGAACTGCTGGCTGTTGATGGGCCAGCCAACCAACAAAAATCCGATGGGGATGCGGCTACATGGCTACCTTTGAACAAGCCATTCCGCTGTCAGTACGTTGCTCGGCAGATTGCGGTCAAACAAAGGTACGACCTGTGGGTTACCCAAGCGGAGTATGACGCAATGGCGTCTGTGTTGCAGAGCTGCCCTGAACAAACATTGCCTAAAGCCTAGCCGCGTAGTATACTACTAGTAGTACATTGCATTTCGTCGGCCGGCAGGTCGGCTTTTTTCATAAGAAATCAAAGGAGAAACCACTATGGATGAAATTAATATTAAACAACTAACACTTGCGGTTCGAACAATTGCCGAAGAGAAAAACCTACCCGAAGAGACAGTTTTGTCTATCATTGAACAAGCAATCGCCGCTGCATGGCGTCGAGACAATGGGGAGCGCGACCAGGAAGTTCGGAGCGAGCTAAATGTGAACGATGGGACTGCAAACGTTTTTGTTGCCCGCGAAGTAGTCGAAGAGGTTGGTAGCGATGCTCTCGAAATTAGTCTAAAGGACGCAAAAAAGACAAAAAAAGATGCTGTTCTTGGTGATGTTATCGAAGAAAAACACGAAGTGACTAGCTTTGGCCGTGTTGCGGCTCAAACCGCAAAACAGGTCGTGTTACAACGTCTCCGCGAAGCAGAGCGTGAAGTTGTCCTCGAAGAGTATGAAGACAAAATCGGTACGGTTGTAAACGGTATTGTTCAGCGGGTTGAGCCTCGGGTTATTCGCGTGGAGCTTGGTAAAGCCAGCGGAATTATTCCACAAAGCGAACAGATTCAAGGCGAGTTTTATAATGTTGGTAGTCGCATCAAAGTATTTATTAAAGATATTGAACGTGACAATCGTGGGCCACAACTTATTTTGAGTCGTGCCAATGAACAATTTGTTGAATATCTTTTCCGCCAAGAAGTTCCCGAACTTGAGGCCGGCGCAGTCGAGATTAAAGCTATCGCTCGTGAAGCTGGTCGTCGTACGAAGCTTGCCGTTGCTAGTACAGTTCCAGGCGTCGATCCAGTCGGCACTTTCGTCGGTGGTCATGGAACGCGCGTTCAGGCGGTTATGAATGAAATCGGTGATCAAGAAAAAATTGATATCATCACGTTTGACGAAAGTAGCGAACAGTTTATAAAAAATGCACTTAGTCCGGCCGAAGTTACCCGCGTGTCCATTAACGAAAAAGACAAGAGGGCGACTGTCTATGTCAACGAAGATCAACAGTCGATAGCAATTGGTCGGGCTGGACAAAATGTTCGCCTGGCTAGTCGTTTGACAGGCTATGAGCTTGATATTGAACAAACGCTTCCAGCAAAAGTTGCGCCACAGGCTCCAAAAAAGAATATTGAAGATAGTCTTCTTGACGCTGTCGAAGAATCTGGCAAAGAATAAATAATCTTGTAATAAAAAACTAGCACTCTATTGACCCGAGTGCTAGTTTTGCTATACTAGATACAGTAAAGCGCATGGAATGTAGATAATACGCTTGCACTTTTACTACAGGAGGATAGATAATAATAGTATGGCTGATGAGTTTGCAGAATTTGTATCACATCTTACCGACAATGCTCGGACCAGCTTGCATCACGCCAATGTGATTGCCCAGGGATACAACAGTCCCTACATCGGTACGGAACATTTACTTCTTGGGGTATTAGCGCAGGGTTCGTCGGTGGGAGCAAAACTTTTGGCTGATGTCGGGGTTACTCTCGAACGGGCACAAGTTGCGCTAGACCTCGTACCGTTGACGACAGTTATTGCCATTGGAGCAAAAGGACTTAGTGAAACGGCTAAGCTAACGCTCAAAATGAGCTGGGAAATCGCTCAAGAATTTCATCAAGATTATTTAGGAACCGAACATATCTTGTATAGTATGCTCAGCCAAAAAAACGCGCGAGCGACCGTGCTTTTGCGTGATATGAACATTGATACCGTCGAACTAGCAGCTGAATTAGAAGAGTTCTTTGATCGTCAAAGTGACATGTATCAAGATAGCGCTACGCCAGGGACTGCCACAAAAAAACAGACTCAGCGCAAGGGCGCGCTCGAGATATACGGAACTGATTTGACAGCCCGCGCAAAAGCCGGCAAGCTCGATCCTGTAATCGGAAGAGATTCAGAGGAAGAGCGTATGGTGACGATTCTTAGTCGACGCACAAAGAACAATCCGGTTCTGATTGGCGAGCCTGGAGTGGGAAAAACAGCAATTATTGAAGGCCTCGCACAGCGTATTGCGCACGAGGATGTGCCCGATCATTTACTCGACAAACGAGTCGTGCAGCTTGATCTTGCGGGGATGATAGCCGGTACCAAGTACCGCGGCGAGTTTGAAGAGCGTCTGAAAAAGGTCATGACAGAACTACAAGAGCAGAAAAATGTCATTATATTTATCGACGAGCTTCATTTGTTGGTTGGCGCGGGGGCAGCCGAAGGTGCGCTCGACGCAGCTAATATTCTCAAACCAGCCCTTGCTCGCGGCGAGCTTCATCTTATTGGCGCTACGACTATCGATGAGTATCGTAAGCATATTGAAAAAGATAGCGCTCTTGAACGGCGCTTGCAGACGATTGTTGTAGCCGAGCCAAAACTAAAAGATACGATTGCTATTTTGAAAGGCCTACGTGGTCACTATGAGACTCACCATGGAGTGAGGATGAGCGATGATGTACTTGAGGACGCGGTTTATATGGCAGACCGCTACGTGAGCGAACGATTTATGCCCGACAAAGCTATCGATGTTATTGATGAAGCGGCGGCCCTTGTGCGTGTCAAATCAGGGCGAAAACCTAGTAAGGTACGTGATTATGTTAAACAACTCAAAAATCTCAATGAAAAAATGGAGGAAGCGGTAGTTAGCGAAGACTATGAAAGGGCCGCTCTCTATAAGACGCGAATTAGTCAACTATCTTCCCGCCTGAACGAAACTCGGTCTGCTTTTGAGCAAAAAACACCCATCGCGTTAACCAACGAAGATGTCGCCAATGCTATCGCGATGATGACGGGCATTCCTGTTAAACGAGTCCAAAAATCAGAGGCTAAAATGCTGCGTAACCTCGAGAAGCATCTTGAAAAATATATCATCGGCCAACGAGAGGCAATTGAAAAAGTATCAAGCGCCATTCGTCGTAGTCGTAGTGGCGTCGCGAGTAAACAGCGTCCAATTGGCTCATTCGTGTTCATGGGACCAACCGGAGTCGGAAAAACTGAACTTGCAAAAGTGTTGGCACGTGAAGTCTTCGGCAGTGAAGATGCGCTGATTAAAATAGACATGAGCGAATTTGGAGAACGACATAATACCAGCCGACTCCTTGGTGCGCCTGCTGGCTATATTGGTTATGATGACGGTGGCCAGCTGACGGACAAAATAAAACGTCAACCATATAGTGTCGTCTTATTTGATGAGATTGAAAAAGCTCATCCCGAGGTTTTTCATCTATTGTTGCAAATTCTCGAGGACGGGTCGCTGACCGACGCTAAAGGCCATAAGGTTAATTTTAGTAATACGATCGTTATTCTGACGAGTAACCTTGGGGCTGAAAGAATGATGAAAGAGTCAAGCTTGGGCTTCCATGTTTCGTCAAAATCTGACGTTAAAAAACTCGACGTTGTTCACGATGAAAATGCAATCGCCACTAAAGAGGCGCTGTCGAAAATGATGCGCCCCGAACTGATCAATCGTTTTGACTCAATTGTGACGTTCCGGGCTTTAACCAGAAAAGAGATCGGTAAGATTTTTGATAATCTTGTCGATGAATTGCAAGCTAGACTTGTGAGAAAAGGTATCCATTTGGTCATCAAACGATCCGCCAAGCGATTACTGATAGACAAGGGCTATGATGAAAAATTTGGAGCTCGTCCGCTCCGTCGAGCATTGCAAGATTTGCTCGAACACAAGATTGCTGATGGAATTTTATCGGGCGAGTACGAAAAAGGAACGGTGCTAACAATCAACACAAACAAGGGTGAGGTTACGGTTAATGTTGAACAAGAAGCATAGATACGCCAGCTCAATCATTAGCCTGCTAGTAAGTAGCTTAATCTTGGTATTTTCTGGCTGGGCTATATTAAACGGACAATATATATTTGACCAGTTGAGTGTGTGGCGGTATCAGCCGTCTTCTGCCGTTGCCTCAATTTACGATCGTTCTGGGATGTCCGATAAGGGTAAGTTCTACTTTTACACTGGTAGTCCAGTCGTAATTTCGGCCGCGGAGTTTAATACTAGTTGTCAAAAACAAGAAGAAAAAAGTGCAATCTTGGGCTGTTTTTCTATGGGCAGGATATACATTCGTGACATTACCAATAACCAACTAGATGGTATCGAAGAAGTGACGGCCGCTCACGAGACTTTGCACGCAGTTTGGGATAGGATGAGCGAGAGTGAAAGAAAATCAATCGGGGAATTGTTGGAAGTAGAGTATAAAAAAATTAATAATCCATCGCTGACCGAACGCATGGCGTACTATGACCGTAACGAACCTGGTGAGCATTTCAATGAGCTCCACTCGATTATTGGAACCGAGTTTGCGGATATTGACAGCAAACTTGAGGCCTACTACAGCAAGTATTTTTCCAATCGCAATAAAGTCGTTGCCTTGCACGGCGGTTATCAGCAATTATTCGATAGTGTTCAGGCAAAGGCTGATACGTTACTAGCCGAGCTCAACACATTAGCTGCCGATTTGAAATCGAGTATCGAGCAGTACAACAATAATGTCGCCGATATAAATACGCAAAGCAATCATTTGAAAGACAGTTTTAACTCGATAGACCGCACAAGTACCGCTGAGGTTAATAGATTTAATACGACTCGCCAGGCGCTTGTTCTTCGTATAAATCAAATTGAGACTTTACGATCAACCGTTAATCTAAAATCTGAAACCTACAACACAAAACTTACGCAATATAACCAGCTAGTTATACAATCGAACGAATTAACTCAAAGTCTTGACGGTACGCTTGTGCCTCCGCCAAGTATATAAATTTATTGCTCACTAGGCATTGATTTCAGGTGTTATACTAAAAGCAATGGTTAAACCAAAATCTCAATTTGTCTGCCAAAATTGCGGCGCTACCTATGGAAAGTGGACCGGTAAATGCGAGAATTGCGGAGAATGGAACAGCTTGCTCGAGCAGGCTCCTGTTAGCTCGGGCAAGTCCGTCGTGGCACGAGGGGCTCATTCTGGACGTATCCTCGTGCCGCAGACTATGCAATCAATTAGCGCCGAAGATAGTATCCTGCGTCTCGGGACCGGCTTTGGGGACCTTGACGATGTACTGGGTGGCGGAATACTACCCGGTGGCGTTATTTTAATGGCCGGCCAACCTGGTATTGGAAAAAGTACGCTTTTATTGCAAGTTGCGGCTTACGTGGCCAAAACTTCACCAGTTCTGTATGCCAGCGGCGAAGAATCATCGAGTCAGGTTAAGCTTCGCGCCGAACGTCTGGGTGCTGAAAAAAGCGAACAATTGAGCTTTATTGCCAGTACGAGTGCCGATGATATTGCTGCCACGATTCGCTCGGGCGCCTACAGATTTGTTGTTATTGATTCAATCCAAACCCTGGCGCTTGATGAGATAACGTCAGCTCCCGGAACGGTCAGCCAAATTACCAACAGTAGCAACGTTATTATTCGAGCAGCAAAAGAAGCCGGCGCAGCCGTCGTTTTGGTCGGGCACGTTACCAAAGAGGGAAGTATCGCAGGCCCCAAAGTCTTAGAGCACTTGGTCGACGTTGTACTTCAATTTGAAGGCGATCGTTACGGGGGTTTCAAGGTAGTGCGAGCCATCAAGAATCGTTTTGGCTCAACCAGTGAAGCGGCTATATTTGAGATGTTCGAGGAAGGTCTTCGTCTTGTCGAGAACCCATCAGCGGCGCTTCTGGCCGAGCGTCAGGATGCTGATGGCTCGGTGGTTCTGGCGACGCTGGAAGGCACTAGGCCACTGCTTGTCGAGATACAGGCCCTTGTAAATCCGACCAGTTTCGGCTATCCTAAACGTACAGCCTCTGGGTTTGATTTAAATCGTCTAAATCTCTTGATTGCGGTTTTAGAGCGACGTACAAAACTGAATTTATCAGATAAAGATATTTACATCAATGTCGTTGGTGGATTACGACTTAGCGATCAGGCAGCGGATTTGGCAATTTGTATGGCAATTGCTAGTGCTGCCGCCGGACGACGAATCGACGAAGGTGTCGTTGTTTTTGGAGAGGTTGGATTGGGAGGTGAGGTTCGTTCGGCACAGGCTGCTGAACGTCGGATAGCCGAAGCAAAGAAGCTTGGCTTTACCAAAGCGATTGCGCCAAAGGCTCACAGTAAGAATTCATTTATTAAAGGGGTTACCGATTTGCGCAGTGCGCTGATTGATTACCTACAAAACTAAGGATACAAAACACATGGAAATAATCATGATTATATTGCTGCTTATTATCGCAGCTGAAGCGACATATCTTGTCGCCGTCAATACAAAAAAATCAGTTAGTAAAAAGGCTGGCCGTCCGATATTTGTCGACACATCAGTTTTAATTGACGGGCGAATTATCGCTATTGCTCAGTCGGGATTTATTGGTAGCGATACGCTATTTATTCCCCGCAGCGTTATCGGCGAACTGCAATATCTAGCTGATAATGCCGATACCGAAAAGCGTAGTCGCGCCCGACATGGACTGGATATTGTGACAGAATTACAGGCGATGCCAAACGTAAAGGTCGAAATCTTTCAGGACGGCAGTAAAGCCGAAGAAGGTGTGGACGAACGTTTATTAAAACTTGCAAAACAATATAATGGCGCAGTTTGTACAATCGACTACAACCTCAACAAGGTCGCCCAGGTCGAGAATATCATCGTTCTTAACGTGAATGACTTGGCGATGAGTCTTCGTATGGCCTATTTGCCCGGTGAAAAAATCTTACTCGAGCTTACTCAAAAAGGACAAGACGGACACCAGGCGGTCGGTCATTTAACCGACGGTACGATGGTCGTCGTCGAACATGCCAATAAATACATTAACAAAACTGTCGAAATCGAATTTATTCGTAGTTTGCAAACTGCAGCTGGAAAAATGATGTTTGCTAAACTTGTCGAGACTAAGAAAAACGAAGAGCGATCATTTTCGAAAAAACAACAATCAAACCCTGCGCCTAAAAAACAAACCAATCAACCAGTAGCTACTCCACCACAAGTGACGCCAACGACCTATCATAGCGACCGCAATGATCAACGGCTAGCTAATAATGGCAAAACAGCGCGCGGTACGTCCGAAAAGCCTCGCTATTCTCGCCAGGGTGACTCGAGTGCACAACCTAAGCAACCAAACGCTCGTAACAAGGCCGCAGCCAAAAGGCCTCGTACGTCGGCTCAAAACGAGGCATCCTTAATCGAAATGCTCAATAACCAATAAACCTTTCAGGTCCAGAATATAAAAAACGCTCCTCTTGTCAGGAGCGTTTTCTCTTAGTAGTCGAAGCACCACTCCTTCACGTAGGTGCAGGAATTGTTGCTGAGGCTGAAGTGTTATACAGCCCGGTATCGGTAACAGTTGCGGTAACTGTCTGAGCTGTCGTGGTACCGGCAGGAACGGTGTATGTGTACGTGTAAGGACCAGGAGCTGCGATGGTAGACACTACCGTTCCATTTATTTTTATATCAACACTGCCGATCGAGAACGTACCCTGGGTGATACTAGCTGTAATAGTATAAGCTGTTCCCGAGGCCTTGTTCGCAGTAACCGAGACACTCGGCTTGATGTCTTCACATTTATGAACATCATCGTCTGCCGTACTGTCATAGCCATCGGGAGCGATGAATATATCTTTCTTCGTAACAGGGTCAACCATCTTTGTAACGTTAAGTTCAATTTTTGCACTGTCTGGCGTACAGGCAGTTGCTTTTTTCTTTGACGCTTTGTCAAAAATCATTTTAGCGTTAGTCTGGCCCTGTGTCTTGTTCCACCACGACGGATAAAGCTCGTTACCAATTTTTTGGATACCAACAGGTTGAATAAACCAATCGCCTGCCTTCCATTTGCCCTCAGGCGCATAAACGTCCTTGTGAGCGTAGCCCATTACTTTAGCAATAATTGAGCCAGGCAATGATGAGTTGCCATTTTTCAAGATGGTTGTATCAGAATTACCAAGCCATACGCCCATCGTCAGGGCAGGACTATAACTCATCATCCAGATGTCTTTGGCAAAGCCGCCTTTGTCTGAGGTACCGGTCTTTGTGGCGGTTTTAACGCCAGGAATCGACATACCCGTAGCATTACGGCCAAACAATCCCGCACGAGCGTTGTCATCAGCAAGAATATCGCTTACGATATAGGCTGCTTGCGGATCAATTATTTTTTTACTTTCGTCTGTCCATTTTTTTATAATTTCGCCAGAACTATTTTTTACTTCAAGGATAGATGCTCGTGGTTTATAAACGCCTTGTCGCGCCAGTGAGGCATAGGCATTAACAAGATCGACTTGCTTAATTCCGCAACCACCAATCGCTGATGACAAACCAGCCTGGATCTCTGTTCCTTGTGTACAATAGCTTGTACCTCCCATACCGCGGATGGTCGCAAGTGTTGGATTGATACCTGATAAATACATCGCTTTTACGGCTGGTATGTTTCGTGAGGTTGCAAGACTTGTTCGAATTGTGACGTTGCCCTTAAATTTTCGATCAGCATTTTGCAGCTTTGCGCCGTAAATGGCGTCAATAGGTTCGTCCTTTAGAACTGTGCCACTGCCGTAGTTAGGTTTGCCTGTCGCCTTTTGTTGGAAAAGTTCGGCATAAACGAGGCCCTTAACTGTCGAACCTGGCTGGATAGAAGCAACTGCGGCATTGTCTTGTCCGAAACCTTCATAGCTAAAATCACGGCTGCCCATAAGTGCAACGATTTGTCCGGTTTGGGTGTCCTCGACAGTGGCAGCGCCATTACTAAAGCCGGCAAAGTTCGGGATGGATGATTTAAACATGTCGTTCATGGATTCTTCTAGTTTTTGTTGGATTCTTTGGTCGAGTGTCGTCGTGACTGCCAAGCCACCCTTTCCAACTGTCGCTTTACCAAGCTCATTTTCAAGTTGGCTGCGAACCATTTGTACGAAGTGGGGTGCTTTTATTCCTGCATACTGAGTTGACTCTGGTTTGAGGCTGTCGATAATAGGAAATTTTTTGGCTGCATCGGCTTCGGCTTGGGTAATCATGCCTTGGTCAACCATATTATTAATCACTGTATGTTGGCGGGCAATCAGACCTTGGTGACCAGCAACATTGTAGGGATCATAGGTTGAGGGGTTTTGAGGTATTGAAGCCAGCAGGGTGGCCTCAGGCAGTGTCAGTTCTTTGGCTGTTTTTCCAAAGTAAGTTTGAGCACCTGATTCTGCTCCATTGCGCCGACCACCGTACGGAGATTCATTGAGGTACAACGTCAGGATTTGATCCTTGTCGTACATTCGTTCGACCTCAACCGCTAAAATGAGCTCTTTAATCTTACGGGGAATGCCGCCCAAGCCTCTATTTTGGGCTTCATCAGCAAAAAAAACTTGTTTGACGAGTTGTTGCGTGAGGGTTGAACCACCTTGAATATCGCCTCCACCAGCGTTATTAAGAACAGCTCTCATAAGACCGGTTGGACTGACGCCGTTATGTTCATAAAACTCACGATCTTCAATCGCGATAGTCGCGTTTTTCAGATAACTTCCAAGTTCGGAACTTTTAACAACCAGTTTATAATTGCCATCGCCTTTATCTTCCCAAAGCAGAGCGCCGTTACGGTCATAATATTTACTGACCGTCGTCTGAACGCGTTTTGAAAGTTCACCGGGGCGAATTGCATCAAGGTCTTTGCGGAAATAGGCAAATAGGCCACCGACGAGCAGGGCCATAACAAGAATTGCGACACCGGTAACTTTAAGTGCCATGATTGCGCCCTGCTTGCTAAACCAGTAGGCAGCGAAACGTTTTGGGTGCATTCGATAAAGCAATCGTTTAAGGGGATGTTTAGGAAGAGTGGCTAAATATTGAGCACGTTTACGTATCTCGGTATCTTTTTTAGTCTTTAGCCGATGCGATAGGTTAGAGTACACGCTCATCTTGCGTGAATGTGATGGTTTTTTGGCCACAGTTATATATTTCCCATAAGCAGTATTACACCCCATTATAGCACTAATTTAGATGCGTAAAGCCTAATCGTTTGCTATACTACCAGGTGAATAACAGCTAAGGAGAAAGAATGAACCTTTCCGAAGAACTCTCGTGGCGCGGTTTTGTAAACCAAACGACATTCAAAGACCTATCAACACTCGATAATCAATCTATTTCCTTCTATTGGGGCGTTGATCCAAGTGCCGACAGTATGACTATTGGTAACCTAGCTGCCGCCATGATGGTGCGACATTTTATTGATCATGGCCATAAAGCCTATTTGCTTATCGGTGGTGCGACTGGGATGATTGGCGATCCTGATGGCAAAGCTGACGAACGCAACCTGAAGACGCTTGATGAAATTACTCATAACAAACAGGCAATAGCGGCCCAGTATTCGCAGGTTTTTGCCGGCAAAGATTTTACACTGGTCGATAACTACGATTGGTTCAAAGAAATTAACTATCTTGATTTTCTGCGCATGATTGGCAAAAACGTTCCACTTTCTCAAATGCTTGGGCGTGACTTTATTCAATCTCGTATTGGAGCAGACGGTTCGGGTATTAGCTATGCTGAGTTTAGTTATTCGCTTATCCAAGGGTACGACTTTTTGCATTTATCACGTGAATTTGATGTGTCGTTACAGGTATGTGGTGCCGACCAATGGGGTAATTCGCTTGCTGGAGTCGATTTGATACGCCGTCTAGACGCCAAAGAGGTACATGTGTATTCGACACCACTTATTATCAACAAGGCCACTGGCGTTAAATTCGGTAAATCCGAAGGTGGCGCAATTTGGCTTGATACCAAGAAGACAAGTGTCTATGCCTTCTACCAGTTCTGGCTTAATCTGGATGATGTCAGTGTGCCCGATCTATTAAAGATTTACACCCTACTTGATAAAAGCGAGATTGAGCGTTTGTCGACTCAGATTTCCGAAAACCCAGGTGCTCGCGAAGCTCAAAAAGTCCTAGCCCGCGAAGCGACAACCCTAGTTCACGGCAAAGAGCGAACCGAAAGCGTTGAACGTGTGACCGGTGTTTTGTTCGGTAAAGTAGATTTTCGCACGCTTCAGGACGCGGATCTCGAAACGCTGGCTCGTGAAATTCCAGTTGCGGCTTTGGGAAAATCGCTAATCGAAGTGCTCGTCGAAAGTGGCCTTGTTCCAAGTAACAGCGAAGCAAAACGACTTATTGAAAATGGCGCCGTGTCGATAAGTGGCGAAAAAGTCGGTGACGATCAGGTAATAGATTCGGTCTCCCTTATCAAAAAAGGCAAAAACAGCTTTATACTTGTTCGTTAACAACTGATACAATAGTTGGTATGACTAAAAAAGTAATCGCATTCGACCTAGACGACACATTAGCAATCACCAAATCACCAATATCTGACCGTATGGGCGCACTACTCGTGAAATTGTTAGACTCATACGATGTATGTATTATTTCTGGTGGTAAATATGATCAATTCAAAGTTCAGGTAGTCGATCGGCTTGAGGCGGGACCTCAGCAACTAAGGCGGCTCCATCTGATGCCGACCTGTGGCACGCGTTACTACCGTTACAATGCAAAGAGCGAATGGGAACTGCAATATGCCGAAGATCTTTCGGCAGATGAAAAAAAGCTCATCATAGAAATTACCGAAAAGTCAGCCAAAGAATCTGGTCTGTGGCCTGAAAATCCGTTTGGCGAGGTAATCGAAGACCGCGGCAGCCAAGTCTCTATATCTTTTCTTGGACAGCTCGCGCCAGCTGAAGCAAAATACGCCTGGGCAGCCAAAAACTCTGAAAAACGCATCGAACTACGCGCTATTATTGCCGACCAACTACTTGACTATGAAGTACGAGCTGGCGGAACGACGACCATTGATATTACTCGAGTCGGAATCGATAAAGCCTACGGTATGCAGAAGTTGATCGAAGAAATGAGTATCAGCAAAGACGATATTCTATTTATTGGCGATAAACTTCAAGAAGGTGGCAATGATTACCCGGTTAAGGCTATGGGTATCGACACGATTGAGGTTGAGCGCTGGGAAGATACCGCTCGTGTACTTGAAGGAATTTTGGGTGTTACAAAATAGTCTTGTTACACTAGACGTATGAATCTGGTCTCTGCTCTTGAAAAAGTAAAAGGTATCGGTGCCAAAACCGGTGAACAGTTTGCTTTGGCTGGACTACGCACCGTTGGCGATTTGATTAACTTCTTGCCTCGTACCCACGATGATTTTTCAAAGGTTACGGCAATTTCAAACATAGAGCCTGGTAAAGCGACTATCAAAGCCAGATGTGAAAAGATTGTAACTCGACCCGTACGCCGCGGACTGCGCATTACCACGGCAACGTTGGCTGACGAAAGTGGTAAGTTGCAAGCCGTCTGGTTTAACCAACCGTACCGCGAAACCCAACTAAAATCCGGCGAAGAATTCTTCTTTTCTGGCGAATTCGAATTTAACTATAATCGCTACCAACTAACCAACCCCAGCGCCGAGCAGGTCAGCGACATGCCGATACAAACCGACAGAGTTCTGCCTGTCTATAGGTCAATAAAAGGTCTTAAAACAACATTGGTGCGCAAAATTCTGGCCGAACTTCGTCCGCTTATCATGATGCTGCCAGAAACATTACCGGCTGACATTATAAAAGACGAAAAACTGCTGAGTCGCAGCGACGCGCTACTGGCGATGCACTTCCCGAAAACACTCGACGATATCGAAAAGGGCAGGGAACGGTTAGCTTTCGAAGAGTTGTTCGAGTTACTACTCGCCAGCCAACTTAATCGTCAGGAAAACGCCAAACTAGAGGGGTGGCACATACTTTTTAATCAGTCAGTCGTTAAGCAATTTGTAAAACAGCTACCATTTAAGCTAACGGGCGCACAACGCTTGGCTGCTTGGGAGATTTTACAAGACTTCGAAAAGAAAACACCGATGAATCGACTACTTCAAGGCGATGTGGGGTCTGGCAAGACGGTGGTTGCGGGCTTAACTGCCCGTCAAGCGGCACACGAAGGTTTCCAAACCGCACTGATGGCACCAACGGAAATTTTGGCATCGCAACATGCCGAAACGCTCCAAAAACTATTGTCTCCGTTTGGCGTGCGCGTTGGCCTACTGACCGGCAGTGTCAAAGGCGCGGCGCGCAAGACGTTGTATACTGCCATCGCCGAGGGAGAAGTTGAGGTGGTGGTAGGAACACATGCCCTTATTCAAGAAACCGTCCAGTTTCACAAACTCGGTTTTGTCGTGATTGATGAACAACATCGCTTTGGCGTTAAACAACGTCAAGAATTGTTGAAAAAGTCACAACATATGCCACATCTGTTGGCTATGACGGCAACGCCTATTCCGCGCAGCCTAGCCCTGACTGTGTACGGAGAACTAGATATTTCAATCCTGAACGAATTACCAAAAGGCCGCAAGCCTATCATTACCAAGACGTGGTCGCCCAACAGCCGGGCTCAGTTGTACGCAATGGTCGACGAAGAGGTCGCCAGTGGGCGTCAAGCCTACGTTATTTGCAGCTTGATTGATGACAATCCAGACAATGAGATAAAAAGTGTTCAAGCCGAGTATAAAAAGTTACAAAACTCCATCTTTAAACATCGTCGTATCGGTCTGCTACACGGCAAGCTGAAATCGGATGAAAAAGAACGGGTCATGCAACAGTTTTCGGCTGGCCAGTTAGATATATTGGTTAGTACGACTGTTGTTGAAGTTGGCGTTGACGTCCCGAATGCTACCGTCATGCTAATCGAGGATGCTGATCGGTTCGGATTATCACAACTTCATCAGCTACGAGGCCGTGTCGGCCGAAGCATTCATCAAAGCTATTGTTATCTCATCACTAGCACCAGCGCCAAACCAACCCAACGACTGCGTGAGGTCGAAAAGAGTAATGACGGTTTTTATTTGGCCGAAGTCGACCTCAAACTTCGTGGGCCTGGCGAAATATATGGACACGCTCAACACGGAGCCTTGAATTTACAAATAGCCTCACTGGCGGACACAAAGCTTATCGCCAGGGCCCAAAAGTCGGCGCGCCTGTTCGTCGAGTCTGGTCAAAACCTGTTACAATATAAGCAATTAGCAGAGCATGTCCATCAATACCAACGATTAACGACACTAAATTAACTATGTACGCAGGATCCACCTTTCGCCGTGATTCGGGAAGAATCATCGGTGTTCACCAAAAAATTGATCGCGTCGCCAGGCGCCATCTAAAAAAGCATATTCCGCAAGCAACCGTCTTCCCGAGTATTTCTCAAATACTCCACTTCGAAGGTAAAAACGGCCCAGACGGTATTAAGCGTAAAAGCCCCGCCAAAGACGAGCCGTGGCACTATATTGACCCAAGCAAGCCCGAGGACCGAGCGCTGCTGGATATGATTCGTGATCATATCTTCAATCTGAAACAAGCGCTCACCGTGAACAATACCCAGCGAGCCGCTTTTGAGGCCGCCTGGCTGGCCCACGCGGTGGTTGACGGCCTAACGCCCGCTCACCACTATCCGCTCAACGATAAAATTGAAGAATTATGGGGCAAACCTCATCACGAGCGCGTCACCATCAAAGACAAGAATTTCATTCGTGGCGATAGCCGACGCGACACATTTGCCAAGAACTGGGAGTATTGGGGCGCAGGCGGGGTTTTTACGGCCCACTTTATGTTCGAATGGGGTGTTGCTTCGGTGATTGCGCCAGATAAATTTGAAACAAGTGGTCCTAGTGACGATGATATCGCCCGTTTAGAGCGGGATGGCTTTGAATCGGTATTTATGCAAGCGGTCCACAAGATTGACGCGATGAAAATGTATGATGAGTTTGGCAAACAAGGCTGGACGCGAAGCCTGGCCGATAAAACAAAAAAAATTTTAGTTCCACAAATTATTAACACAGTCTGCCTTGCTTGGTACGAAGCCGCTCGTGACGTGCAGGATAAAACACAGTGAGGCTGCGTGTTATTGCTGGGCTGTACGGCGGGCGCAACATTCAAGCACCGGATACCGTCGCAACACATCCTATGAGCGAACGGGTGCGAAATGCACTATTTAATATTGTCAGTGATGAAATCAAAGGGGCAGTCGTGCTTGATGCGTTTGCAGGCAGTGGCGCACTCGGCCTCGAGGCGTTAAGTCGTGGGGCATCCCATGTGACTTTTATCGAGCGAGATAGTCGTGCTATTAGTACGCTCAAAGATAATATTGCTCTGTTCAACCTTGCAGGACAATCGGGCACCACACAAGCAGATGTAGCCTCGTGGATCGATAGTTGTAATACTATGTTTGACGTTATTTTAGTTGACCCGCCGTATGACGACATACAACTTTTAACTGTAATGAAACTTAAAAAGCTATTGAAACCAAACGCGCTTATGATATTATCATATCCAGGTAGTGGTGAGGTGCCGACCGCTAATGGAGTTGTTGTGGTGGACAATCGTAGTTACGGAACTGCGGCCCTCGCTTTCTACCGCCTTGAAACTGTATAGACCCTGCGTGGTCTTTTTTGTTTGACGACAATTCTGTCATAATAGTTATGTGAGACGGCGTGAAGAAATCCAAATGAGTGGATATTATCATGATCTTGTAGAACGCGGCTTTAATGTTAACCGCGGCCAGTATGAAGACTTTGAAAAACAGCAGACAATTCGTTCAAATGAGGATGAATTAGTGTACCATCTTGCGCGAACGTCCATAATAGCAGGTACTATTAGATTTACTCCTGCCGAGCGGATTTCTGGTTCGAGATATCTTTTTAATGAACAGATGAACGGCGAGTTTTCGCGACAACGTGAAGTCGCATTACTTTTTGGGCACGCCGCCTTACTCGATTTTGAAATGTCACAGGCCTACGACGGTGATTTAGAGCTTGGAGCCAACAGGGATGACAAGGATAGTATCCGAACCTATAAAGAACTAGGTTTCGGGCAGACAAGGCTACTGGCGTCGATGGATGAACGCATCGTAATGCTTCGTTCAGGTATGATTTATCGACGCTCAAGCCTTGTGAGACGGGAGGGCAAGGAGCTCTAACAGTTTGTTTATTCGGTTGCGTTCAAAGAAATTCGTAATAAATTTATCTTCGGCTTGCAAGCTCATATTATCAAACGCCTGTTCGCCAATATCTCCAACGACGGTATCATCACTGCTACCACTTATCGTAACGGACTCGACGCTACCTTCCCCTTCGCTGTTATAGGCAGAAAGTTTCAATAGGGAATCTGGAAGTATCTGTAGCATCTCTTTTGAAAAGATTCGTTGCGCTTCAAATATTTCCGCCACAACAAATCTTTCTGGACTATATTTAACAATACCCCACTTACAAACATCAATTACAGTGCTATCTTCTCTGTTAACTATCTCTAAAACAATTTGACGTAGCAGCTCTTTCGAAGGCGGCGGAAAAATGTCACTTCGATCGCCTGGTTGCGGTTCCTTATTCATTATTCTATAGTACACCTATTGTAAAATAATAACAAAAAAAAGCTAGCTATTTTGAACTTATATTCCGTAGCGACTACGAAGGGAATTGAAATTTCGACTAACCTCGTCGACACTTAGTGCCCTGTTGTATGTGCGAACGCCTCCGATAGACCCATTAAAATATCTGTTTACCCCACCTGCGTTACTCCTACCGATTACTAGACTCGTAGCGCTGTCAACGCTCCCCGTAAATCCCGATTCTACGTAACCTGTTTGATTCAACACACCGTTAATATAGTGCCTAATATAAGGGGAGATAGATTGATTGACTGCGAATATATGATTTTCCCATACATTGTAAGTAGTATTTAGTCCGACTCTCGCAAGGTTACCGTTGACGGTATCGACTCTGAAAGTACCATCAAAAGTATCAAAACCAGGCGTACCATACGGCCCCTTTAAGATATATGAACCGCCCTGGTATCCAGAAGCAGTTCGATAGCACCAAAAACTTACGCTAAAGTCGCCCGTTCCAAAATGTAGGCTATTGTTGTCAGGAACACTTATATAATCATCTATTCCATCAAAGCTAAAAGTACCACCATTGGCGCCACTGTACGCAACCCCGTTCGCAAGAGCGCCATTGTTGCCATTGCCACTCAGATCAGTCCACGTCGTTCCCGTACCAGGATAGGATGAAGAAATGGATGCATCTAGGTTTAAAGTCGGACAAACCCCAGACGAAGGAACGCCTTCCTGGGTGACATTGTAGTTCTGCGTACCCTTTGTCGCGGTAATGCAAAAGGTCTGGGGATTAGTAGTGTTGCTGACAGTATACAGGTAGGTTGTGTCGGAGCTAGCGGGTATTCCTTTATTGTTGTTGGCTAAAGCCAGAGCCGTTGGGTAAGTGCCGCCGCTTACTTGGTCGAGTCTTAGTAATTTCACAGCATTATCGAGATCTGATGTCAGCGAGGCAGCCACGGCTCTCTGCTGTATGCCACTGTAAGCGACAATACTAATGGCTGCCAAAATACCAATCACGACGATAACAATCAGGAGTTCAACGATTGTGAATCCTGTTTGGTTTGACCACTGTTTGTGCATATCTATACTGTAGCATCACCTTCGACACAAGCACAAGCACCATCTAACTGTCGATTTGGTCGCTGCACGAACACAATACTTATAATGAGGCTAACCGCGTACAGTCTAACTTTACCGTATCTATTTAATCCAAATAGAACCGTGAGTATAGTAGTCGGTGGTTGATCCGGACCAGTATGCCGCTTCTTGAAAGCTACCTCCACCCGCAAAAAAATTACCGCCCCAACACGAGGTGTACCACCAAGGGTGATTATTATAGTAAGTTGCACAATTTCCTGCATTTGTATCATGGTCGGCATCGTACGTGCTAAATGGCTTTGTGTTGTGATTAGAGTAAATACCAGGTGTAGTTACGCCGAGTAGTATATTTTGGTTGGACAAGTTAATGGCGTAATTATTATTAACACTTAATACAAAGGTATATATTGCTTTGTGGGAAATGTTCGACGGCGAAGTCCCTGTCTGTACTTTTAGCTGTGTTCCTATGCTATTCCAATAACCCAAGCCTACTAGGACATCGAAGCTTGCTTGGTCAGAACTCAATGTTCCGGAAACGTTATTACTGTTTATAGCATTGGTCCAATTTGGCGACGGTGTGGCGACGGTCGAGTTGTTCTGTAAGGCCAAAGTCCACCCACCGCCGTCATTATTCATATCGCAATATACCTGGAGTGGAGTTCCGGCTGGATTAATCCAATATATTCCATCACCAATTGATTTTCCTGCGCTGAGGACAGCTAAACAAGAAGAGCTGGAGCAGGTACCGACAGTTGGCGGGCCGTCGTTGGTGATACGGTAATAAGCACCGTTATTTATAGCTACCACGCAAAAAGTCTGAGGGTTGGCAGTGTTATCTGTCTGTAGGTCGGTATAGGTATTTCCGGCACTAACTTTCAAGCAAACGCTACCGGCGACCGGGCTGGCGCTACAGTCATTTGCTGTAGGATAACCACCATTATCTACTTGGTAAAGATTGAACACAATAGAGACTTTTGACAGATCAGAAATCAGTGCAGCTGACCGAGCCCGTTGCTGGATACCGTTGTAAGCGACAATACTGATGGCGGCTAAAATACCGATTACCACGATAACAATCAGGAGTTCGACGATTGTAAAACCTATTTGAAGCGAGTGTGTTTGTGGTTTCAATTTACCTTCGCTTTTCATCCGCCTATTTAACCATTCCCGTAGATGAAAGCGCAAGCGGTAAGGAGGGAAGAAGGATGGGAGAGAAAGGACTATCGCTCCACTTCGTTCCGCTCCTCCGCTTGCTTATTAAAATATGTAAACACATTTTAATGCACTGCACTACGCGACCATTCACGCCTAAAATTTGCTTAAGCAAATTTGCGTGAAGGTTCAAGACATTTTCGAACAGACCAAATAAAATAGCGACCCGAAGGTCGCTGCTTTATTTGGTACGCGAGAAAGGACTTGAACCTTCACGCCCGAAGGCACTAGCTCCTAAGGCTAGCGTGTCTACCAATTCCACCACTCGCGCAAATTTGGTACCTCAATTACTATAGCAAACAATCGACATCAGATAAACCCTCGCGGCGACACAACTACTATACCTCCGCCGTGGTGCTTGTGCTATCATAAATATAACTAGATACAACGTCATAGACAGATGGAGAATGATGAGTAAAATCGCCCAATATTTAAACGAACATATACTAGGTGAGGTAACCAGTTCAAAAGCTGTTCGTCAACGCTTTTCCCAGGACGCCAGTATTTTAACGATTACCCCCGAGCTGGTGATGTTCCCCCGCGTGACGAATGATATTCGTAAAGCGGCACGATTTTCTTGGCAACTGGCCGAAAAAGGACACGTCTTGCCAATTACAACTCGTGGCGGCGGTTCTGACCAAACAGGCGCGGCAATCGGACGGGGTATTATCGTCAATACAACAGCTCATCTTAATAACGTTATTCATCTTGGCCTGAAAGATAAGGACCGTTTTGTCCACGTCCAGCCTGGCGTAAACTTTAAATCTCTCAATGATATATTGAACTGGCATGGTCTTCATGTCCCAGCTTATCCCGAATCAGCCGCTTATAGCACCGTGGGTGGCGCTGTGGCGAATAATGCGGGTGGAGTGTTGTCTGGCCGATTTGGGCCCATTGGCGACTATGTCACGCGTCTTGAAGTCGTACTGGCAAACGGTGACCTGATAGAAACAACCCGCCTGAACAAACGCGATTTTAGTACAAAAAAAGGCCTCCAGACTTTTGAAGGCGAAATTTATCGAAAACTCGATGGTTTAATTGAAGACAACCAAAAGCTCATTAACGATCAGTTGATGGGCAACGAACGCGATAATACAGGATATGGTCGTTTGTCGCAGGTCAGAAAGCGAGACGGTTCATTTGATTTGACGCCGCTATTTGTTGGTAGCCAAGGAACGCTTGGTATTATTTCGGAAATCGTGTTAAAGACCGAGTACGTCAGCAAAGAACAAACCATCGTTGTGGCTGTTGTCGAAAATAGCCAAATTGCCCACGACGCAGCCGATAGCTTGCGATCGCTCGATCCTACTATACTCGAAACGTTTGACGGCGAGTTATTCAATACTGCAAAAGCTCGTGGCAAAAAGTATCCATTCTTTAACATTGCCGACAGTGACGTGGCTGTCGGTGCGATCATTTATCTTCAGTTCAACGACTTTGGCGATCGCGCACGTGCTCATAAACTCAAAAAAGCACTTAAGATTTTAGGCAAGTATGATGCCTCGGTGGTAACGTCTGCTGATCATGCCATCGAAGAGCTTTCGGCTATCCGCGAAGTAATGTCGTCAACTTTCGCATCAGAGACGCAGGCCGAATCTTATCCTCCGCTTATCGACGGTGCTCACATTCCATTGAATCGATACGATGACTTTATCGCGGCTGTGACCGAACTCGCAAAAAAGCATCATGTAAAGTTGCCACTTCGAACGCGGGTGCTCGATAGCGTCGTGTTTGCCCGCGCCGCGCTCCAGCTTGATAAACTGGCTGACAAGCAGAAAATGCTCAAACTCATTAACGACTATAGCCAGCTTGTCGACAAGCACAATGGCATATTTGTCGCCGAATCGAGTGAAGGTCGCGTCAAGGCAAATTCAGCCTATGCCTTATTGGAGGACGATATTAAACAGCTTTACGCGCAGGTTCGCCTTTGTTTTGATCCATTTGGTACTTTAAATCCCGGCGTCAAACAACCGTCTGAATTAAAAACATTAGTTGAAGCCTTGCGTTCGACCTATGACCTAGCTGACTTTGCCGAACATTCTCCCCACAGTTAGGCCTTGAAAACTCAACGCCAGGCGTCTATGCTAGGTAGGGTATAGGCGCGAGTGGCGGAATGGTAGACGCGCTAGCTTCAGGTGCTAGTGTCCTTCGGGACGTGGAAGTTCGAGTCTTCTCTCGCGTACCAAAGAAAATAGAGACCGTGCGGTCTCTATTTTCTTTGGTATCCGTAAGGCTCAGTATTTACATGTCCCGAAAAGCTACGAAGTAGCGGGGACGTGGGGTTCGGTGTAGCGAAACGAACAGAAAAGCGAAGCGCTGTCTTCTCTCACATACCAAAGATTATTGAACTAACCAAGCTACAACATCTACGTGATCGACATGTTCAAGTAGGATATCCAGTCTAGCTGGGGGCCCGAATACTTCACAAAACTCAGCAACAACTCGTGCACGTTCGCTTGGTTCTCCCGACACACTAATCGCTAATACTTCCAGTCCATTTGTTGTCGGCAGCGTGTGGCGAGATGCTATAAAATAAGCGCCACCATCCGTCTCTTCCCATATCTCATGTTCGCCGAATTTGCTCGGCGGGAGGCTGGTGGCAACTGATTCGATGATCTTTTTTTCCATAAAAACAGTATAACATGGTTGTCTGACAACTTTAGTGATATATGTTATAGTTTAGTTAAACAGAGATGTATTTCGGGTACCAAATTACCATCTCATAGTGCTGCTTGTGCTTTAATCGAGGGTAATGCTAAAGTAAAGTCATGTATAATAAGCGGTCAAGACAAATTGGCTTTACTATCGTCGAACTCTTAATTGTCATCGTCGTGATTGGCATTCTGGCCACGATAACTGCGATTGCTTATAGTGGTGTCCAGCAAAGTGCAAGAGATACGCAACGTAAGGATGATTTAGCTAAAATTGCGACGGGACTTCATTTATACGCAGTTGACAAGGGTGATTATGTGACCGCGAGCGGATCATGTCCATCAGGGTGGAGCGGTTCAGGAGGCGGTTGGTATGCTAGTGATTACGATGGTGCTGGCCCGCAGATATCAATTAGCCAATGTATAGTGAATGGAGGTTATTTATCAAAAACCATTAACGACCCCCAGTCGGTAAAAAGTTGTACGGTAGTGCCTGATACTTCTCCTGTTGAAAACGACTGTTTTATGTACATGAAATACGACTGTGCTGGCAGCACTTATCTTTATGCTAATCTCGAAAGCATGGCACACTCTTCAACAGATACTAATGGATCATGCATGACCACCTTAGATTCCAGCTATGGTATGAACTATTCACTTAAGGTAAATTGATACTTTGACCCCACTATCCATTTAACTTATACTTACAACTATCCATGTGGGCTAAACATAAACAAGACGGCTTTACTATCGTTGAACTCTTGATTGTCATCGTCGTGATTGGCGTCTTGGCGTCTATCTCTATCGTGGCCTACAGCGGCATAAACCAACGAGCCGTTGCCGCCTCGCTGAGCTCAGACCTGGCTAGTGCCACTAAACAACTTAAGCTGTTCCAGGTCGACTATAGCGCCTACCCAACTACCATTAACTGCGCCATAGCCGATAGCGCCACTAATAAGTGTTTGAAATCGAGTAATGGAACTACATACACATACAATGCCAACAACGGTGTAAACCCTCAAACCTTCGGACTAACGGCATACAATGGGACGCAAAGCTACAACATCAGTCAGGCCAGTGCCGTATTATCCGGCGGCAGTAATCTATACACCGGATTCCCAACCAATAGCGTCTATAACTGGACGTCACCGGCTTATTATTCTGAACTTCATCCTAATATACCGTTAAAACCGAGCACTACCTATACGTTTAGTTACAGCTACAGTGTCATCTCCGGAACTTTAGCTAACCTCCGAATTGGACTCGGAGGAGGCCCCCTGAATGCCTACTGGCTAGACTATCTACCTTGGACTAGCGCTTTGTTGTCAGCCGGTAAGCTTACATTTACAACTCCGGCCACATTAGCTTATCCGTATTTTCAATTTAGACCGGTGCTCGACATCGCCAATGCGGGCGAGGCAAAAAATGTTAATTTGTGGAATATTAAACTCGAAGAAGGTAGTACGGCTACGGCCTGGACAGCTAGTCCATGACGAATAGGCATCTGACAGATCGCGGCTTTACAATCGTTGAACTTCTTATAGTCATCGTAGTAATCGGTATCTTGGCGGCTATTACCATCGTCGCCTACAACGGTATTCAATCAAAGGCGCTTAACGCTACTACGCTTTCGAGTATCAACGCCTATAAAAAAGCCATACAATCGTACGCCGTCGATAAGGGAATCTATCCTCCAAATATTCCGGCTTGTCTAAGTGGTCAAGCTTCTCTTGGAGTAAGCAATGACCAGTGTTCGACGACTTCGACTGGGTATAAAATAAACTCGAGTTTCGACACCAGTATAAAACCATATCTTGCCGCCTTACCAAAAACAGATTCACGCGTTGTGACTGGTACTATAGGTGTTGACTCTTATCAATTCAATAGTTCAGGAACGTATGGAATATTTAGCGGTAAGCCGTCACTTTACTATTGGCTACTCGATGCCACTACGTGCCCCAATGACGGCTCGGTAGTTGGACCTTATGTTATGCAGAACAGCGTATCGTGCATATATGTTTTTCCAAATATTTAGTCAGTTTTTGACCTTAGAATCTATCTAGCTTATACTTACAGCATCTATGTGGGCTAAAAATAAACAACACGGCTTTACTATCGTTGAACTCTTGATTGTCATCGTCGTGATTGGCGTCTTGGCGTCTATCTCTATCGTGGCCTACAGCGGTGTCCAGTCCAAAGCCCGCGACACTGTTCGTTCAAACGACATCGCGCAGGTTAAAAAAGCGATCGAACTATACTACGTCGACAACGGCAGCTATCCGACCGTCGGCACCGACAATGCCGGCTATGCGCTATCCTCCTTGTCGACAGCCTTAGTACCTAAGTACATGGCAAAGCTGCCTGTTAACCCGCTAGTCGGCATCAACAATTACTATTACGTCAGAGGTACAGTGGTTTCGAACTCATTCGGTCTCCTAGTTCCATACGAAACAAAGACACAATGTCACATGGGCACCAACAATACCGTTGGCTGGTGGGGGCTAGCATCTTGCTGACGCGTGGTCGCCAGATAAAAGGGATAGCCAGATACAGACGTGGCTTTACTATCGTCGAACTCTTGATCGTCATCGTAGTGATTGGCATTCTGGCTGCTATTAGCATCGTGGCATATAGTGGCATCCAAGACAGAGCCCGCTACTCATCATATCGGTCCGATATAGGCAATATTAATAAAGCCATAATGCTGTACGCTGTAGATAATGGTGCGTATCCTACGAACGGTGTTCCTGCGGGTGGTGTCGCAACGAATGTCGGTACGGGTACTGGTAATTTTATTTCCGGACTTACGCCAACTTATCTATCTAAAATTCCTGACACTCAAAATTGGTCAAATGGTGCCAATTACTATGCTTACATATGGAGTGCAAACGGGGCCAATTATAAAATAATACGTGTTGTGCCGTCAGGTTCTGTTCCGGCTGTCGAGTTGATTGGTAATATCGACATTGATCCAACTCGCGGTAATCGCAGTTGGGGTTATTGGTCGGCCGGAGGGTCGGGATTGTAATATGAATAAAAAACGTGGCTTCACAATCGTCGAACTCTTGATTGTCATCGTCGTGGTCGGCATTTTAGCGGCCATTAGTATTGTTGCCTATGGCGGAGTACAGAATCGTGCCCGCGATACCATCAGAATTGATGATTCTGAAAAAATACGTAAAGCCCTTGAATTATACCGCATAGATACAGGTGAATACCCTGCAGCTATTAACACCGGTTTATCAAACGTTGATCCGAACGTACCGGGATCTGGTTGGGAAAGCTCTTCGTACGGCGGCCAGTCAACGTGGCTCGATAGAATTAAACTTTATACAGGAAAAATGCCCTCTCTTGATCCTACTAACGACACAACTCATTTTTATTATTACTATTTTTATAAAAATAACCCTGGATTATGTGGGGTTCAAACGCCAAACTGCTACGTGTTTGGTATCTCTAAACTCGACGCTATAGATGCGCTTCAAATTTCAGGGGTAGATAAGAGCGGTGGCGATAGTTGGCGCAGTACCACAACTTCTACTCGGGCGATTTGGCGTGGAGCATATTAGGATGCGAGGAAGGGTAAAAACCACTGGTTTCACCATAGTTGAACTCTTGATTGTTATCGTGGTGATTGGTATTTTGGCGGCCATCACGATTGTGTCCTATAACGGCATCCAAGGCCGGGCCGTGGCCGCATCACTTCAGTCCGATCTCGATAACGCTTCAAAACAATTAAAACTAGACCAAGTTATTGGCAGTGGTTACCCAACCACGCTGGCCCTGGCTAACGGCGGTAAGGGCGTTTCCGCCAGTCCCGGCACGACCTTCCAATACGCGGTTAACAATACCGCTAGCCCGCAAACCTTTTGTATCACCGCGACTAAAAACAACCAGGTCTATAGAGTAGCTGGTGACGGTGTACCGACGCCAGGCGATTGCCTGGATTCTTATGGCCTAATTCTCGACCTAGACGCCGGCAATCCGGCGTCTTACCCGGGTACGGGCACGACCTGGACGGATCTGAGCGGCAGTGGCAACAATGGGACTCTGATGAATGGTGTGGCCTATAGCGCCGCTAACGGCGGAGCATTGAGCTTCGACGGCACAGACGATTACGTGCAGCTGCCTGGCACCGGAAGCACTTCGAGTTTTACTATCGGGGTTTGGTTCAAAAGCCTGGGCGACAGTCTAGTTAACGCCAAAGGATACAATACGCTTATCGGAAGTGGCGGAGCGAACAGACTGCTGTATAGTCTCGTTGGAACGTCGATGCTGGCCCAAATGGGCAGAGGCAATCACAATGCCTCCATACTTTTACCGGGTAGCACGTGGGGATACGTTATTTACTCCTATGACGGTTCGACAGCTTCGTCTACCTGGTTTATCAACGGTGCTCAAAACACGTCTCTTAGCGGAAGTATAACTTTAAACCAACCCGTCAAGATAGGGTCGTACGATACATTCAACTACATGATGAACGGCTTGATATCATCCGTCCGAGTCTACAACCGGGAACTCTCGGCGGCTGAAGCCAACCAAAATTTCAATACCCTGCGAGGGCGCTATGGTATCTAGTAGGCGAATCAACACTAGCGGTTTTACAATCGTCGAACTGCTGATCGTCATCGTGGTGATCGGTATCTTAGCGGCGATTA
>JACMLL010000042.1 GCA_014379635.1 Candidatus Saccharimonadota bacterium
TGCGAGTCTATCCGAGTCTGCGACCTGACGACTCACCGGATCGTCACCGTCAACCCGGGCAACTTCAACAATATTAGATTCTCCGAGAACACGGCCGACTGCGAGTCTATCCGAGTCTGTCGACTGGATGACCAAAATATAATCACCATCACGGCGATCGAGTTCAACAACCACCAGACTGCTTACTCGACAAACCTAGCCGCTTGTCAGCCAGTCGTCAAGATGGCACTAGTGACCCCTACGGCTCCCACTCAACTTCCTCTCACTGGCGCCAGCGACAACGTAGTGTCGCTCATCGGAGCCGGCTCGCTAGTGGCCAGTATCGGCTACTACGTCTCCAGCCGCCGCGCGCTCGGGCGGAGATAAAACACTGCCCGCGCTCTACCTCTCGTCTGAACCGTCAGCTCAACCGGCCATCGGTGCCAATGCCATCAGGGGCTACCAAGTATAAGTATGATAAAGAAAGTCTCTGAAACGGAGGCTTTTTGTTATATATACAAATAATGAAAGTCTTATTCGTATGTCGGGCAAACGTCGGCCGTAGCCAAGCAGCAACGGCTTTATATAATCAAATACATCCAGGTAATTCTGATTCTGTTGGTACAATTGTCGATAATCCTGGCGAAAAGTTAGTCGATAGGAAGGGGGCAAAAAACATAATTGAAGTAATGTTCGAACATGATATCGATATAACAAGCAATAGACGTACTCAAATTAATGAGAACCGAATTAATCAATACGATAAAGTTATTGTTATGGCCGAGCAAAAAACAATTCCTGATTGGCTGCGAGACAACTCAAAAACCGAAGTCTGGACAATTCAAGACCCGAAAGATCAGGATATTGAAACAACGAGAAAAATTGTTAGAGAAATTGAAGAAAAGGTCAAATCACTTTAAAAATTCTAAGCTCATCCACTAGGGGCTGCCACGCATAATTAGTATAAAAATAAAGACCATTAGGTTCTTATTTTTGACCTTATAATCCATCTAGCTTATACTTACAATTAATCTATGTGGGCTAAAGATAAACAACCCGGCTTTACTATTGTCGAACTCCTGATTGTCATTGTCGTGATCGGTATTTTGGCGGCGATTACGATCTTGGCCTATAATGGCATACAGGGACGAGCTGTAGCTGCCTCACTTACGTCCGATTTGACCAATGCGTCAACGAAGCTAAAACTCTACCAGGTAGACAATTCTAGCTATCCAAACAGCATTAATGACTGCCCTAGTCCAGCCGTTGGTAATACTTGCCTAAAAACTAGTTCGAACAATACGTATACCGATTTTCAAGTCGATAACACGGCCAGCCCACAGGCTTTATGCCTAGCGGCCAGAAATGTAAACGGGACTAGCTACCATGTTACCGATAGCAGTGCGTCATCACCTGGAGATTGTTCACCAGCTTCGTGCTTGTCGATTTTGAATGATGCTGGATCGGTAGGCAGTGGAATCTATTGGATAAAACCAGCTGGCGCTGGAGCTCCTATCCGAGTGTATTGCGACATGGTCACCTCAGGTGGCGGTTGGACCCTACTTATATGCAACCCAGGCCCATACACGATCTGGAATTTAACAACCGTGTACTCGCTAAATAGTGCATCACCGTCAATATCATCGCCTTATTCCATATTGAATAAGGCGGATTCGATAAAAACGAATATTAGCGGCAATCTGCAATACCGAATTGACGCGGTCACCATCGGTCATTGGGGTGGTGTGTGGCAAGCTCCATTCACTAATACGTTTATAGGGACAAGTGCTCTCAACAATGCAACCAATATCGAGAAATACGATTCGTGGACAATTGATACCACACTCAACGACACCACAGCGTTAACCAATGTCATGCCTTGGGTTAGCAACAACACCCAGCTTCTGTCTACCTGGGGTGGCGTTGGAAGTTGGTGGGGTACATTGGTAACTGGGTCGTCTGGCTGGGCCCCCGCTCCATATATGTCGGTAGAAAAACAAGCTCCGGGAATAATTTGGTTTTGGGTTAAGTAAAACGGCAACATAACCGCTTGCTCGGGGGTATTATGATCTCTAAGACAAATTGTCAATCGTTCTAAGTTAATCCACGAGGGTAAGAAGCCATCAAATTGTGCGGTTATAATTTCCACCTCAGTAATGCGTCTTTTGTTCTAAATTCGAAGTGCGTCCACTAGCGAGAGCTTAACCTGAGCGGCTTTGTATGTTCACTAGTTGGACTTATTCCTTACTATACGATATAAATATATGTATGATTTCTGCGGAAATTTTATCATCCGAAATACAATCCGAACTTTTTTCTGTCAATGATTCTGTGAAGGACCTGGCTATTCTTACGGCGCGGGAAGGAGTGGTTCTTTTGCCATCGACACTGGAAAAGAAAAACGACACGTCCAGCCGTCGCGATTATGGCATTTGGGGTGAGGGTAGGGCCACATTAGTCGGCTTGATAACTTTGTATTCTTGGGGTAAAGACTTGGTAGACATAGGCTATGATGTCTCCCCTAGATATCGAAGGCAAGGTTATGCAAGTTTGGCACTTCGGGCAATTGCGAATCACGCCAGAGACAGTTGTCATCTAAGAACTCAGGCTCACGTCGGATTTGGCAACGTCGCTAGCCAAGGCGTAGCGCTAAGAGCCGGCTTTGAAGTGACAGACTCAATAGGCGGCGTAATGATATTTACAGACCAAGCGGGTTTATAGTCTAAAGCGCAACTAGTAGAGGGAGTCGGGTTCTATAGTTCATATCAGAAAGTTCTAAGCTCATCCACTAGGGGCTGGCTTTTGCGGTAGGGGTCTGGGGTCTCTGCAATTGCCGTTGCGATGACGGGCACGGATCCTTGCTCGGCGAGGATGTCTGAACGAGCTTTAGCTCGTGAGTTCCGCAGCCGACAAAGAGGCGGTGGCTGGCAGAGCGAACGCGCAATTTCATCAACTCCAGCAGTTTTCCTTCTTTTGCAGCCAAAAGAAGACTATTTGTTACTTTTTAGTTAAAAAGTAAGGATTAAATTTTTACAAAAAAATACTAAAAACTAAGAGTGTTATTTGAGGCGCACTACTTGGATGCCACCATCAGTATAATAAAATACATTGAATTGTTGGCCTCGGAATTTTATTTTTTCACCCGCTTCAGTCGTATGCATGGTTTTAACTTGGTGAGTTTGTTTGAGTGATTCGACAATAAAGTCTCGTTCACGATCGGAATATTTATTACCACCGTGGTTCAGTTGTCCGGTATGCCATTGGATGTCAATAGCATGAGATTCTTCAGTCGCTGCACCTATCCATATTTCTTTTTCTAAATGAAGAAGATGGCGAAGCTTATGTGTCCAAAATTTGTGATGGCTTGAGTCCTTCTCGCCAAATGGAGGTTGCTCGAGTCTCCAGAAGCGGACGTGATGTCGAGTCCGAGCGCTACCGGCTGCGTTGAGTGGGATTTCAAAGCCAATATCATGAGGTCTATTAAAAAGATACAAAGCAGTAAAAGGGGCTTTTTCGTACGGTTTATTAAAAACAATAGATACTAGTTCGCGGAAAAGATTTCTAATTGTCGATGGGTCTGCCGTATACCAACCGGCTTTTTCCATGGCCGACTGAAGGTGTTTGCGATTCTTGACGATGACGGCCAGATTGACTGGATCGGACGGCCAGCCGTCACGCATAGTGACATAGAGCGGAATACGATTTGGTTTAATCACCAGGCGGAAGACGCGAATCAGTGCTGGAATTGCTCCGTACGCCAAGAAGCAGTAGAGCAACAATAACACAACATAAACAGGCAGACGAGCGTCGGCGTAAGGGAAAAGCTCAAAGACGGTGAACCATAAAATGAGCGTTCCAGTTACAAATATAAAGACCCGCCATAGGCTATGAAATAGAAAATTTAGCATAACTTATTCATTATAGCGGACTAAGGCAAGGTTGCGTAAAAATGATATACTAAGAGTAATGAATCAGGGACTTGCACTAGAGATTATGCTCGCGGGAGAAAGCGTGCTATTAACAGGACCAGCGGGGGCGGGCAAGACTTTTGTGTTGAATCAATTTATTCGCATTTCTAAGAGCGAAGGTAAGCACGTGTCGGTCACAGCAACGACAGGACTGGCAGCCACGCACCTGGGGGGGACGACAATTCATAGCTGGAGCGGTATTGGTATTGCCGACGAAGTCCCGCATGGTTTTAGAGACCACATTGCCAAGGGCCGCCGCGAGATTATCGAAAAGACGGATGTGTTGATTATTGATGAGATCAGTATGCTGCATGACTTTCGCTTAGATATGGTAGATGAAGTTTGTCGGATTGTCCGCGCCAAAGATGAACCTTTTGGCGGCATTCAAATTGTAATGAGTGGCGATTTCTTTCAACTACCACCGATTAACAGGGGTGATTCGCGAGCGGGTGGTTTTGTTGTGGGTAGCAAGGTCTGGGAAGAGCTTGACCCAACGGTATGTTATTTACAGGAACAGCATCGTCAAGATGATGAGGAACTACTCGATATATTGAACTCTCTTCGCGCTGGCGAGCTTCGCCGTCATCATGCCGAAATGTTATTGGAGCGTGTTGGCGTCGAGCCAGAAGAGGGAAGTCTGATGACCGAACTTCACACCGTAAATGTTGACGTAGATCGTATCAACGATAAAAAATTAGATGAACTTGAGGGTGACGAACTTTTTTATACACAAACAACCACTGGCTCAGATAATTACGTCGAGAATTTGCAGCGATCAGTCCTTGCTCCGGCCACGCTTCGCATTAAAAAAGGCGCCTTAGTTATGGCGGTAAAAAATAGCCTCGAGCGTAAGTACGTCAATGGGAGCCAGGGGGTTGTTATTGATTTCGAACCAGGCACTGAATATCCAGTGGTAGAGTTTAAAAATGGTAAGGTTGTGACTATGAGTCCTGATACGTGGGAGCTACGTGACGGCGACAAAAAACGTGCCAGTATTTCGCAAATACCACTCCGTTTAGCCTGGGCCATCACCGTCCACAAGTCTCAGGGAATGACATTGGACGCAGCCAAGATTGATTTGAGAAAAGCTTTCGTTGCGGGCATGGGTTATGTCGCCTTGAGCCGAGTAAAAAATTTGCACAACTTATACTTGTCTGGTATTAACCGTATAGCCTTGCAAGTGAGCGAGGATGCGCAAAGTATTGACGTGTCACTGCATGATAAAGCCGCCCGCGCCCTAAAACGGTTTGCACACTTACAGGCAAAGTCCGAAAAACGTAAAACGGAGCCACCTAAGAAAGCGACTAAAGCGAGCGGTTGGTCTGAAAAAATTGCAATTATGCGCCAAACGTATCCCAATGCCTATCGACCCTGGGAGCCGCTGCAGGATGGCCTACTTAAAGAGAAGTTCCAAAATGGTTCGTCAATCAAAGAACTGAGTAAACTATTAGGTCGTCACGAAGGTTCGATTACGATGCGTCTGCAAAAACATTTCGGTGAGGATATAGTACAATAGAGCTTATGCAACGCGACTACCAAGCCCTGCAATCGATTGTCTCAAGTCATGATATTGCGTCCCTGAAACAGCTTTATCCTATGGAAAAATCGTCAGCGGGGCTAGAGAGAGTCATAAAAAGAATTTTCTTTGGTTTCATAGCCATGATGGTTGTCGTCTTCTATCTGACTGTGGTTCTAGCCCATGAAACCTGGACACAATTTGCTTTTATTGGTATAGGTCTTGTATGTTTAGTCTTGAGTGTTTGGGCTTATCGGTTTCAGCAACGCAAGTTACTGACGACTCGCGTACGTCTGCATCGATTTGCGACCGCTAACGGGTTAAAATATCTGCCGGTGACGACGGATCCCCCTCATTCCGGTATTATTTTTTCGGTTGGTCGTGATCGAAGGGCCGAAAACCGTCTGATGAGTGGCCAAGCTAATCAGTACGAGATTGCAAATTATCAGTACGTAACTGGCAGTGGCAAGAACCGCAGCGTGATAACCTATGGTTATATTTGTGTCTATCTGGACCGTAATCTCCCGAATATGGTGCTTGATTCGAAACAGAACAATATACGAGTGTTTGGGGCTCAATTGAGTAATTTGCCGATAACTTTTCATAAAGATCAGATTTTAGAACTGGAGGGTGATTTTAATAAGTACTTTACGCTTTATGCACCAAAAGAGTACGAACGTGACGCCCTGTATATTTTTGCTCCGGATTTAATGGCGCTGCTAATCGATGAAGCCAGCACATATGATGTTGAGATTGTCGATGACAGATTATATGTTTATTCAAATACCTCTTTTGGACTCGAGGACCCGGCCGTCTTGGAACGACTTTTTAAGATTATTGCTACCGTTGGTAAAAAAACTGTAACCCAGACTGACCGGTATGCCGACGAGCGGACGGGGGAGATGGTGGTTCAGAACATCGTGGCACAGCCTGGCCGTCGCTTAAAACGCAAAACTGGCTGGTTTTTGACTGCCCTTACTATAATTTATGTTAGCTATCAGATTATCCAGTATTTCATCACAATGTTTAATAAGTAAGTCTAAGCTGACAGGGCGCACTCTAGGAGGACATTATGCAAAAAGCACCAAACGTATCACTCGAATTTCCTAAACGTTTTTTGTGGGGCGCGGCAACTTCGGCCCATCAGGTCGAAGGTAGTAACCATAATCAATGGACCGTCTGGGAGTTAGAAAACGCCAAAGCCAAAGCAGCTCAAGCGGAATATTATTTGAATGATTACGAGAGTTGGGACAAGATAAAGGTTCAGGCTAAAGATCCGAATAATTATGTTTCAGACGTGCTCGCCGACCATTATAATCGCTACGAAGAAGATTTTGATTTACTGGCTAAAATGAATATGAATGCCTATCGTTTTAGCGTGGAATGGTCGCGAATTGAACCAGAGCAGGGTGTGTGGGACGCTGAAGCGGTGACCTATTACAAAAACTACGTTGCTCGGCTAAAAAAGCGAAATATTGAGCCGGTGGTGACATTGTTTCATTTCACGCTACCTGTTTGGTTTGTTGAGAAGGGTGGCTTTACGAAACGTACAAACGTGAAGTATTTCACGCGATTCGCTGAAAAGATTATTAGCGAACTGGGTACGAGTGTTCGTCTGATCATAACTATTAATGAGCCTGAAGTTTATGCAGCTGAAAGCTACTATCACCAGACTTGGCCACCTGCTGTGCGTGATCGGTACAAGTGGTGGAGAGTTATCAACAATTTGGCTTACGCACACCGTCAATCTGCAAAGGCTATCCATCGACTAAATCGACGTTACAAGGTTTCAATTGCTAAAAATTCAAACTTCTTTTATCCGGGTGATAATGCATGGCTGAGTCGTCTGAGTGCGGCAGTAATGCAATACGTTCAAGATGATTATTTTATAAAAAAAGTTATCAAGCATTGTGATTTTTTAGGAGTTAATTATTATTTTAGTAACCGAGTCTATGGCTACCGAATTCATAACCCCGATCAGAAGCTCAGTGACTTAAATTGGGATCTACACCCAGCAGATATTCAGTATACCTTGGAGCGACTCCATGGTAAATATAAAATTCCAATAATAATTACCGAAAATGGGCTGGCTGATGCCGATGATAGCCAACGTCAGTGGTGGATTACACAAACACTTATCGGTATGCAAAAAGCGATAGCTAACGGAGTGCAACTTCAGGGTTATTTACATTGGAGTTTAATGGATAACTTTGAGTGGGCCAACGGCAAGTGGCCACGGTTTGGACTGGCCGCTGTTGACTACAGGACGGGTGAGCGGACGCTACGACCGAGCGCCCACTGGTTTGGGCGTGTTATTAAAAAAATACGAGGTGTGCAGTAGCAAGCAATGAATGAGCCGTTTGTAGAAAATGACATAAAAATTGCTGTCATAGGTGGAGGTACGGGAAGTTTTACGCTTTTGGCGGCCCTAAAAGACCACACGAAACAATTGGCCGCAATTGTTAACATGGCTGATGATGGTGGGAGTACCGGTGTTTTGCGAGATGAGCTCGGCACACTGCCCCCTGGGGACGTGCGGCAGTGTTTAGTCGCCCTCAGTGACTCGCCAAAAATACGAGATCTGTTTGACTATAGATTTGAAGAGGGTACACTTGGGGGCCACTCGTTTGGCAATATTCTACTGACCGCACTCGAAAAAGTAAGCGGTAGTTTTAGTGAAGCGGTTGAAACCGCCTCAGAAATCCTGCGCGTCAACGGTACGGTTATTCCAGCTACCCTCGATAACGTTCGACTCAAGATGGAATGGCCAGAGGCGAGCTTGATCTTGCACGGTGAACGAGTGATTGATGCCAATTATTTTCGTTATGATCCGCGTCGGGCGCATTTATCACTGACCCCGAATCCGACCGCTAATCCCACCGCCATCAAGGCAATTGAACAGGCTGACATGATTGTTATTGCCCCCGGTGATCTTTACACGTCGTTAGGGCCACTGCTGGTAATAGATGGCATTGGTGATGCGCTGCGGCGGACGAAAGCCCTTAAGGTATATGTATCGAATCTTGTCACAAAAGACGGACAAACCTCTAGTTTTACAGTCAGCGATCACGTTGCCGAAATTGAAAGATTCGCCGGTGGGGACTTTTTGGATTATGTTCTTTATAACGAGCAAAAGCCAACTCGGGGCGTCGCGTCTCGCTATAAACAAGAAAAAGCTTACCTGACAAAGGTCGATAGCGGCGTTTTGAAAAAGGCTCACTACAAAGCAATCGGAGGCGAATTCTTGGGTAAGATTGCCAAAAAACGCAACGCTGATGTTTTGTTAGTCACTCGTTCGTTAATTCGCCATGAAGCACCAGTCGTCGCCAACGCACTTATAGATATATATCGCTATGATCGAGAACGTTGAA
>JACMLL010000043.1 GCA_014379635.1 Candidatus Saccharimonadota bacterium
AGGAATGTGCTGCCCGGTTCGTCGCCGACGATACTTTGAGCGTCTTGCAACTGAACGGACACATCAAGGAGGCTCAAAGCATCAATTTGCTGTGGCTACGTTTTGCGGGCCTGAGTCAGAACATGTATGCAAAAGCCGCTTCGCTGTTGTCTATTTGGCATGTCAGAACCGGAGAGTCGAATGTTATGTATAGCAGCTTAGTTTTTATGCAGCAACAAGGTGGTCCAAAAGTGATGGATGTTTCCTGCCGTTACGAAGGTAGCCTGGTAGTGGCAACGATGCCAATGCCGCAACCTCGGTCGGCCTTTCTGTCGTTCCCAATCATGTGGTGGGGGGCTCTCGCCCCGGCACTATTCTTGCTGGCCTACTTTTTTTATATCGCTGCCACTCTCCAAAGCAGTAGTTTACTTATCCTGAGCTGGCTGATTCTTACTATCTGGCTGCTTGCGGCCGTGTTATCCGACGAGGCATCAAAGGTTTTTGAGAAAATCAGACTTACTTTTTGCCTGCCAGCGTTGTATTTCTTGCTCTATGCTCAGCTCGTTATATACGCGGTGATGAGAATAGTACGAGCAGTCGCTTTAGCCGCTTTTGGACAGACATTGGTTCACCGTCAAGGTACCTGGTTAGCTGAACGTAAGCTGTAAATATAATTAATTTTTTATCACCTTAGCAACACTTTAGCTAATTTTCTTTTGTGTGAGAATTTTAATATACGCCTACTTTATTATGCCCTATTATTCCCTTAAGTTCACTGTGTAAAGTATAGCGAATGCGAGGAGGAAAAGAGGTGAAGATAGCAGGTGATGCACTGACCGCGACAACTTGGGTTAAATCCCACCGAATGGTACTGTTACCTATTTTGCTTATAGTATTTGTCATAATTATTGATTGGTATTATGTTAACGCCACACAACCAACGTCTCGGGCTACGTCTGAGAATCTACAACAGGCTGCACCTTCGATCCCGGCCTCTACCCGTAACGATAGCTCGACCAGCAGCACTAACGTCCAATCGATTATCCAAAACGACGATACGCCTGCCTCATCTCCAATTAAGACAAGCGTCAACATCAATGGCCGACAAGTGCCAGTTCCGCAAACAGGTACGACTCACAAAGTAATCCAAGACGATAACGGCACGACAACGGTTGATATTTCTGTTGATAACAACTCGGCTGGCAGTACCAGCAATAATTCATCTACCAATATTCAGTTCAATTCGACGTCCGAGATAGATAGCGATATCGAAAGCAGTACCCAATAGGTTCTTTGACAGCATCACCACAAGTTGTGGTCGGACGATCCGGAGAGATACACAGTGTCTCTCCAGCTCGGGCGAACACCCGAAATAGATATTAATAACACAGAGGAGGTACATTATGAAAGCAAAAAAAACATTAGGGGCTGTAGCAACATCGCTCGGATTTGTGATAGGCTTCGCGGCTTTGACGAGCGCTCAGAGCGGTTCGATTGAGAATACAGGATTCGATTCTGAAAATGAGATTAGGAACAGCACTTCGCAACGTCTCAAAGTATGGAACGATAACACACTTAAGGTGACCAACGACAATGACCAGGATGCGGACTCGGGTGATGCCACCACGAGGAATAACACGACTGGTGGTGATGCGGAAACAGGGTCTGCTTCAAACGCAAACTCGTCGACTACGTCGATAACCGTCAATAACGCGGCTTCTTCGTCTGCGTTAATGAACGGGTTTGGTGATGGCAACAACAACGGCAACTCTTCTATTGAAGAGACTGGTCCTGAATCTGACAACGAGGTAGTCAACAAGGTCACCAGTAAAGTGACTATTAACAACGACAATTACCTTCATGTCGAGAACACCAATAAACAGACGGCAACTTCTGGTGAAGCTAAGGTAACGAATAATACAACCGGTGGTGATGCCACTAGCGGTGACGCCGAGAACAGGAACACTACCTCTACTACTTACAACGTTTCTAACTAACGCGTGAAGTAGCCAAACAATCGGGAGAGCGAAGCCTAACGCGCTCTCCCGGACCAAGACATTATGATAATTTAAAGCAAAGGAGGAGTAGGGTATGCAAGAATTCAAGAAACGTATTCAGGCGGTTCTGTCCTATGTACTTACTATTCTCCTGATCGGTGCGTATCCTGTGGCGACATTTGCAGAGGCAGTTCCCGCAGCGATAGACAGTCCGGCTACCAGCGCCACCACACCTGCTGTATCCACTCCCGCTCCAGACCCTAAACCAGTCTATACGTATGATCCGACAACCAAGCACTGGAATAGCGATAGTTGGCAATACGACACTGCAAGCGGGCAGTATAGACCAGTATCGACACCAGGTCCAATTTTACCGACAGGTCCAAAAACGACACCTGGCCCTGTGCCGTTGACGTCTCCTGCGAGTGCGCCAACGGCTACCGAGATACCGACCGACGGTGCACCGAGTACGAGTACGATGAGCACGATAGGGCAGTCTCTGTCGGGGGATGCGAATATCACTAACGCGCTTAACGGTACCAGTAATACGACCGCACTAACGAATAATACGATTGGAAATACCATAGGCTCGACCGCACTAACCGGTAATGCGGCTGTCAGCTCTAATACGACTGCCGGCAATGCTACCAGTGGTGATGCCGCTGTTTCTGAAACCATTATGAACACGATTAATTCATCTGTGGCAAGCGGTGCAGCCGGCATTGCAAATTTTGTTTCCAATATATCCGGTGATGTTCATGGTGACATACTGCTGTATCCAATGATACTCGGGGCGATGCTACTGCAGTCTGCCCTCAATCCCAGCGTCACAACTGATGTGTCGGCGAACGCGACAGCCAACTTCGATACTAATAATCAGATTATCAATGACGTTAATCTAAATGCGACCAGCGGTACGGCAACGGTGGATAGAAACACGAACGCCGGCGACGCAACCAGCGGATCGGCAAATGCCGTTGCTAATATTATGAACATAATCAATTCAAGTATTGCCGCAAATCAATCTTTTATGGGAATTATCAATATTTACGGCAACCTGGATGGTGATATTTTGATTGCGCCCGACTTCCTCGCTGAATTACTCGGTAACAATAGTTCGACAACGGTTAACCAAACATTAAATGCTAATATCGCAAACACCGATACGATTGCTAATAACGTCAATCTGAGCGCGGCTAGCGGTACGGCAACAGTTGCTAAAAATACGAACGCCGGTGACGCAACCAGCGGATCGGCAGCAACCAACGTTGTTATTCTAAATCTTACGGGACATGAAATTGTAGCCAGCAACAGTCTGTTGGTATTCGTGAACGTGCTGGGTAAATGGGTCGGTCTGATTGTCGATGCCCCAATGGGCAGCACCGCGGCAGCGGTCGGTAATGGCGTCGAGCAAAATACGACTGTCAACCTGGACGGAACAATTACCGCCCAAACAAATAACCAGATAACTAATAACGTTACATTAGCCTCGCAGTCGGGTGATGCTGCTGTCACAATGAATACGAGGGCCGGTGATGCCACAAGCGGTAATGCGACGGCATCGGCTAATATTTTGAATATGAGTCAAAGTAACCTTGCTCTGTCTGGCTGGTTCGGTGTTTTGTTTATCAATGTGTTTGGAAGTTGGCTTGGTAGTTTTGGGGTTGATACCGAGCGAGGCAATCTACAGCCATTAGCTGGTAGCACTTCGGGAACGTCAAATACCAGTGCTTCGCAGCAGCCTCAGGCGGTACAATTTATTCCCAAATCAACCGCTCAAGGGTCATCCTCGGGGACTTCGAACCTGATAGCGGCAAGCAGTACTGACAATACAAACAGCCAGCCTCCAGTTGTCCAAAAGTCAGCCGTGGCAGGAGCAAGCACCGCGTCAGCTAGTAGCAAAAGCAGCACATCCAATCTCCCAACCAGTGCTTCTATAACAGCAGCGACAGTGCTGGGCGCTGTGTTGCTACTTGGGGCAACAATCCGTAGTCTCTGGCCACTTATCTCTCGACGGTTTGGTGCACTAGCTTCCTAGCTACTATCATATATTCACTATCTTATGTATAGTAGACGTATACCAACATGCAAGTCATGTATGTAATTAAGTGAGGTACCTGTGGTTATGGGCAGCTTCCAACAGTTTATAGCGAAATATCCTTCTCGGACTTTTAGGAAGGGCGAAACGATTCTTCTTAAGGACGAAATTCCTAAGGATATGTATGTGATAGAATCAGGTCTTGTCAAAGTTTACACGATTACCGCAAGTGGTGATGAGCGACTGGTTAACATTGCCCGCGAAGAAGAAGATTTTCCTGTGGGGTTCTCGCTGGGTATTGTCGAGCGATCGAACTATTTTTATGAAGCTTTTACCACCTGCACTATCAGGCTTGTACCGAGGTATGAATACCTTAGTTATCTATCTTCGGACATCGAGGTGATGCAAAAACGCCTGGCGCGGATAACTATTTTACTTATATCAAATTATGCACGGGTGAGCGCGCTCGGGCAGACGCGGGCGAGCGATAAAATAGCACAGACACTGCTGCATATGGCCGATCAATTCGGTGTGCTGTTACGCCCCTATAATTCACGGCTAAAACTATCAGTAACTCAGCAGGAAATTGCGAACTCTTTGGGCTTGACACGCGAGACGACTAATATTGAACTGAAGAAACTTGAAGTCAAACAACTCATTAGCTATTCGCGTAAAACCTATATTTTACACACAGAACGACTACGCAAATACTTGGAAGAGGGTCATTAAAAAACCGTACCGGATTGATAGAAATATTCATGCTTTTTATAATTCGTGCACTTTATCAATAAATACACTTGCGCATGCGTCAGAAGTGTTCTAGAATATAAGCAATAGCGTTATTAACATAGCGCGGTCTTGACGTGTGGGTGTCTTTTTGGTAGTATAAATGATGTGCCTTGCGCCAACACTACATTTTTAAAGGTCGAAGTGCGTGAGGCTGTACGTAGTACAAGGAGTATAGATCACATGCCAATAGCCATCGAATTTGTGTCGTCTCGACGCAAAATGATAGCCGTGGATGTGGTGCCTGCCGAATGGCAACTGTATATTGCACAGTAGAGTCGTTTGACTAAAAATCCAAGTCTCTCGCGAGACTTACCAAAACAAGAAAACACCCCAAGGCACCGGGGTGTTTTTGCTTTTTTACTACATTACCTACTTAATGGTTGTGGGTGGGGTGATACCGGCTTTCTTAAACTCGCTGTCGATAGCAGCCTTAAGCTTAGCATCGTCTCCCCAGACTTCGTTGGTTAGCTTAACTCCGTTCAGGTAAAAGGTAGGAGTTGCATCAGCGCCTATTTTTTTGCCAATTGTTTGATCAAATGAAATCTTTTTGGCAATAGCAGGATTGGTTAGGTCGGTCTCAAACTTTGCTTCGTCGAGACCAAGGGCAGCTGCGTAGCCAACAAATACACCCGTTCTTTCGGTTCCTGACAGGTTAGACCATGCTTTCTGGTTCTGGTAGATCATGTTATACATTTCCCAATACTTACCCTGTAAGCCAGCGGCTTCAACGGTGGCAGCAGCCGCTTTTGCGTTAGCGTGGATGGCCATAAGGGGGAAGTTACGGAATACAAAACCGAGTTCATCCTTGTACGCCTCGGTGATTGCTTTGATTCGTGGATATGCAACACCACAAGCAGGACATTGGAAGTCGCCGTACTCAACCAGGACTACTTTACTGTCGGCTTTACCAAAAACATGTTCGGCAATATTACCATTTGCCGCTGAGGCTGGTTGGATGCTATTTGCGTTGATTGAGCTAATATCAATTTTGGGACTTGCATTTCGCGACGACACGACAAGCGCTGCTAAGAGTCCGACGACCAAAATTATAAATATAATCCATGTTTTTTTACTCACCTAATTACTCCTCATTACTACCATAGTAATTGTAGCAAACAATTGTACTAGCTCACAGCGTAACTGATGTACAATAGACCTATAATGTTTACGTTTCTCGTCGTACTAACTGTTGTTGTCTTCCTGAAACTGCTTATCGTATCTGGAATACGGCCGCCTCGAACCCCACTCGGTAGCTTCGAGCTTGAGCGTCGTAATCGAGCTGGTGATAGTCAGGCACAGGCAACCTTGCGGCGCGAGCAGCTGATTCCTGATGTCATTTCCCTGCAACGCGTCATAAGCGCTCTTTTGTTGGTTGTGGTTGTTCTGTTAAGCGTTACGACGTTTGACTGGCTTTTTGGGACACTCATCGCCGTGGTCGTCGCATTAGAGTACGGGGCAATTGCCCGTCTGGCGATTATCCAGCGATGGTCGTCGCAATTATACGGCCGCCTCGAGCCCCATTTATTAACTTTTATTTCAGCGCACCCGAATATCTTTAAATTACTTCGAAGTGTTCCTCGAGAAACACAGGATATATCTCGCGGCATTGATTCGCGCGAGGACCTGCAGCACCTGGTATCCCAATCAGGCACAATTCTGTCCCCAGACGAAAAGAAACTGATCGTAAACAGCCTGTCTTTTAACGAACAATTAGTCAGTACTATCATGACGCCGCGTAGTGTCATCGATAGCATTAAAAAGTCGGAGTTTTTGGGTCCTTTGACACTGGACGAGTTGCACAAAACGGGTCATAGTCGCTTGCCAGTCATTGATGGTGACATTGATCACGTTGTGGGTATTCTGCACCTGCAAAGTTTGCTGGCGCTTGATATAAAGCGCTCGGTGACTGCCGAGAAAGCGATGGAGCCACGCGTCTTTTATATCCGCGAGGACCAAACGCTGCAGCACGCTCTGGCGGCATTTTTACGTACCCATCACCATCTGTTTGTAGTGGTCAATGAATTCCGCGAAACGGTGGGGTTATTGGCGCTGGAAGATGTCATTGAAGCCCTGCTTGGCCGCAAAATAATTGACGAATTTGATGCCCATGACGATCTGCGAACAGTCGCGCTTCGTAATCCGCGCAGTAATAACCATCCCGAAAAACGCCAAGACGTCTAGCTTTATAGGGGTGGCGGTGATACAATAAAGAGTAATTATGACAAGAACATTAGTCCGAGAAGTAGCAAGTAAAATTGACGAAACAGTCACCGTCCGCGGCTGGCTCCACAAAAAGCGTTTACTAGGTGGCCTTAATTTTATTACCATTAGGGATCGCAGTGGCGTTGTTCAGACCCTCATTGATAACAAGGATGAACTCGAAAAGCTGCGTGGCCTGCAAACAGGAACGGTTTTGGCGCTGACTGGCATGGTTGTTGCTGACGAGCGCGCTCCAGGTGGCGCCGAGTTGCACGACGTCATAGTCGAGGTTGACGTTCCAGTGACCGAAGAGTCACCGATTGAAATCGACAAGCCAATCTCTCATAAATCAGAACACCTTGATACCCTATTTGAACATCGAGTACTGAACATTCGTAACCTCCAAGAACAAAAAATCTTCAAGATTCGTGCCGACCTGACCAGATACATTCGTGCCTTCCTGAATGACCATGAATTTATTGAAATCGATACCCCAAAACTGCTGGCTGAACCAACCGAAGGCGGTGCGGAAGTCTTCAAGCTCGATTATTTTGGAAAAACGGCCACGCTCGCTCAAAGCCCCCAGTTTTATAAGCAGATTATGGTTGGTGCTTTTGAACGCGTCTATGAAATTGGTCATTCTTACCGAGCCGAACCAAGTGCTACCACGCGTCACTTAACCGAACTGACCATGCTCGATATCGAGATGGGTTTTGTGGCCGATCACGACGAAGTGCTCGATATGGTGGGTGATATGACGCAGTACACGCTGCGCCGCGTCTATGACGAACACGCCGATGACCTGCGATCGCTGAATGCCCCCGAACTGAAATTAGCCGAAGACGGCAAGGTGCCGCGTTTTACGATTGCTCAGATTCACGAGATGTACACCAAGGCAACAAAAACCGACACAACGAAGGAGAAGGATCTTATCCCTGACGAAGAGCGCTGGATTAGCGACTACGCCCGCAAGCAGTTGGGGACCGACTTGGTATACGCCATCCGTTTCCCTATTGAGGCGGCTAAATTCTACCACAAACTTGACGTCGAAGACGCGACTGTTCTGTGGGGCGACCTCTTGTTCCGAGGCCTCGAGATCTCGACGGTGCCACTGCGTGAAAATAACTATGAAAAAATGGTTGAACAGATGAAAAGCGCTGGTCTTGATATTGGACACGAAGGTTTTAAGTATTACCTTCAGGCATTTAAGTTTGGACTTCCGCAACATGGCGGCTGTGGTTTTGGTATTGACCGCTTGGTTCAAAAGACAATCGGTCTCGCCAACGTCAAAGAAGCTACTCTCTTCCCGCGTGATATTAATCGGTTGACTCCATAGGCAATATTTCCTAATGAAGCACTACATCATTTACGTTCCTGGGCTTGGAGATGATTATGATGATGCTCGCCGGCTCGCACTCAAAGGTTGGCGAATATGGGGTGTTAAAACTGAACTAGTGCCAATGTGTTGGTACGACGGGAAGCCATATGACGAAAAGCAACGGCGCGTGATCGAAAGCGTCAAGCGAGCGCAAAATAAGGGATACGCCGTGTCACTGATTGGTGAAAGTGCTGGTGGGAGTCTGGCAATTAACGTGGCGGCTCAGGTTTCGATGCTTCACCGGCTGATAACGATTGGTGGTGTTAATAATCCAGCGATTCAAGTATCTCCGCACACGCTGCAAAAAGCACCAGCCTTTGATGAGTCAATTCGCCGCCTCGTTGATTCTTTACCAAAGATTGCCACCTCACGGACACACGTCGTTCGAGCTTTGTACGACCCAATTGTGCACGCCAAATACACTTATATAAGTGGCGCCCATAATCACCGAATTTATAGCATTGGCCATCTGACGACTATCGTGTTGTGTCTGAGTATTTTTTCAAGCTATATCGTATCTTTGATTAAGCGGACTCCTAACGTATAATCAAGCTTATGCAACCCGAACAGTCCACCCTTGAAGTTCAGCCCCAGCCAATTACTCCAACTCATCCGCAACGGCATTTTTTGGCGGTATTTTTTCTGAGTTTTATGTGGGGAATATTTGGCATTGATCGGTTCTATCTTGGCAAAGTCTGGACGGGTATTTTAAAATTATTGACGCTTGGTGGATTCGGTATGTGGGTAATTATTGACCTGGCGGTGATTATGTCCGGCGCAATGCGCGATAAACAGGGCAACGAAATGCTCGAGGCCGCACGCTACAAGAAATTTGCGGGTAATACGACGCTCATCTTTGGTCTCGTCGTCGGCGCTACGGTAGTGTTGTCTGGCGTATCTCTGTTTTATATCCTCTATCCACTTGTGACGGAGTTAATGCAAAGTGGTGGACTTGAGAAGCTTATCCCTACGGGCGGTTCAGTGCCAGGCCTCGACCAGCTGCAGAATCTATAACAGCGGTTTGTTATCAATCGACTGCCAGACGTACCAACTAGCAATTGACTCGTAGGGATGCCAGTTATTTTCCAATGCAATTCGTTCAATAACGTCTGCTGTCGGCAAGTTTGCGAGGCCATAAAGTTGCTTAATACCGTTTTTTATTCCTAGATCACCTACAGGCAAGACGTCCAAGCGTCCCATGCAAAACATCAAAAACATATGAACAGTCCACAAGCCGACACCCTTTATCTGAGTCAGTTCGGCAATAACTGCCTCGTTTGACAGGCCATCAAGATGATTAAAGCGGATTGTGCCGTCCAGTACTTTCCTGGCTAGATCCTGAATATAGCCAGCTTTTTGGCGTGATAATCCGACCTTTCGTAGCGCTTCGATATCTTTTTCAAGAATCTGATCCGGCGTTGGGAAGCCACTACTGCTAAACAATCCAACGAATCGTTTCAGAATAGTTGCCGCGGCTTTAACGCTCAGTTGTTGAGAAATAATACTCTCGACCAACTCCTGGTAGTAGTTTTTGTGGGGTGTTATCGTTGCAACGCCGGCGCCTTCGATTATGACTGCCAGGATAGGGTCGCGATTTGACAGGTGTTTAGTGGCAAGGTTAAGGTTGGCGGTAGTGGCGGTAGTGGCGGTTTCGGGTATCATGTCGTCTTAAACCGTAATTGACAAGCCGTCGATACGTTTATATTCGGCACCAACCTTTTTGGCAATTTCTGGCAATAGGTGGTCGGGGAGTGCTTTTCCGATGTTTGACAGCACGGCGTCGTGCGTAGGGAAGACTAGCAGCGGCTTGATAGCAGTCAGGAAATCCATAGTTTCACTCATCTTGAGCCAAGGGCCTCCCACTGGGAGTGCTAGAACGTCGACAGGTGTATTAGGCAGTGTAAATGAGTCCCCTGGATAGTACACTGCATCGTTGATCAGAACTCCAAGATTATCGATTAATGGTAGCGTGATATGGATAAGGGCGTGTTTACCGCCAAAGAATCTGAGCACAAAAGGCCCTATTTCTATTTTGTCGCCCGGAAGAACGGCATGCGATTTGTGGCCAGGCATTTTGTCGACAACGCCGGGTAGCGACACGAAGACTGCATTAGGATTTTTATCATATATCGCCATCAGTGTATCGGGGTCGAAATGGTCGGCATGCTCATGAGTTACGACAATTACCGCGATATTATCCGTGACCACAAAATCCTTAGTGAAGTTGCCTGGATCAACTACGAGCACTTGGCCAGCTGTCTCGAGTGTAAAACAAGCGTGTTCGTATTTAGTCAGTTTCATGGCCTATACCTCCTTAAACCACTGGGCGTACTTGGCCCGTGCTTTAATAATTTTTGGCGTAATAACAATCGAACAATAGCCATTGCCCGGATGTTTCGTAAAATAATCTTGATGCTCGTCTTCGGCCGGATAAAATGCATCAAGTGGGGTCAGTTCGGTCACGATATTGTTACCCCAGCGGCTTTTGGCGCGTTGACGCGCGGCTTCAAAGTCCGCCTCTTGGGTTTTGTCGGCGTGAAGCATCACCGACCGATATTGGGTGCCCTCATCGGCACCCTGCTGATTAAGGGTGGTCGGGTTGTGAATCAGAAAGAAAAGATTAAGAACGACTTCTTTTGGGATGACCGCCTCATCAAAAGTGACCTGTACCGCCTCGGCGTGTCGAGTATCGCCAGAGGTGACTTGTTGATAGGTTGGTTCATCGGTGTAACCACCCGAATAGCCCGAGACCACTTCAGTTACGCCTTGCAATTGCCGATAAATAGCGTCTAAACACCAAAAACATCCTCCTGCTAGTACGTATGTTGTCATAGTTTTATTATACGCCGTTATACTAAAAGAGGTGAATACGATTGATTTTCAAGCATTTATCTGGCAAATGGGTCGCGAACTGTACCGCGCTATGCCGTGGAGAGATACAACCGACCCTTATTTTGTGCTGGTAAGTGAGTTCATGTTGCAGCAAACTCAGGTCGAACGGGTAGTTCCAAAATTCAACGCCTTTATTAAGCGCTTTCCCGATGTCTTCGCCTTGGCATCGGCCTCGTTGGCTGAGGTTTTAGTTTTGTGGAGCGGCCTCGGGTACAACCGTCGAGCCAAGTATCTCCACCAGGCGGCCAAAAAAATTGTCACTGATTTCGATGGCGTTGTCCCCTCTATTCAAGCGGAATTGGTCAGCCTCCCAGGAATTGGCCCCAATACGGCTGCCGCCGTGCTTGCCTATAGTTTTAATCAGCCGGTTGTCTTTGTGGAGACAAACATCCGCAGTGTGTATTTTCATCATTTTTTTGAAGACGCCACGAGCGTCAATGACCACGCGCTCCGTCAGGTTGTCCGCGCCACGCTCGATGAAACCCAGCCACGGCAGTGGTACTGGGCACTGATGGATTATGGCAGCTACTTGAAACGCCAGGGATCTGGACGTGTTGCTAAAAGTTTGCATTATAAAAAACAATCTCCATTCAAAGGCAGTATGCGTGAGGTTCGCGGTCAGATTATTCGCCTACTTACCAGAGGCGACACGACTGAAGTTGTTTTAAGAACACAGCTTGAGGCTGACAATCGTTTCGCCACCGCCTTGAAAGATTTAATACGAGACGGCCTGGTGGAGCGTAGTCGTGGCCAACTCCATTTGACCAAATAGCCCCCTTCGTTGGATAATGGGATGACATGCGCATTTCAACCAAATCCTTAACTCTATGTTTTTTTGCCGCGATATTGCTGCCCGTCGCACTGTTTAGTATTGTTTCGGCCCAAGAGTTGTCCATAACTGACGAGCAAATTGCGCGTATCCGGAGCAGTTGCGTCAGCGCAAAAAACACGCTTAACCAACTCCATGCCAGCGATGCTTTGCTGCGCGTGAACAGGGGACAACTGTATGAATCAATGTCGACAAAACTGATGACCCGTTTTAACAGTCGGGCCGATAGTAACCGGTTTGACGTTAAGGATCTGACGACGGTCGCCCAGAGTTATGGGACGGCCTTAACAGCTTTTCGCGACGATTACAAAAGTTACGAGGTTCAGCTGGCGACTGCACTAAACCTCAGCTGTTTGAAGGAGCCCGTTTCTTTTTATGATGCCGTCGCGGCGGCCAGAACTAATCGGGCTCAGGTTTACGCCGACGTGGTGAAACTTCATCAGTACATTAACGACTACAAAGCAGCCTTTGACGTTTTTGCGACTAATTTTAACAAAACCAACAGAGGCAATAAATAATGGACGAGCACAGCGAAGTAACCGATATGCACTTATCGTTTTGGGATAAGCATCGGTTTTTGTTGCTTATCGCCATCACAATAACGATTGCCTTGTTTCTGGTCGGGATTAGTATGGCACTTTACGCTAGCAGCGGGGCCGCCCAGCTTGACCTCAGCCGCCCTGGCTATCGCGCTGTCAGTGGCCAAGCCGTCAACGATGATCGTGATTTTGAAAATTATGCGTCTTTTGGGCAACTCGATAAAGCTGCCTTGGACGAATTTAACTCGCTGTACAACAAGCAAGCTTTGAAGGCGAAAGCTGTTAGTGCGTTTAGTGGCGATCCGTTGAATCCGGATGTTCTCGAAATCAGCTCGCCTATAACGGCTGAATAGGTAATTATGAAGATTTTTTTTGAGTCAGATTTGCCAGAAATTGTCGATTGGCTAATGGCTGGCAAGATTGGAGTGTTGCGAACCGATACGTTGTACGGACTTGTTTGCCGTGCGGACAACCAAGCGGCCGTGGAACGAGTCTACGCATCAAAGAGTCGCGATGGTGACAAATCACCGATTGTTCTGGTGGCTACCCAGCAACAATTATTCGATAGACCAAGTGAGGAGACGAGGCGGTTTTTGGAAACAGTCTGGCCCGGTAAGGTCAGTGTCGTTCTGCCTAGTAGCACCGCACCTTATTGGATTGAACGAGGAAATAGTAGTGTGGCCTATCGTCTCCCTGATGCTACCTGGCTCCAAACTCTACTGGCTCAAACTGGTCCATTAATTGCGCCGAGTGCCAATCCGCAGGGAAAACCACCTGCCGAAACTATTGAACGAGCAGCTGCTTATTTTGGTGATGATATTGATTTTTACGTTGAAGGCGGTGAAGTAACTGATGGTACCGCCTCACAAATGCTTCGTATAAAGGTCAATGGTACGATTGAGCGGCTTCGTTAAGCGGCGAGCTTTTCCCGCAACCAGCCGTCAATCGCACCGGCACCCATTCCTACTACTAACTTTCCCTGGTCGCGGGCTGCCTGAATGATATCCCATAGTTCATCGTTAAAATCAGCGACATGGACGTGCTCTTTGTTAATGATGTTTTGAATTAATTCTTCCGGTTTTAGGATTGCGAGCCTTGGATCCTCGCGCGAGAGGTAGGTGGGGAGCCAGTATATTTCTTCGGCCAGCTCAAATTGATTGGTGTAGTCACCGCGGATTTCGTGCTGTCGAACGTTCTGATGAGGCTGGTATATCAGCACGACGTGGTCCGATACCTCACGGGCCAGCTGTAAGGTGGCGGCAATTTCGACTGGATGGTGACCATAGTCGCTGTATAAGTTCTCGGCTAGCTTCTCAAACCGCCGATCGGTGCCAGGGAAGCATGAGATGACGCTATCGGTCTGTTGGTTAAAACCGAGGTATTTGAGCGCTGTTTGCACCAACGTGGCGTTACGGCGGTTATAGAGGCCACTGACGCCAATCGCCTGGTTGATTTGGGAAGGGTCGAGCCAACTGACTTGGGAAAGCCCGTTAAACACTTCGGCCTGTTGGTCGTTCCAGGCGAACACCTGTTGACTGTGCGAGGCAAATTGAGCAAAAGCCTCAAGGTAGTCGGCTTTTGTCGGGTAGGTATCGGGATGATCATAGTCAAGCGAGGTAATAATCGACAGATACGGTGAAAAATGCAAAAAGTTGCGATCAAATTCGTCACATTCGTACACAAAATACTCGCTTTGAGGGTCAAACTGGCCGCTCGGCCCAAAACCAATAGTCGTTCCAATCGAATAACTGACTGGCACCTTGAGCTGCTGCAGTGCCCAGACAAACATACCCGTTGTGGTTGTTTTACCGTGTGTACCAGCTACCGCGATGAGCTTCAGGTTTTTTTCGCTAATAATATGGGCTAACAGCTCGTCGCGCTTGGCGACTTTGACACCAAGCTGCTTGGCCAGTATCAGTTCGGGGTGAGTTGGGGATAAAGCAGCGGTATAGACGAACCAATCAATCGGCTGGGCGTCATGGCTCGCCCGCAGGAAGCTTCCATCTTGGCCGAGATTGACCTGAATGCCGCGGGCCTGCAGCTTCTCTGTCATGAGGCTTGCCTCGCGGTCTGACCCCACCACGCTATAGCCAGCGTCAAGGGCAATTTCAGCCAACGGCCCCAGGCCGACGCCGCCAATACCGGAAAAGTAAATATTCATGTGACCAGTATAACACTTGCGAACGAGGGACAATCTGTGGTCTAATAGAGAAAAGCAGAAACATAAACAGTATGATACACAACTTTATTTATAGATTACTTGAACGACGCCATTTTTGGCGCTATGCTTC
>JACMLL010000004.1 GCA_014379635.1 Candidatus Saccharimonadota bacterium
ATACCAGAGGGCAATTTACTCGAAGGGTTTGCACCAAATCCTGAAGTAAAAGCAGCAAGCGTAGGTGGGTAATATCCAGCGTCGGCATTATATGCTTCGGCGACTTTTTGTGCGCTAGCCGCGTTGGTTTGTGCCTTTGTTGTATTCGCTCGCGCCGTGATACCGCTATAAGAAACAATCGTGATTGCAGCTAAGATACCGATGACAACGATAACAATCAAGAGTTCAACGATAGTAAAACCGTCATTTCGTTTGATGTTTTTCATTTGATTAAGAACCATGTCCTAATGCCCCCTATTAATTATTGTATGCTTGTATGATACGTGTTTGGTATTTTAAACACAAGTAGTTTTAATTACTGCTCGGCCATAAAGGCAACCGAGTCGAGGGATATCCAACCGTTAGCAATTGGTATTACGACTGCAATAATCTCGCCGCTCGGAAGAACATCAACTCGTCCAAAGACATTCTGTGATGAAATACCCATTAATAGTCGTTCATTGGGCCGATAACCTGGTGGAAGCGTTGTAAGTACCGTTCCACTAGTAGTGGTTCCGGATTGGATGAGGCCTTTAACGACAACCATTCCGTCGGCTGATTTTGTGTAGCGTGGTGTCGACCAGCCGGGAAAAGCAACCCAGCCATTTTGTAGTACTGGGGTGGTCCATCCAGCGTAGCTTGATGGGTAGAACATCGCTTGGAGCGATAAATAGCTGTTACCACTAGCTCTTGCTGTGATGGTACCTCCAGAATCAATACCAATCAACCCGTTGGCGTTAGAGTTGTCTACGCTAATAAGCTCGTGACTAGCAGGTCGAACGCCAACCGGTAGAGTGGTTACAGGTGTGTCTCCACTGTTTACCCCTCCCCCTACCAGGCCTTTGGTGTGTACTCGCCCGCTGGCGTCGATTGCGTAAGCCGGTGCCGCCCAAGGTGGTGAACCGTAAACCAACCAGCCGTTGAGTAGGGGTGTAAGCGGATTGAACGTATAGGGAGAGGTTGCGGGTAAGAAGTTTATACCGTCAAGTCCCAGCCAACCGCCGCTGCCTATGATAAACTTTATCGTACCATCGGGGTAGATGTCGACACGTGAGGCAACGCCTGGATTCGTGCCTGTCTGAAAAATAAGCTGTTCCGAGGGTCGATAGCCAACAGGCAGCGTGCCGATAGTCTCGCCCGACACGGCCGTTCCTGTTCGAGTAAGTAGGCCTTTTAATACGACCATGCTATCATTCGTCTTTAGATAGGCGCCGGTCGCGAAAGTATTATTGTAATTGTACCAGTTATTTTGCAGCGAAAGACTATTCCATGACGGTACAGGAGTGTTTACAACTGTGTCGACTAAGATTGGTGTGGTGGCGGACGTATCAATAGTCGCTCGAATCGTGCCACTTTGACTCACGTCCCGTCCGGCAACTGCCTTGGTGGCATTAATAGTAACGCCGACAGTCGTTGTCGTTTGCAGTGCTGTGTAACGGTCGCCTGCAGTTGCGCCCGCGTTACTCGCCGTACTATTAGCCACTGTCTCGTCTGCCGTATTAAAGTACTGCACCACAAAATCGCTGGCTGTTACTCCATCTACCAAGAGCGCATCTTGGGCCTTGCAAAACGGACCAGCGACAGTCGTACAACTTGGCTGTTGCCATGGTACTATACCGCAGCCACCGGCAGTCAAATAATTTGATGGTGTGATAGTTCGCCGCCATAGCTTAGTATCCTTTATAAAGTAAACAACGTTCATCGTCATCGGAGTATTTTGGTTAAACTTCGTACTGAGGCAGTCGTTGGGTTGATCGTCGAGATATACTGGTCTACTGGTAGTCGCAAGCGGGTTTCCCGTTGTTGCCTGGGCGTTGAGGATGAGCATATTGCCCTTACCTCCGGCGTCGACATTTGAAAAATTGTCCGTGCCATCGTTATACCCCTGGGGTGAAGTGAGAGGGGTAATATGATTGGCTTCAAGGAACGTCGTACTAGATTTGACGTCTTCTTCGATCCGGTTCAGTGCATCTTGGATACTGTACGCCAGAACGTTAGAGCTGCGCGATGCCAATACCTCGCCCGTGATACTAACAATAACGGTTACGAATATTCCGATAGTCAGGATAACAATCGGGGCAATAACAAGCATCTCGACAATGGTAAAACCATGGCTGGGTGCGCGGCGATAGGAATTATTTATTAACATAGGTCGAATACTTCATGGTTTGTTGTGGTGTGTTGTATAGCACCGTAACGCTAACTTTTGAAACGTTTGTTAAGATCGCATAAGGGCAAGTAATTGCAACGGTAACTTTAACAGCACTAAGACCAGTCACGGTGTCCGCGTAATTATTAAGAGGAGTAGCGACCGCGCAGGGGCTAGCAGCTGTTGCCGAATAACGGCGTAGATAATCGTAGGCGACATTACTGGCCCGAGCTTCTGCTCGAGTCTGTCCGCTGTCTTTGATAATCAGGTTATAGAGTTGATATCCCGATACTAGGAAAGCTGCCGCCACGAACAGAGTAATTAATAACTCGACAGCGGTAAAACCTGATTGTTGGTTCCGATTAATCATTGGTTTTTACTCGTTGCTAAGTAGACTGTGTTGTCACCTTCAAGCCTGTAGTAAAGATTAAATTTTCGACATTCCTGGGCTTCGGTGGTGCATAGCGTACCGGCCGTTTGCAGAGGCTGGTAAACGTACTGGCTAATTGCCGGCTGGGGCAATACGCCAGCGGTAGTTTGTATGGCGTTAGTCGTCGCGACAAGTGATGAATTCGCGGCTCCGGGCGTGGCCAAGGATTTTGGATCTATGTCGCGCAAGAGCGTTATTTCTTGGCCGACAATTGCTGTTGATGGGTAGCGTCCGACGGTGATACTGCCTTCGGTACCGGACGAGTAGAAGGTTTCAAGATTCAACGCAATCGCTTCAATGTCGGCCTTGCGTTCGTCGTCGCGTCCGTTGACCTGAGTGCCGCGTACGTTGACTACTCCCAGTAGGAGCAGAATGCCCATAATAGTAATGACAATAATTAATTCAACGACAGTAAACCCTCGACGGTACATACCCTATAGCATAAGAGTTTTGGTATCAAATCGCAAGTGTTTTAGATCTCGAGCGGCTCTTGTTCTATCTGTATCTTGAACTTGTCGCGAACAGCTCCGATGATTTCGTCGCGCGCATCCGCCAGGTTACGATAACTCGTGGCCGATTCGTTAATAAGTACCAAAGCATTTTTGTCATGAATTTTAATGCCGTGGAGGACTGTGCCTTTCAGACCAGTTTTCTCGATCAGCCAGCCAGTCGGAACTTTAAAGCGTCCATCACCCATGTCATAGATGGGAATATCCGAGTTAATCATACGGAGGTCGTTGAGCTGCCAATCTTCGACTATGGCGTTTTTAAAGAATGATCCAGTGTTTGGAAAAACGTCGGGATCGGGGAGTTTATTGGTACGAATATCAATCACAGCTTTTCGCACGATATCTTGCGTAAAAATATTTATGCTATGTTCGTCGAAATATGTTTGCAGGGCATCATAAAAAGGTGGCTGGGGGTTTGTTTTGGAAAGGGTGAGAGTAATCGACGTAATGATGTAACGCCCCATCTGATCGCCACGAAAGATGCTGTTTCGATAAGAAAATCCACAGTCGGCCTTTTGCAATGTCACGAAGGTATCGTTTTCGGTATCGTAGGCGACAAGCGATTCAAGGGTGTCGGCAATCTCTTGGCCGTAAGCACCGACGTTCTGGACAGGAGAGGCCCCGGCTGTTCCTGGAATAGCCGACAGGGCTTCGATGCCTGATAAGCGCATGTCAACGGTTCGCTTGACTGTTTCGTCCCAGTTTTCGCCTGCCCCGACGCGTATAGTTGTTGAATTTAGACCGTCGGCAATAATATCAAAACCCGGAATACGCATACGAATGACGATACCTGCGAAGCCTTCGTCCCTAGCTATAACATTGCTGCCACCTCCGAGTATAAAAACGGGCAGCGATTGCGCTTTAGCGTTACGATATACCGTAACAACATCTTCGGGTGTGTGCACTTCTGTCATAAAACGTGCGTTTCCGCCCAGCTTCATGGTTGTAAAATTTTTGAGTGGAATGTTTGTGTGAATGTCCATATGCCAACATTATAGCTCAAGATTGTCATGCGTGGTATAATTACCTCTGATATGCACCCGTAGCTCAGTGGATTAGAGCATCTGTCTTCGGAACAGAGGGTCGGCGGTTCGAATCCGTCCGGGTGTACCAAAATAATAAACTCATCATTGATGAGTTTATTATTTTGGTAGATTTGCGAAGCGAATCCGAACCGCAGGTTCGGCGTAGTGAGTGAAGAGAAAAAGTGTTTACATTTTTTCGCGAATGAACGGAGGAGGCTTTCGCTGTCCAGCGAAGCCGATATCCGTCCGGGTGTACCAGGTGAAATTATTGACTAATAAAATCAAGAATAGTTTTTTGTATTATCAAAGGCTTTTTAGCGGGAGAGTGGTGAGAAACGTTTTTTGTAATTACTTTAACCGAATTACTGAGCTGAGCTGTTTTAATATTAACATTGTACTCGGGCCTATCTTTTAGGCCCATAAGTAGTAGCGTTTTTGTCTCAACTTTTTCTAAATCTCCGAATATTTCCGATACCTCTATGACGTTCTTCATTGAACGTTCGCGTGATATCTGGCTATGCTTGGCAATATGATAAAATGCGAAAGTTTTAATCAACGCCCATCCGAAATGTCGATATTTTGAATCAAGTAAAAACCGATAAAGCCTGCCAGTCTGCCTTAATGATTTTCGAGTTTCTTCGATGTCCTTATATAGCGGAGGGTGTAAAAGTGCTAATGAACTTACTCTATCGGGATGCAAGACGGCATATCTTGTTGCCAGAAGCGCACCCATGGAATGCCCAATTAAGATAAAAGGCTTATCGAGCTTTAGCTGTTCAAATACAACATCAAGGTGAGCAATATGCTCTTGGTAGCTATAGGTTGAGTATCTCGGCTTTGGAGCGTTTCCAAACCCCAATAAATCAATCGCTATAACTCGGTACCCCTCATCCGTAAGTGATGGCTGTAGATGATTCCAGTATTTTGAAGAAGATAAAAACCCGTGCAGAAGTATAATAACGTTTCCGCTACCACCAAAATCTTTTACTGATTTAATTTTTTTTGCAGTCATGCTAATCATTTATTATAACAATCTTCAGTGTTTAAGTTATAATTAAAGCCAAATTGATAAGATAGCCATCTTGTGTCAACAGGGGTAATAGTGTACAATCAATTTTTGTAAACAGGCCAGTCGCTCAGCTGTCCAGACAGATCGTCTGTCTGAGAGAAATGATAAGCACCAGGTGCTCTAACCGTTTTGGCAATAAGCTCTGCAAAAGCCAGTACCTTTCACATTCAATACAATAAATACGGGCCAGTAGCTCAGCTGGTTAGAGCACCTGCCTCTTAAGCAGGGTGTCCCGAGTTCAAGTCTCGGCTGGCCCTCCAGAATTATCAATCAAGGCACCTACGGGTGTCTTTTTGGTTGCTTGATATCTGTAAATTATACTAATTTCAGGGGTGCTAACTTTTTTATTTCCACTGAGCCTTAAGAGCCGTGGGAAAAGTAACTGTTCGCACCTCAATCTGTCGTCATGGTCCAGTGTCCACCATTCCGACTTTAGATTATCAACAAAATCTAGTGAAAATACTACGAACTTATTAAAATCACTTTCGATATCTTGCGCTTTTTCAAGCTCGTCCTTAATGATATTGATTTCTTCTTTTTTTAGATTTATTGCCTCATATAAATCTGCTTTAAGGTCGGGATTGTCGGCCAGTGACATAACTAGGCGCATCTTTTGTTCTTCCGCTAAGATCAGCTTTGTTTTTAGACGAGTAATTAGCTGTAGCGAGTTTTCCTCTACTTCAGCCCATGCCTTGCGTAAGCTATCAATGAGGTCCTGTTTGAGCGCAGGGTCAAGGGTGCACTTACTTAGTAGAGCAGAGACCATATTGTGTAAGTCATCTTGCTTTACTGCGCTCATGCAATTTCTGCAATGATATCGCTTGTAGTATTTCCTCGGCGTTGCACTTTTACCATTATGACTTCGGTATCCAGTCAACTTTCCTTTTGTGATGTCGCTTTCGATAAAGCATTTTTGACAAAGCATGCCGTTCATAGGGAAGTCTGGGTTATGTCTGTTGATTGTGAAGCGAGCTTTTTGTCCTTTTGCAATTCTGGATGCAATTTCGAACTCTTCCTTTGTAATCATAGCC
>JACMLL010000044.1 GCA_014379635.1 Candidatus Saccharimonadota bacterium
ATAGAGTCAAGTGAGCCGGTAATCACGAAGTTTTTACCAACTAATCTACCGGTTTTTTTCTGGTAAAATGGCGCGACATCAAGACTTGCAAACTTTTCAATCAGCGCTTCATTATCCGGATCGGCAAACCAAGCGATGATAGATTCGGCCACGACTTTACCAATCCCATCGACCGCTTCGAGTTGCTCGATAGACGCTTGTTGCAGCCTATTGATAGTCTCGAATGTATTTGCCAGATCAATTGCCGTTTGAGTGCCGACATGGCGGATACCGAGTCCCAAAATGAACTTCTCAAGCGGTGGAGTTTTTTTGTTGGCAATAGCCCCAATTAATTTATTAGCGGATACGCCAGCGAAGCGATCAAGTTTCAGGAGGTCATCAACAGTCAGCGCATAGATGTCCGCTAAGTCTTTCGCCAGGCCGGCATCAACCAGCGCCACCACGTTTTTTTCACCAAGCGTATCAATATCAAGGGCGCTTTTGGAAGCATAGTACTGGATGGCACGCTTTAGCATCAAGTCACTACTAGCACCCTTTACTCGGTACACGACGTCATCGCCTTGTCGTTCAAATTGAAGCTCTGGATACTGCTCGGCTAATAGTTGTTCATAGCTGATCGGTTGAGATTCCTGTGGGCGAAGTTCGAGAACGACGCTTTGTACCTGTGGAATAATATCACCAGCCTTAAAGATAACCACCGTATCACCCAAACGAACATCCAGACGAGAAATCTCATCGGCATTGTGAAGACTTGCATGCCGAACAGTGGTCCCTGCTACTACAACCGGATCAAACACGGCGACAGGCGTAGCAGCACCTGTCCGACCGATGCTGATAACAATATCTTTGACGACCGTCGTTGCTTTCTCGGCAGCATATTTATAGGCGACTGCCGCCCGTGGCTGCTTGCCAACAACACCGAGCTCAACGTATTGCTCGCGGTCGTTCACCTTAACGACTAGCCCGTCGGTATTAAATGGTAGTGTATTACGTTTAGAGTCCCACTCGTTGACAAATTGCATTACACTACTGAGTGACGTAAAAGTTGAGGCTTGGAGGTTAGCGACAATACCAAGGGCCCTAATTGCCTCGTAAGCAAAACTGTTCGTCGGTACATCCTGGGGATTGTCGCGTAGTAAATCGTAAGCCCTAAAAGACAACGGACGCTCAGAGACAAGCTTTGGGTCAAGTTGTCGAATTGTCCCAGCTGCTAAATTGCGTGGATTAGCAAATGACGGCAAACCAGCTTTTTCCCGTTTCTCGTTCAAGATTGCAAAATCTTTCTTCAACATCACAATTTCACCACGAATTTCTGTTCGACCGACTAAAAACTTACTTATATTTTGCAAGGCCTGGCCTTGCAAACTTGAATCAGAGGGTGATGGTGCAATAAGTTTTAATGGGACGTTTTTAATCGTCCGAACATTGGCCGTCACGTCTTCTCCAATAAAGCTATCACCCCTGGTAATCGCTTGTATTAAGACGCCATTCTCATAGACAAGTGCACAGGCCAGACCATCCATTTTGATATCCGCAAAAAACTCGTGTTTACGACCTGGTAACAACTTATCAATTCGTTTGAGCCAAGCCTCTACCTCTGCTTGGTCGAACACGTCATTCAGGCTCAACATCCGTGTACTATGTGTAACTTTTTTAAATCCCCCCAACAGTTCGCTACCCACACGCTGCGTTGGGCTATCGGGTGTGATAAGCTCTGGATACTGAGACTCAAGTTTTTTTAATTCGCCAAAAAGGCTATCGTAAACCGCATCGTCTATTATTGAATTATCAAGAACGTGATAGTGGTAGCTATACGATGCCAAAAGACGCCGAAGCTCCACGATACGCTGGCTAGGCAGGTTGTGCGTCATCAGCCACCACCTTTCGATATAACAGATAGATGTAACTTGCCGACCAGACAATTGTAAGCGAACTCAAGACGAGCAAAACAAATGGAATAATCGGAATCCCCTGAAGCGACGGCCACAAACCTTTGAGCCAAGTATCAAATAAAATAACTGGAATCATCACCAGCACCCACGCTAACAGAACTACAAACATCATCCACGCAAGTCGAAGCAAAATACGGACCCGGCGACCGATTACAAGGTCGCCGGCTGTCTGCAGCGCCCGGAGAGGATACATACCGGGCAATGTCACAACTACTAACGCAACGAGTGTGCTGGTAATCCAGTAGAGAGACAACAAGCCAAGCAGGCCAGCGACAAGCCAGAACAACATCGCCTCAACGCCACCAGACAGCAAACCCGACGCAACTGCTGCAGAATACCCGATTAAGGCGAGGGCAAGTGGCAACAGCTGCACAACAAGCACCAGCGCAATAATAAAGGTAGAAAGCAACGGAGCCGCTGCATTATATAGCCCATCACGCAGCCTAACCTTGTGCCCAGCCAGCAGATTACGAAGCAGCCAGACAGTTACCAACCATGTCAGGAGAGCAATCAAGCCAGCGTAGACTTGTTGGACTTCGGTAAGTGTCTGAGAAAGCCCTCCTGTGGCAGCTGTTACAAACAATAACCCTGCTTTACCTAACTCCCCAAGGTTACCCTGAAAAACGTCAGTTCCCGTTTGTCGGAGAGTGTCGGTAAGCGTTGTATAGGTGTCCTGAGAGGCGGTGCCTACCATAATCACCGTCAAAATTGCGCTAAGAAGCGCCAATAAAAGGAACGTCCGACGACTTTCTCGTAAAGTTCGGTAAACATGCGCCGTGAAAGCCCAATAACCAGGCAGTGTCAGTGAGCGCGTATAGTCACGACGTCGTGTCTGCTTGAAACTGCGGTGCGGACGACGACTTAGGTATTTTTGACTGGCACGACGCAACCGACTAAATATATTTTTTATACCCAAACGAGCGTGATTAAAATAATTTAGCTTTTTCGGAAGTTTCTTTTTTGTGGTCATACAATTTAGGCCATATAAGTAGTTAGAACTTGTTTGCATTCGCACGCAAACGCGCAATACGATCTGGTAATGGAGGGTGACTGCTGAATAACTTACTAAAAAAACCTGATCTTAAGGGGTTTGAAAAAAATAAATGTGCAGTCGATGTACTCTGGCGTTTCATAGGTTGATTATTTTGTTGCAGCTTTTCAAGTGCAGTTGCGAGCGCCTCTGGATGGCGAGTTGTCATGGCTCCGGTTGCGTCAGCCAGGTATTCACGCTGACGACTAACCGCCATTTGTACAATGATCGCCACGATTGGCGCGAGGATAACAACGACAAGACCAATAATCAATACGATGGGCTGCGTATTATTCTCACGACGGTCACCGCCGAAAAACATCATGCGCAGGACAATATCTGACAGTAGTCCGATTGCACTCACCAGTCCAAACGCAATCATACTAACTCTAATATCATAGTTTTGAACGTGTCCCATCTCGTGGGCCATCACGGCCTCAAGCTCGTTATCGTCCATAGCTTCAATGAGGCCAGTCGTTGCGGCGACGATGGCGTGCTTTGGGTCACGCCCCGTTGCAAACGCGTTAAACGCAGGATCCTCAATGACATATACCTTTGGGGTTGGGATGCCGAGTGTAATCGCCAAGTTTTCGACAATTCGATAGAGTCGTGGATTATCTCGTTTCTCAATCTGCACTGCGCCTGTCATCGCAACCGCCAACTTGCTTGCCAAGAAATACTGAGTTACAGCGTAAAGTGCCGCCCCGGCAATCACGATATATGTAATGCTCGTGTTGCCATAGGCATAACTTACCGCCCAGCCAATTGCACTGATGATAGCTACAAAGACTGCCATTATCAAAAGTGTGTTGCGTTTGTTAGCAGCAATTGCTTTATACATTTTAGCTACCTGTCTATTAGAATTTTACGTTGACTGGTTTTTCGGCTTGGGCTTGCTCAGCTTCTCCGAGTTCAAAGAAGTCACGGTTCTTAAATCCAAACATACCTGCAATCACATTACTAGGAAAGGTTTGAATTTTTGTATTAAGATCGCGTACACCACCGTTATAAAAGCGACGTGAGGCTTGAATTTTGTCTTCGGTATCAACCAGCTCTGTTTGGAGTTCGGAAAAATTTTGACTCGCTTTTAGGTCAGGGTAAGCTTCGGCAACAGCAAAGAGGCTTTTGAGAGCGCCTTCGAATTGATTTTCGGCTGCAGCCGTCTCTTTAACACCTTGGGCATTGAGCGCGTTTGCACGTGCTTCAGTGACTGCCTGAAATACGCCGCTTTCGTGACTAGCGTAGCCTTTGACTGTTTCGACTAGGTTTGGAATCAGGTCCAAGCGTCGTTTCAGTTGAACCGTGATGTCACTCCAAGCTTCGTCTACGCGAATCTTCAGTGTCACTAATGCGTTGTAACTGACCCACAGAAATAGTACTACGACTACAACAATTGCCAAGATAATCCAGAATGCTGTCATTATATCCCCTTATACATTAAGTTCTTACGATTTAATTATAGCAAATTAAGCAACTAAAAACAGCCCTGCATCCGAAGATAAGGACTGCTTTTAGTTGGTGCGCAGAGCGGGACTTGAACCCGCACGACCGTGAGGCCAAGAGATTTTAAGTCTCTCGTGTCTACCAAATTCCACCATCCGCGCATTCTTATGGAGGCACGTATGGGAGTCGAACCCATTTATAAGCTTTTGCAGAGCTCCACGTAACCGTTCCGTCAACGCGCCATCACGGCATCATTATAGCAGACAAAGAAACAGATTTGTTAGTTGCTAAGCCGCTTGTGACATTAGATTCACGAGATTCATCTTGGAGGTGGCTCCTACCTTAGAGTTTACTATCTGGCCATTCTTGTATACCAAATAGGTCGGAAGGCCGCTAACCCCAAGCTCTTGGACTAAATCCATCTCTACAGAGGCATCTAGTTTGACGATTTCAGCCCAGTTTTTCGTCTCTTCTTTGACAATCTCCAAAACAGGCTCCATGCCACGGCACGGCGCACACCATGGTGCCCACACATCAAGTAAGACAATTTTTTTTGACCCCAAAACGTCTTGCGCGTATGTACTTTTAGTTGTTGATTTCATATTTCCCCTTTCGAACTATTTATACTAATTAGCATAACAATTAATGTTGACATACACAACATGTAGCGTCTATACTACCATTCATACACAACATATGGGGAATAAGAGGAGTAGAGATGAAAGAGACCACACAAAATATGATAGTCCTTGATGAGGCCGATAAACTCGCCGCATTATACAAAATCGGACGTGAAATTCCAGCGGTACCAGCTACATTGGCTGAGCCAAAATTAAGTAAAAATGCTTGGTATATCGGCAGTACCCGTTATGCGCGACGTGACGCAGATGGTAATCCAATCGAAACTCCCAAAGAAATGTTTTGGCGTGTTGCTTACAATATCGCAACCGCCGATCGCTTATACGGCGGGACCGACAGAACCCACCTGGCAACCGCAACTAAGTTCTACAAACTGATGGCGACGCGTAAGTTTTTACCAAATACGCCAACACTCCTTAACACCGCTAAGCCCGGCCAACAGTTATCGGCTTGTTTTGTCTTGCCTGTACCCGATAGCCTGATTGGAATTTTAGAATCTGCCACTGATATGGCGATGATTCACAAATCTGGTGGCGGTACTGGGTTCTCATTTTCTCGATTACGTCCAAAAAACGATAGGCTATCGTCTTCTGGCGGCACAACAACTGGGCCAATCTCATTTATGCAGATGTACAACGATATTACCTCGTCAGTTCGCCAAGGTGGCGTCAGACGAGGCGCAAATATGGGAATTCTGCACTATAACCATCCTGATATTTTGCTGTTTTCTATTTATAAGCTCGATGAATTCTCGCTCACAAACTTTAATATTTCGGTAACAACGACTAAAGAATTCTTTGACCAAGTCGCTATCGACGCGCAACTACTGCCAGACGACTATGAAAATGGTTTTGACTTTGACAGTCTGGTTGCTGAAGTTCGCGAAGCACATCAAACTCGCGACATGGACTTAAAACAAGTACGACTCGACGCTGCTGTCGCCAAGCTCCAAGAGTGGTGCCAAGAAAGCACACCTGGGTATGGCTACCCTCTGATTAATCCTCGCAACCTTGGAGAAATGGGTCGACTAAACGCCAAGAAAGTCTTTGACCTAATCACCCGCCTCGCTTGGCAGTACGGTGATCCTGGTATGATTTTTATCGATCGAATAAACGATTCACGGGCTAATCCGACACCACAACTTGGCCAAATCGAAGCAACTAACCCATGCGGTGAGCAGCCGTTGCTACCATATGATGCCTGTACACTCGGAAGTATTAACTTGGCTCTTTTCGTTGAAGATGACGATTTTAGCTGGGAAGCCTTACGCAAAACAACGCACCAATCAGTTCACTTTTTAGATAACGTGCTCGACATGAATGAATACCCTATCGATAAAGTGCGGGTTATGACGCGTCAAATACGTCGAATTGGCCTCGGGATAATGGGCTTCGCCGATGCGCTACTGGCGATGAATATTGGCTACAACACCGATGAAGGTGTCGAAATGGCCCGGCGGGTTATGAAGTTTATCCAACAAGAGGCAGATGCGGCATCCGTAGACTTAGCATCAAAGCGCGGTGTATTTCCGGCATACGAGGGTTCAATCTACGACCACGCGGACCAGATAAGTCCCCGTAATGGCGCACGAACTACTATTGCCCCAACTGGTACTATCGCTATGCTGGCCGACGCTTCGAGCGGTTGTGAACCACTATTCGCTCTTACCTACGCCAAAAATACTATCGAAGGTAAGCGTATCTTCCAGACCAGTCCTTACTTTGTAGATGTTTTGAAAGAACGCGGACTATACTCTGAGGAATTGTTAGAACAAATTCAAAGCAACGGCGGATCAATTCAAAATATGGATTCGATGCCCGATGACTTAAAAAAGACTTTCGTTGTTGCGAGTGACATTAGCCCTCAATGGCACTTGAAAATCCAAGCTGCTTTTCAGGAATACGTCGACAATGCTATTTCTAAAACAATTAACTTTTCAAACGAGGCAACCATAAAGGACGTTCGAGATGCTTATTTGATGGCACATGAGACCGGCTGCCGAGGTATTACAATCTACCGAGACGGAAGTCGTGAAAAACAGGTGCTTGAAGTGAAAAAAGAGTCATCGTACTACGATAAACTGTCTGGCGCTAAAGTAGAAGCAGTGGAGTTACCTCCAAGCGTCCCGATCAATTTAAAACCACGACCAAACGTTCTGGGTGGTCGCACGCACAAAGTCACCACACCACTCGGTACGGCCTTCATTTCAATCAATGAAGATGCAGACGGCAATATCTTTGAGGTCTTCATTAATGTCGGTCGAGCAGGATCGGATATTACGGCTGACGCCGAGGCAATCGGACGATTGATTTCACTCACCTTCCGAATTCCGTCCGACTATTCATCCGACCAAGTCGCTCAAAAGGTTATATCGCAATTACGTGGTATTGGTGGCTCAAGTTCGACTGGTTTCGGTGTGGATCGAGTTCGCTCACTCGCTGATGCGGTCGCAAAAGTTATCGAGCAACATCAAGCCACAAAAATCAAGCTCGTACCTGCCGAGAGTGATTCAGCTCAAAGCGAGACCATTCCACTATGGGAAGCTCCTGCGGCCAGCAAGCTAACAGATATTTGCCCAGAATGTGGCTCGGCCAGTCTTCGTTTTATCGAAGGTTGCCAAAAATGCGAACTGTGTGGCTTTAGTAAGTGTTAATCAATAGCTAACGCTACTGAACCAAGGCAGATAAATAGCGGCTAAAACTTTAGCCGCTATTTAATTGGTTTCAGTTCGATGCTGCCACTGTGATGATTTAGTAGTCAATGCCCTTGTTCGCGATGAACTTGTCGTCAAAATGGTGCTTTAGCTTCGTCATATCGGTGGCGATATCGACTTTTTTTAGAAGTGATGGTGGAAAATCTCGACCAGTCAAACAGAGGCTCGTATTCGGATGTTTTTTATCGATAAGTGCCTCTAGATCAGCCACCGTCAGCAACCCGTCATGAACAGCATTGTTGATTTCATCACAAATAACTAATTGATAGTCACCGGTCGTGGCCGCCTTCAGGGCAAACTCGTAGGTTCGCTTGGCTTCGGCGATATGTTCTGTTTTGGTGGCTTTGGCACTGAGTTCGCCCGCTTGAAAAAAACCGAGACCTCCTTTGTAGAAAGCTAGCTTGTCGTCATAGACAGGCATAATATCACGTATAAATTGATGCTCGCCCACGTCCCAAAGTTTAATAAACTGGACGAAAGCAACTTTCCAGCCCGTACCAAGCGCTCGGGACATAAGACCAAGACTTGCACTGGTCTTGCCTTTACCCTCACCTGTATAGACGATAACGACGCTGTCTTTTTGCTGAAAATCTTCGAATGCCATATGTATAGTATATGACATAAATAATTAATACTAAATGCTAGTTGTTCGTTCAACCGACAGTTTTGTAATGTCCAGATTGCAGCTTTTGTACTCTTTACACCAACTGGCACATTGTAGCGCCACTGCCTCATCGTGAAAATGCAACCCGCATTCTGCGCATTGATACGTATTCGTGTTGTCCGGCTGTTCTGTCATAACCTTATTATAACAGCTACATAGTCGGGAGTTACAATAGATGTATTTCCGACTTTATCCTTCAACTGCCACCTCAAACCCGCCGTATGCCATCTTCTTCATATCGACTGGCATTGAAAAATCGCTTTGTTCCTCGGCTTTTTCATTCATTTCATCCATAACTTTTTTGTTTACTTCATCACGATGCTCTTTCGAGTTAAAAACTATAAAAGAAAACCATACATTTTCATCATCACTTGTGCCAGCCATTTCCGCAAAAGCTCGTGATTTTTCGTCACCCATTTCTTGCTGCTTAAGATCATCCCCTCTGCATTCGAAGTATTGAAGCGCGCCGTACTTCATCCAGGAATCACGCCCCATTTCGGCCATTTTCTCGTATTCAGCTTCTTTACCTTTAGGTACTACAAGCACAAATCCATCAACATATTTAGCCATTTTATCTACCTCCTTTTTTAAAGTTGCGTACTCTACCGTTGCCCAACCCTCCCGTTCATTGGTATGTGCTGCAATTATATAAAAAATGAATTAAAAGACAGTAATATTTTTTACATTCGTAACCAAGATAAAAGCTCCGGCTATATCCGAAGCTTTTATCTTGGTGCGAGTGAAGAGACTCAAGAACTCTCGCAGCCTGGAGGCTGGGGAGTTGAGCTTTCGACAATTACTATCTTTGAAGAGGTCGAGAGTTTGCGTCTCGCGCATACCAAATAAAAAACCGACCAGAAGGTCGATTCTTTATTTGGTGCCGCATATCAGACGTATTACTAACTGCGGATGGTAACATGTTTGATATTTATAAGCTATATGAGCTAAACAAAATGTTCAGACTTTCAGATAACCTGCTTAGTTAAGAACTGGTATACTTATGCCAATGAGAAAAATATACTTAGCATTAGTTTTTTCCCTATTAGCAACTTCATTACTAGGGTACTCCGCTTATGCTCAGAGTGATTATTACATGTCAGAACAGGAGTACCGAGAAGCAAAGCTTGATAACATGCAGAATCAAGGTGATATACAACAATATGAATTAGACTCAAAAATTGCAGCGGCGGAAGAAATAGAAGAACGAGAATCAGCAGAAGCGGCAGAAGCAAATAAACAATTGCTCATTTACGTAGCTATTGGAGTTGTGGGTATAATAGTAATCTTCCTGATTACTCATTCAGTACAAAAACCAAAATCCAATAT